>JBGAMO010000258.1:0-3964 GCA_044222845.1 Phycisphaerales bacterium
GTGTGGCGGCTCGTCCCCCTCGGAAGCGCACGTTGGTCCTCGCTTCATCGCTGTGTTGCGGCGTTCTCGATCATCCTCGACACCAGGGTTGGTTTTTCCGAGTCCGGCAATGCCGCTTCGGCGAGCGTGAGTGCTTCCTGGTGATGGGAAAGGTCTCCCGCGGCGGCGGCCGCGCGGGCAAAGTTCGCGAAGAACATGGCGCGGCGTTTATTGCCGAGCGGCGCCAATGCGTCGCGAGCGTCCCAGACGCTTGCGAGCAGGTCCCGATCGGTCATCTTGATTCCGCCGGCAGAGAGATCGGAAGTTACCTTCTGGAGGGTGATGCGGACCGTGGACCAGCGGCCGGGCAGGGCCATTTTCAAGCGGGCGCCGATCGATTTCACACTCCAGGATTGCAACTGTTCCTGATGCCCGGGCCACTGCGAGTAGATCGCTCGCATCTGGGCCATGCTGACCTCCTGCTCGGGTAAATGCTCGGGCTGCATCTGCAAAAAGATGTCGTTTGCCATCAGTGCCAGGCGTTCGGCTTCCTCGAACCGCCCCGCGATGCGGTACGACTCCGCGCTGTTGCGGTAGACGTGGCCCCGCATCGGATGGCTGGGCGCAAAGGTGCGTTCCGCGGCGGCCGGGAGTTCCGCGGCGATGGCGACCGCTTCGGCCGCCTTGCCCTCCGCGTTGAGTCTGATGAGCAGGTTGCTGCGGGTGTTGATGGTGGTGGGGTTGTCGGGGCCGAGCGCAACCGCTGCGGCGTCGGCGATCTCGCTGATGGATTCAGAGTCGCCGCCGGCGTTGGGACCGTCGGCGAAGGCGATCAGTGCCTGGATGGCAAGGATGGCGGCGTGGTGTTCGTCGGGTGCGAGTTGAGCAAGATCCAACGCCTCATGCAGGGCCGCCTTGGCCGCCTTGAAGCGGCCTTGCGCGATGTTCGTGGCGCCCAGTTGCTGGAGGGCCGAGATTTCGAGAGCGCTGCCCCGCGGGAGCGAACGGCGAGTACGTGCGAGCGCATCGGTGGCGGTCCGGGCCGAGACTGGGAGATTCTTCAGTTGATGAGCATTGGAACTGCGGTTCAACAAAGCCCGGATTGTCCGCGGATCATCCACGCCAAAGACTCGCTCCATGAGAGGAATCGCGAGGGCAAATTGGGCTTCGCTCTCCTCGAACTTGCCGACCTTGCAGAGGACCTCGGCGAGTTCGGCGCGGATCGCCGCTTCGACGTCGGGCTGGTCGGCGAACCGGTCCTCCAACCCGTCGGCCGCCAGGGTGAGCACGTCGAGCACCTTGACTTCATGGCCCAGACGTTCAGGGGCCGCGGCCATCAGCAAACCGTCGACCAGATACGTCTGCACCGCACTGCTCAGTCTCTCCTTGGCATCCGCTCGTTTGTGGGCCTCCTGTTCGCGGGCGTACAGCACTGTGCTGGCGATCAGCCCCGCCACCAGCGCGAGGATCGCTGCCACCGCGCCGGCCACGAGCCCCGTGTTGCGGCGCGCGAACTTGGAGAGCTGATACGTAACCGTCGGCCGGCGTGCGAGAATCGGTTCGTTGCGGAGGTACCGGCGCAGATCATCACATAGCGCCGCCGCGGTCGAATATCGCTGCTCCCGGTCACGTGCGAGAGCGTGGGCGACAATGGTCTCAATATCGCGGTCGAAGGGACCCAGTGGTGTCTGGCCGCGCAGGTACAGCGGCGCCGGTTCGTGCTCGCACGCGATCAGCGCGGCTTCCGGGAGCGGCTTGTTGCGGACTTCGTGCGGAAGGCGCCCGGTGAGGAGCTCGTACAGGATGGCGCCGATGGCATAGACATCGGCGCGGGCGTCGACGCCGGCACTGTCCCCCTTGAGTTGCTCGGGGCTCATGTACGCGACGGTGCCGATGAGCAATCCGGCCTCGGTAGCGGCCGATTCGGTCGCTTCGGGCTCAAGCACGCGGGCGACTCCAAAGTCGAGAATCTTGGGCTGGAGGCCCGAGTGGCCGGTGCGGGTTTCGCAGCGGCTTCCCGTCGCATCACCGACCTTGGAATCGTCGGCGGCGGCCAACAGTATGTTCGCGGGCTTGAGATCGCGGTGGATCACTCCCTTGGTGTGAGCGTGCTGCACGGCGTCGGCGATTTTGGCGACCAGTTCCAGCCGGGAGGCGAGATCGAGCGATTGCGATCGGGCGAACTCGATCAGGTTCTGACCGCTCACGAACTCCATGGCGAAGTACGGGATACGGGAGTCGGCGTGTTCGACCTCGCCGGCCTCGTAAATGCGGGCGATGCCGGGGTGCTCCAGGCGGCCCAACGCCTGTATTTCGCGGGAGAACCGATCGAACAGGCTTCGACGCGTCACACCCCGATGAAGCACTTTGATCGCAACATCGCGCCGCGGGTTGGTCTGCTCGGCGAGATACACCTCGCCCATCCCGCCCCGGCCCAGTAGATGGCGCACTCGGTACGGCCCGATGAACTCGGGGAGCGACACATCGCCCCTGGTGTCTTTGGACTCGGTGATGATGCGGCGCACGATGAGGCCGCCATCCGGATTGAGATGCTCCGACGCGGTTTGTTCAGCGCGGAGCAACTCCTCGACCGCGGTTCGAAGATCATCGCGGCCCACGCATTCGCGCTCCAGCAGCGCGGTCCGTTCTTGCTCGGGCAGTTCAAACGCCCGGTGGAACAACTCGCGGATGGCCGCGAAGTGCTCCCGTGTCATGTTGCTCGCCATGGCTTTCACGCCGACATTTCCTTCTGAAGCCACGCCCGGATGAACTGCGTGTCCAGTTCGATTGTCCGGGGCGAGACTTCGATGATCTCCGCCGTCTGAGTAACGGAAAGACCGACCAGGAAGCGCAACTCGAAGATCTGGCCAAGGCGAGAATCCAGATCGGAGAGCTTTGTTAGGGTGTCGTTAAGAATGACAAGGTCCACGCCCTTGTCGAGTGAGGCGACCTGAGTGTTGTCAATGGAGACCCGGATCTCGTGCCCGCCGCGGCGTAGTGCGTTCTTGGCGCGGGCGTGATCCGTGAGCAGGTTCCGCATGGCCCGAGCGGCGACGCGGAAGAAGTGCTTGCGATCATTCCAACCGTTGGCATTGGCCTTGAGCAGCCGCATGCAGGCTTCGTTGACGAGGGCGGTGGGCTGAAGGGTGTGGTCCCCGGGCTGATCTCGCCACACGTGTCCCGCGAGGGCGCGCAGCTCGTGGTACGCAATTCCCAGCAATTCGCTCGTCGCGGCGTCATCACCCGAACGGATCCGTTCAAGGAGCTGCGTGACGTCTTGATCGGCGGGCTGGCTCATGGCGGATGGGTCGTTGAAGTGAGCGGTCGAGAATCGCCGGTCTGCATGGAAGTTCACACATGTTCGGCTGTGATCAGTGTCCTGCGCAGGGCGAGATCGCGTCCACGAATCAGAGTGGTTGATTTGGAGCAACCAGAACTGAAGGGATGTTAGGGAGACCCGGGTTGCTCAACGCCGCCGGGTAGCCGAGTCAACACTGTGTTTTGAGTCCGATACCGGTGCGCCGCGGCACGCACACTCTGAGCTCCGCGATTGGGTCGTGTGGGCTCCACGATGCCTTGGACGCGAAGGTCCCGCAAGTGTTCACGTCGAGGGATTCCAAGTGTTGACGTGCGTGCGACTGCTCCGCAAATCCAATCCCATAGCCCCGAGGCAGCAGTTCGGCCGGCGTTGCGAATGCGGTTGGCGCCGTCCTCTTTGCACGCGAGGGAATCGAGAGGAAAAGCCGGGGCACCGACCGCGCCCCTCGCTGCGTTTGTGCTCACAGCGATGCGGCGAAGTATCCGAAGGCGTGATATTCGCCGTTGTAGAGCTCATGAACGCAAAAAAACCCCTTCAACGAGGGGTTTGTGCGGAAATACCTGAAATTCCGTGGGAAACGGTGTCGAATGCCGAGAGGCGGACTCGAACCGCCGACCTCCGGGTTATGAATCCAGCGCTCTAAACCAGCTGAGCTACCTCGGCGAA
>JBGAMO010000058.1:0-26642 GCA_044222845.1 Phycisphaerales bacterium
GGTCCCGAGCCCCCGTCAAGGAAAAGGACCGCAAACCGCCGATCGCCACAGAACTCGGCTTACAGCCGCGCAGGGTCGATCGCAAGCCTCCTTCACCGGGGGCTTGCGGCCGTTTTGGTCCCATCTTTAGCCGGCAATCCCGCCCTACATCCCCAGCTTCACCAGCAGCCCATCCAGCATCGCGCGGCACAGTTCCTCATCACCGAACGGCTCGTTCGTGAACCGCACCACCGTCGCCGCGGCGGTGGTATTCGCCTGCACCGTGACCCTCGGGTACCCGTCGTTCCGCGGCGCATGCGCCACCAACTTGGCGACATCCTCCGTCACGCTCGATTCCTTGATGAAGTAGCCGCGATCGCGCAGCACCTCATCCAGCGCGGCCATCACCGCCGGCACGCGCACCTCTACCGGCAGGCGCGCCGTCAGCGTTCGCCCCGAGTACCCGGCTTCCACGCCGTCACGCCCCTGATTCTTGACCGCGGGCGAGCACCCGCTCAGCACCGTCAGGCAAAGTCCGACAACCGCCGCTCGCAACATAGCGCCCATGTGTAGCTCCATCGCCCGTGGTAGTCTCTTGCACGGGCCTTTCTGAGGGTACGCCGCGCGATTCGTTGCGTCGGTTTGATGCTTGTTCGTGATCCCGCGCCCTCCGCTCGGCGCGGCGCACGCAACAGCCGTCACCGGCCCTGCGTATAACCCCTGCCGCCGGGCTCTCATGGCCCGGCGCGTTCTCGGCCGTTCGATCAGGGGTGCAACATGCTCAAGCGTTCCTTCGCGATTTTCGCGATCTGCTCTACGTCCATCTCCCTCGCACAGGCCGACAAGCCCTTCGCCAAGCACGAAGTTCACCGCGTCACGGTGCAGACGCCCCGGCAGTTGTCCGTCGTCACCGAGCTCGCCGACAACATCTGGTCGTGCAGTTGGGGCGTCGGCCCCATCGATGCGCAGTTCTCCCCCGAAAAGCTCCCCGCCTTCCTCGCCTGGGCCGATCAGCAGGGCCTCGAGCACGCCCGCCTCATCTCCGATGTCCAATCGCTGATCGACGCCGAGCGCGAGCAGATCGATCGCGCCCGCCGCGAACGCAACGTTGACTGGTTCGCCACCTACCACACCCTCGCCGAGATCAACGCCCGCCTGGACGAACTCGCCGCCAACTTCCCCGCCTTCGCCTCCACGTTTAACGTCGGCCAATCCATCGAGGGCCGCACCATCCGCGGCATCCGCTTCTCCGCGCCCGACCAGCCCGGCAACCCGCGCTCCGCCCGCCCGCAGGTCATGGTCGAGGGCGCCCAGCACGCCCGCGAGTGGATCAGCCCCTGCGTCAACATGTGGGTCGCCGACCGCATGCTCGAGACCTACGCCACCGACGCCGCCATCCGCTCCGTGCTCGATTCCGTCGAAGTAATCGTCGTCCCCGTCATCAACGTCGACGGCTACGAGTACACCTGGATCCCCGCCAACCGCCTCTGGCGCAAGAACCGCCGCAACAACGGCAACGGCACGTTCGGCGTCGATCTCAACCGCAACTGGGGCTATCAGTGGGGGGGCGAAGGGGCCAGCACCGCCACCAACAACGACACCTACCGCGGCGTCTCCGGCTTCTCCGAACCCGAGACCCAGGTCATGCGCGACTTCATCGCCGCCCAGCCGCGCCTCAAGGCCCACATCGATTTCCACTCCTACTCGCAGTTGATCCTCTCTCCCTACGCCTACACCGCCGCGCTCTGCCCGGACAACCCCCTCTTCGAGCGCATCAACACCATCATGAAGGACAGCATCTACGCCGTCCACCAGATGAACTACACCGCCGGCCCCACCTACACCACCATCTACCCCGCCTCCGGAGCCGTCACCGATTGGGTCTACGGCGCCCGCGACGTGCTCGCCTGGGGCTTCGAACTCCGCGACACCGGCCAGACCGGCTTCGTGCTCCCCGCCGCGCAGATCGTGCCCACCTGCGAAGAGAACTTCCAGGCACTCCTGAAGCTCTGCGAGTTCTCCGCCCGCTCCCTGTGGTTCAGCCTCACCGACGGCACCCTCCCCAACCGCCTCATCACCGGCACGCCCGCCAGCTTCCGCGTCAGCATCAAGAACGGCTCCGACACGCTCGACCCCGTGGGCGTCGCCCTTGAAACGCGAACGAGCCCGTTGGATTCCTTCACCTCCACGCCCGCCACGGTGCAAACCCCCGGAATCTACGCCGTAGCGTTCCCCGCCTTCCCCTGCGGCGCCACCGTCGAGTACCGCATCTCCGCCCGAACCACCTCGGGCCGCACCGTCTACTACCCCGAAGACGGTTCGCTCTTCTCCGTCCCCTCCGCCGATTCGTACGTCACCTTCGCAGACGACATGGAATCCGACCGCGGCTGGACCGTCGGCGCGCCCGGCGACACCGCCACCGGCGGCCTCTGGCAACGCGCCGATCCCGAGCCCACCACCGCCCAGCCCGCCGACGATGCCTCGCCCACCGGCACGCTCTGCTGGATCACCGGCGCCACCGCCGGCGCGAACGCCAACGCCAACGATGTTGACGGCGGCGCCACCACGCTCACCAGCCCCCGCTTCAGCGCCCTGCCCCCGCCCGCCACCCGCGTGCTCGACATCCGCATCGCCTACGCGCGCTGGTACAGCAACAACACCGGCTCCAACGCCAACAGCGACTCCATGCCCGTGCAGATCTCAAACGACGACGGCGCCACCTGGACCCAGTTGGAACTCGTCACCGAGAACGCCGCGAAATGGGTCCGCAAGTCCATCTCCCTCCCCGCCGGCGTCCCGCCCACCGCCCGCATGCGTCTGCGCTTCATCGCCCGCGACACCGGCCTTGCCAGCACCGTCGAGGCCGGCGTGGATGATGTCGCCGTCGATGTCTACGGCTGCCTCCGCAACGCCGATGTCAACGGCGACGGCGGCATCGACGGCGCCGACGTTGAAACTTTCTTCCGCGCCTGGCAGGACGCCCAGCCCATCGGCGACTTCAACGAAGACGGCGGCATCGACGGTGCCGATGTCGAAGAGTTCTTCCTCGCCTGGGAACACGGTTGAAACTGCCCCGCCGCTTCAAAGCCTCAGCGGCTGTCCCCTCACCCCACCGCCTTCCTCACCAACTCCCCAATCGCTCCCTCCTCCGCGGCCGTCAACGCCGCGAGCCCGAATCCCGTCGCCCACATCCCCCCCGCTCCCGCGTCGAGTTTCGCCGAGTCCGTGAAGGCGAACGAGGCGTACCTCGTCTTGAACTTCGAAGCCGCTTGGTAGAAGCAGACCACCTTCCCATCCCCGACGGGCGGTGGGGGGTTGGCGTACGCCGGCATCCCGTACCAGAGCTTCGGCCACAACTCGGGCGCATTGGTCGTGACGATCGCGTGCAGTCGCTCACCCAGCGTGCGATCCGGCCGCGGCATCTCGGCGATCTTCGCCAGCACCGCCCGCTCCGCGTCCGCCCTGTTCTTGCCGATGCGCGCCTCTGCCTTCACCTCCCGCGCTCGCTCCTTCATCGCGGCCCGTTCCGCATCCGTAAATCCCTCCGCCCTCTTGCCCGCCCCTTTCACGGCGGACTGTGCCGGTGCCTTTGACTTCGCTTTCGCCATGGCTTTCACTCCATCCGTCGCCTTCACCACGACCGCATCACGCGCGAGCACCGTGCCATGAACCCCTTGAGTGCCGCGGAAAGCAGTGAGAACCGCTTCCCCTGATGCCCAATGCCTAACTACTAATGCCTTCCGCGATCAGTTCTCGCTCACAGGCACCATCGTGTTGGCATCCCGGATGACAACCCAGCCATCTCCCTGCCTCTTCAGGATGGAAAGAGAGTTCCCCGCCATCACCGAACGGCTCTTCGTCCGCTTGTCCTCCATCGTGAGCGACAGCTTCGTCCAGAGCCACGCATGGTCGCCCAGCACCTTGATCTCCTGAATCGAGCAGTCAAGATGAAAATCGATGTTCGGATCGGTGGCGGTCGCCGCCGCGGCGAAACTCTGCTTGTCCATCCGGTCGGCGCCCGGCACCAGGAAGACCGCATCGTCCGCGATCAGGCTCTTCGCCAACTCCAGGTCGCCCTCTTTCGTGGCTTTCATCCAGTGATCGAACCATCTTCGGATCGCCTGTTCATCTCTCTCCATGGGCGAACTCCCTGACCGCGTCTGCACCGCACAGGCGATCAGGAAGAGCGTGCACACTCCTAACTGGACGAGCTGTTTCAGCATCGAGAGGTCTCCGCAATCGTGACCGAATCCTAGAAAGCCATGCGTTCATTCAGGTGGATGTTCACGCCGCGCCCCGCCCCGCCCGCCTCGACGTAAACAGGATCACTCCCACAAGAATCGCCGCTAGCACCGCCGACGATCCCCCCGGCCCGAACCCAAGCCCACCCTCGTCGTGCCCGCGTGCCAGCACATCACCGAACGTCGCCCCGAACGGACGCGTGAGCACAAACGCCGCCCAGAACAACGCCACGTACACCCCCGCGCCGGAAACCTTGAGCTTCCGCGCCACAAGATACGCCGAAGCAATCACCGCGATCGCGGCCCCGATCAGCACCGCCCCGCCGACAAAGCCCAGCCCAGGCCCCTGTTCTTCATCGGCCAGGTAATCTCCCAGCGCTGTCCCCAGCGTGTTGGAGCACAGAATCGCCGCCCAGTAGAACATCTCCGCACGCTTCGATCGCACGCTGCTCACCGAGATCGATCCCTCCACCAGCCGCCACGCCACCAGCGCGGCAATCAGCAGCCCGATCAGGATCATGCTCCCCGTCTCGTAGCCCAACCCAAGAGTGCGGTCCATGAAGTCCGACATCGTCGTGCCCGCCGTGCTCGTCGCGAGGATCACCGACCAGTACAGGAACGGATGGAACCGGCGCGTCATCAACTGGGGGATCAGCGTCGCAAAGAAGATCCCCAGCACGATCACCGACGCGAGCAGATAGCCCAGGTTGATGCCGCCGTGCTCCGGCCCCTTGGAGAGAAAATCGCCCAGCGTCTCCCCGAGCGTCGTCGCCGCGATCTTCATGACCCAGAAGGCGAATGTGATCTCGGGCAGTTTGGACACGGGCGAAGCGGTAGATGACATCAAGGACGCTCCCGAAGGTCTCGTTCAAGTAGACGCAGCCGAGCGTGACGGGCGCGGCATCACGCCCCATGCGAGTTGGTCGGCGCAGCGGGCCGAACCAATCAACACGGGCCGTTTCCCGCCGTCCTACTCCTTCTCCTTGGAGATCACCGTGCCGTCTTCCGCAACCGAGATGTCCCACGCCACACCCTTGATCTCCACGTCCGCGCTGTAGATCGACTTTCCGTCCTTCATCTCTTTCTCGATCTCGGTCACCTTCCCGCCCGCGCTCTCTCGCTCGAGCGTGGCGCGAACCGCCGCCGGCACGTCATTCATCGACACCGGCGTCTCGTTCTCCTCGTGGCCGCCTCCCTGGGAAGCGCACCCGCACAGAGCGGCAAAGGCGACGAGAATCGATGTGGCCAGCAGGCGCGAACTCTTCATGGGCGATCTCCTTGAAATGTGAACGGTTCAAAGGTATCCCGCAACTCCGCGCGAACATGACGGCCGCATGACCCGCCGCGGCGAATCTCGCGAGGGATTACTCGCGTGAACGCTCAACCTTGGTGTGATGCGCATCCAGCAACAGCGTGCGCTCAGCGCCATCGATCGACCACACCCGATCTCGCAGCGTCCCGTCCTGCTCAAAGTCCAGCCGAACAATCCGCTGCACGGCCCCTCCGCCCTCCGAGCCCTTGAGGTCAACCTGCAGGGAGCCGCCGTCGACCACCGTCACCTCGCCCTCGTACACGCCTCCCCGTTCCGACATCGCCAGGCACCGCACCGCCTTGACCCCGCCGTGGTAGTAGAAGTAGGCATCGAGCACGTGCGCCGCCTCTCCCTCCTTGGCAGGCGACACCGTGCGTGCGTAGATCGCCTCGGCGTACGGGACCCATTCAAACGTTGTCTGGAAGTAAAAGCCCCCGCCACCCTTCCACTCGCCCCTGGCCTCCCACGCGTGACCCAGCAGAGATCCGAACGCCTTCAACTGTTCCGAGAGTTTCGGCGCTTCCTCGCCCCCCGGCGCACGCGCCGGAGTCACCGCTTTGGATCGCACGTGGTCCCACTCCGCCAGCGGCTGCAGGCCCGCGGCGCCGGCCGCCTCCAACAGTGCCTCGTGATACTTGTCCGGGCCGTCAAAGGCCCAGCGCAACCCCATCTTGCGACGCCCGCCGTTGCGATTCGGATCAAGACCCGCCTGGTACAAGTCAAGCACCGCTTCCGCGGCGTCCCCCTGAAACCTGATCGTCCCCTCGCTCACCCCTTGCGCGAACGGGCTCTTGCCCAACACGCGCACCTGCCCGCGGCCCGGGTGCCAGTACACAACCATCACTTCGCGCCACGGCTGCCCCGCCGCGCCCTCCCCGTTGGTCATCCTGCGGATCGAATGCTTGCCCGGGCCCCAGTGCCACGTGTGCAGCATGCTCTTCCCGCTCGCCGACGTCACCCGCCACTCGCCCGACACCAGCCGCGCAAAACTCCCCATCGGGTCCGTGGCCTCGGGGGCGGTTGGCAGCGTGGCAGCAGTGGGGGGAGTCGTCGTCTGCACCTGCGCTCCCGCCAATCCCTGCAGCGCCGCTGTAAAGCAGATCGTGATGAGCGTGTGATGTGATCGCATGGTGGAGCGCCCTCCAGTCGTTCGACACAACCAACATCCGGGCGCGGTGCCCCGGTCAATCTCGTTCCGATTCCTTCCACCTCCGGCCTGGGAAGTCACTTCGCCACAGTGCTCGCCGTCCCCACCGGCTTGTTGATCCGCTTCACTTCCTTGAGCAGAAAATCCACGTCCGTGAACGGATCGCCCCCCGTGTGCTTCCAGTGTACGCGCCCGCGTGTATCGATCAGAATCGTCGAGTGCAGCTCCATGTCCTCGAAGTCGTCGTACGAGGTGAACCGCCGCGCATTGGCATGATCCGTGTCCGAGAGCAGCCGGATCGACAGCCCCCCCAGTTTGAGCGATTCCTTGTTCTTTTCCGGCGGCGTGCTGCTCACGGCCAGCACGACCGTGTTCTCCGCGTCCCATTCCGAGGCCCGCTTGTTGATCGCGACCAACTGCTCGACGCAGTGCACGCACGCCTCGTTGAGGTAGAACACCAGCAGCACGTTCTTGCCCTTCAGGTCTTCAAGGCGCACCGTCTTGCCCTCCGAATCCGTGCAGTTGAGGCTGGGCGCCGCGAACGGCTGCCAGTCCAGCGGCCCCAGGTCCGCCAGCAGATCAAGCCGGTACTCCCGCTCCGGCGCGGCCGTCTCCGCCACCGGCTTGGACGCCAGCCCCAGCGCCTCCACCCGATCTCGCCACGAGAGCCCCGCGTCCGCGTGCGACCACACGTACGCCAGCCTGCCCGCGTACCGCGTCGCGACATCCTTCTCGCCCAACGCCGCGTGCGCCCGCGCCAGCCCCGACAGCGTGAACGCGTCGTTGGGCTCGGCCTTCAGCGCCCGTGAATACGCGTCGATCGCCAGGCGATGATCCGCCCGCGCGAGGTACACATCCCCAAGCACCCGGTACGCCGGCCACGGGTACGGCGGCGGATCATTCCGGTACGAATCGTCGTCGCGCTTCTTCTGCTCCGCCGCCGCGGCTTGCAACAGGAACCGTGTGCCCTCCAGCGTGTCCCCCTCCGCCGCACGGAGAAGCCCCTCCGCCGCGTCCGCCGCGAGCGCGAGATCAATTCCCCACCCCTTGTCCTTCTCGCTCTGATCCTTGACGGCGGTCCTGAGTTCAAGCACGCGGGCGCGTGCCTCCACCAGGTTGCCCGTCCCGATGTGAGCCAGAGCCTCCGCGAACGCGCGGTTGGCCTTGTCCGTCGGCGTATCGCGCCACGGGATCACGCCCGGCTTGAGCACCTCGTTCCATCGCTCGAACTTGATCAGGCACCTCGTCAGCGCCTGCATGCCCTGGTCGTACGCGCCCCGGTCATCGTCCTTGTTGCGCACCTGGTCTCGCGGCGCCGCGATCAGCGCCCTCGCGCCGTCCAGCGACGCCCGCTCCATCCCCAGTTGCTCCTGGATGTAGCTCAGGTAGTTGCGGTTGTGAGCGAAGTTCCAGGTCTCAAACGGCAGCGCCAGCCGCTCGTTCATGTACTTGAGCTCAACCCGCGTTGCGCTGTCCATCGAGATCGCCGCCTCGTGCCACATCCCCAGCTTGCTGTAGTTGTGCCCGGGCATGTGGTTCGAGTGGCCGATGTTGGGCGCGATCGCGCCGTAACGCCGGCAACTCTCAAGCGCCTGCTCCGTCGACACCCCGTCCCAGTTGTGGATGCGGTAATGGTGCGCCCCGGGGTGGTCGGGCTCCTTCTCCAGCACCTGCCGGATCACCAACTCTGTCCCGTACGCAAACGGCGTGTTGATGCAGTACAGCGCATAGAGCGCCTTGGCCTCCACGTCCTCCGGGTACGCGACGATGATCTTCTGCAGTTCCTTGGCCAGCACCGGGAACCTCGCGGGCGATGGGCCTGTGAACGCCGTGTCCCACGCCTCGATGTACGCCCTCTCCCGCGGCGAGACCAATCCCTTGCGCCTCACCGCCTCCTTCAGAAAGTCCAGGCCCCGCTTGGCTTCCGGAGAATCCAGCGCCGGCTCGCTGAACCAGTTCAGGCTTGTCGCCGCCAGTCCCCAGTACGCCATCGCGCAGTCTGGGTCCAGCTTCAGGCACCACCGGAACGACCGCTCGGCTTCTTCAAACCAGAACGAGTGCAGCAGCGTGTTCCCTTGATCAAACCACTCCTGCACCTCCGGCGCTTTCGTCGTCACCGCAAAGTGCGCCTTGCCGATCCCCTCCATCCGCCACGGCCGCTGCCGCAGCCCCGTGTCGAACGCCGACCCGTGCGTGGAGTGTCCCGGCCGATCATCCGCCCAGGACGCCTGAAGACAAAGTAGTGCAAAAGCAACCCCGATGAGACGAGCGATATGCATGGAGCCAAGCATACCCGACCAGCCAGGGGTTATGCTGGTCTTCCATTTCGCGATTTCCGGGCTCCCTGGTCGCTCCGGGCGCCAGATCGCCGCCTCCCGAGTCGGTCGACCCCTTCACCGCACGTTCGCGGGAGTCCCTCGATGAGATTGGGTCACACCGATGCAACTGCTCCAAAGCCGGCGATCCCGCCTTCCTCCTCCACGGTCCCAAGGTGATGCCCCGCAACATCACGAACCGCCCCCTGAGACGGACGCCGCGGCGATTCCGTCCGCAGCTCGGCGGCGCCCGTACCCGGCGGCAGGGCATCGCGACGCGGATGTTCCGGCGCAGTTGCGGCGACGGCACCCGATTCGAACGATGTGTGGCGCGAATCCTGACCGCTTTCCGCGTCATTGCCGGAGCACCCGCGGCCGGAACCGGCGTTCATCGCACGGTCCCGACCGTTGATCGCTCCCCGGCGAGTCGCGTGGGTGCCCACCGTCGCCGGCGTCAGGTCCGCACCAAATCTGGAGAACCACCATGTCTTTGCTTGAATCGCTCCGCCCGCATCCCATGAGCATCGCCACGCTCGCGCTGTTCGCCGCCGGCTCCGTCGGGATGACCCCTCCCCTCGCCGCGGCCCAGGACAGCGAACTCGTCGTCCAGGCCACCCCCAACGTCCTGCGCTCCGGCCAGAGCGCGAGCGTCAACGTGCTCGCCGAGTTCCCCGCCTCGGCCTACGCGTTCGCCTCAACCCAGTTCGATCTCTTTTCGACCCATCCCGCCTGGACGTTTGTCAGCGGAGGCGCCGTGTTCGGCGACGACGTCTTGAACATCGACGCGAGCCAACAGCACGCGCCGCAGGCCGGCGTCTTCGCCGACCCCGCCAACCCCGAGCGAATCTGGCGAGGTGCGTTCACGCCGACCTCAAGCGCCCCGGCGCTCGTGCACATCTCGGCGGCCCCGCGGTCTTTCTCTATCTACCCCAGCAGGCTGACTTCGTCCGCCGAGCCGCGCGACGCCGAGAGCGGCAGTGATTTCATCTTCGTGAACCCGCTCACGATCGGGCGATGGTTCGCAGCGCCCGGTCGCGGAACTGAAATCCGTCCGATGAACAACGCCGCCGTACAGGGCCGGATCACCGGCGTTCAAAGCGATCCATCGCCGATCCTCATCGGTCTGCTGCTGCCCGCCGTGCAGAAGGTGCGCGAATCAGCCGTCCGCGTCGACCTCGACCGCACTCCGGATTCGTACACCGCGAGCGTGCAGGTGCTCGACGGAGCCGGCCGACCGCACGAACTGCTCTCGTTGAACTACGAGAAGATCGTGTACCGCAACCAATCTCCGATGCTGGGGCTCTGGGTCGACGCGCCGCCGGGCCGACGCGCCGTCTACAACGTCTATCGTGGCGGCGTTTTCGTGGCGACGGGCGACCTGGACGCGACGCACCCCGGAGCGACGGAAATTCCCTCGCTGCTCACGCCATCGGTCCCGCCGCGGAGTCTGGTCAAGGCCGGGCCCGGCACGCTCGTCCTCGGCAACGTCAACACCTTCAGCGAGGCGATCTGGAGATTGACCTACGACACGCCCACGACGATCCTCGCGCGAGGCAGAGACGGCCGACTCGCGCCGATGGTCATCGACGCGATCGAAGTCCAGGTGCGCCTCCCGCAAGAAGCGAATCGACTCCGGGGCAGCAACAACCTCAAGCAGCTCGGCCTGGGTTGCCACACGTTCGAAGCCGCCGGCGTCGGCAGCATGAGTGTCACCCCGGCTCAGCCCCGGTAAGGCCGGGCGACCGCCACTCCACCGCAAAGGCCCGGCGCACCGTGCGCCGGGCCTCCTTTCGCTCGACCCCCCAGGACACGGTCGACGGTACACTTCCACCGAGTCGTTGCAAGAGTATCAAGATGCCCGCTCCAAACCCCGGCGCACCGGGGGCAGACATCCATGAACGCGACACCGGCCAACATCACGCTCCTCCTGCACGCCGCCGCGTCGGGAGATCGCCGCGATCTGGACGCCCTGATGACCGCGATCTACCACGACATGCGTCGCCTGGCGATGTCGCATATGGAATCGGAGCGCCGCGGCCACACGCTCCAACCCACGGCGCTGGTTCACGAGGCGTACGTCAAGCTCCTCGATCAGCGCACCACCGACTGGAAGGACCGCCTCCACTTCTTCTCGATCGCCTCGCGGATCATCCGACGAATCCTGATTGATCACGCCCGCGCCAAGCTCGCCGAGAAGCGGGGAGGTCACGGCACGCGCGTCTGCGTGACCGACATCGACGTCGCCGCCCCCGAGCGCGAGGTCGACCTCCTGGCCCTGGACGAGGCCCTCGTTCAACTCTCCCAGATCGATGCGCAGCAGGCCAGGGTCGTGGAGCTGCGCTACTTCGGCGGCTGTTCACTGGAGGAGGTCGCAGAACTCCTGAAGATCGGGAAGCGAACCGTCGATCGCGACTGGCAAGCGGCCCGCGCCTGGCTCTTTGCCCAGTTGGAGGATCGTGACGCTCCGAACACCCCTCGCGATAGTTCAGCGGGAGACCCGCCGGGTGACTCCTGAACCAACCATCCGCGCACACGCGATCTTCACCAAGGCGCTCGGGGTCGAGCCCTCTCGGCGCGGGGCCCTGGTCAGCGAGGCGTGCGCGGGGGACCCGGACGTGGAAGCGATCGTTCACCGGCTGCTCCACGCCGCCGACCGCAGCGCGGGATTCCTCGAGACCCCCGCGCTGGAACGCACGCCGGAGACGTTGCTCGGCATCCCCGACGCGGTGGGAGACTATCTCGTCATAGGCGTGCTGGGCACGGGCGGGATGGCGACCGTCTACGAGGCCGTCCAGGATAACCCCAGGCGGCGAGTGGCGCTGAAGGTGATGCACCAGTCGATGTCTCGCACCGATGCCCTCCTCCGCTTCCGGCTCGAAGCCCAGACGCTCGCGCGGCTGCACCACCCCGGCATCGCGCAGATTTATGAGGCGGGAGTGGCCCGGCTCGGCCAATCAACGTCCGCGCCCTTTTTCGCGATGGAACTCGTCCAAGACGCGATGAGCTTGACCGCGTTCGCCGATCGCCACGCCTGCCCGCTCCGCGAACGGCTCGCCATGCTCGCTTCGGTGTGCGACGCGGTCCACCACGGCCACCAGCACGGCATCGTTCACCGAGACCTCAAGCCCGAGAACGTGCTGGTCGGCGGCGACGGAAGCGCGAAGATCATCGACTTCGGTGTCGCCCGGACCATGGAATCCACCCGCCAGCCGCTCACGGCCGTGTCGGAGGTGCCACGGCTCATCGGCACACTCAACTACATGAGCCCGGAGCAGTGCATCGCCGCCGCCGACATCGACATCCGCACCGATGTGTACTCCCTGGGCGTCATGCTCTACGAACTCACGTGCGGGCATCTCCCACACGATCTGTCCGGGTTGCCGATCCCCGCCGCCGTCGACTGCATCGTTCAGGCGGCCCCGCGCCGACCGGGATGGCCTCCCTCGCGGATGCACCGCGATATCGAGGCGATCTTCACCAAGGCGATGCAGAAGCAGCCCGATCAACGCTACCAGAGCGCCACGGCCCTCGCCGCGGATATCCGCCGGTTGCTCAACTTCCAACCGATCGAGGCCCGCCCGCCCGGAGCGCTCGACCACTGCCGGCTTTTCGCCAGACGCAACCGGACGCTCGTGGCGGCGGGGGTCGTGCTCGCCGCCGGCACGATCCTCATCGCGGTGCTCAGCACCGGGTTCGCCCTGCGGCTCGCCGACGAAGTCGAACGCCGCGCCGCCGCCGAGCAGAAGACCGCCCGCGAGCGGGACGTCGCCCGATGGGAGGCGTACACGGCCCAGATCGCCGGTGCGCTCTCGGCGATGCGGACCGGTGAGTTCGAGCAGATGCGGACTCGTCTCGCCGCCGCGGCACACCGGCGCCACGGCTGGGAATGGGGATTCCTGTCGCGCCTCGCCGAACGCAGCGCGGGCACCCTCGTCGGGCACGAGGCCATGATTTTGGACATCGCGGAGAACGCGGACGCCGCGAGATACGCCACCGCCGCGAGCGACGGAACCGTCAAAGTGTGGAACTTCCATGATCCCAACCCGATCGCGACGTTCGAGAATCACTCGGGAGCGCAGATCCGCACCGTCGCTTGGAACCCCGACGCTCAACAACTCATCGCCGGTGACGAGGACGGGGTCGTCACGCTTCTGGACGCCAACACCCTGACGAGCCTCGAAGCCGTCGCCCGTATGCCCGCCCCCGTCTACGGCGTCATCGGGCTCCCCGATGGTCGGATAGCCGCGGCCGCGGGAGACGGCACCGCCCTGGTGTGGACCAGCTCGCCCCGCAGCGTCGCCTCGTTCCCCGGAGATCAGCCCGGCGGCATACACGGATTCGCTGTGTCTCCGAAAGGCTCGGTGCTGGCGACTTTCAACGAACTGGGCCATGTCTGGTTGCGCAGCGCCCGCGACCTGAGCGTGCTGCAACGCCTTGTGTTCCCCGGCAGCGTCAACCAGGTCAGGTTCAGCAAAGACGGTCGGTTCATAGCCGCCGCGGGATCGGGCGGCACCGTACTCCTCTGGAACGCCACCGACGGCACGCTCGCCCGGGAACTCAAGGCGACGCACGAAGTGAACAGCGTGCGATCTGTCGGATTCTCAAACGACGGTTCCCTGATGGCGGTCGGCCTGACGCACCGGGGTATCGTGATCATGTCACTCCCCGACGGACGAATCATCGGCGAACTCGGAGGACACACCGACGCCGTCTCCGGCCTTGTCTTTGAGCCCGGAGACCAACTCCTCCGCTCGGTGTCGTGGGACCGCTCAATCCGCACGTGGCGAGCATCCGAGTTCGCCTCGCCGAGCGGCATCCTGACGCTCCACGGCCACGACAAGCATGTGCGTGGCATCACCTGTTCGCCCGACGGCGCAGTCTTCGCGTCCGTCTCCGAGGACGGTGATCTCCGCCTCTGGGACCCCGACCTGGCCGGCCCCGTCGCCCGCATCGCGCCGGGAAACACCATCCTCAACGCCGTGGAGTTCTCGCGCGACGGTCAACTCGTCGCCGTGGCGGGCGCCGACGGTGTCGTTCGGATCCTCCACGCGGAAACCGGCCGCCCCGCGATGGAACTCACAAGCGATGGTCAATCCGTGGCGTCAATCGCTTTCAACCCGACCGGTGAACAACTCGCCGCGGGCTCCGAGGACGGCACGGTCCGTGTGTGGGACCTCCGCACCCAAAGGCCACGGCTCAAACTCACCGCCCACTCGGCCCGTGTCAACTCTGTCCGCTTCAGCCCGGATGGCGCCACCCTCGCCTCCGGCTCCCGCGACCACACCGTTCGCCTGGTCAACGCACAAAATGGCAACGAACTGCACCGTTTCACGGACCACGCGTCCGATGTCTTTGTTGTCCTGTTCAGTCACGACGGCCGGCACCTCTACTCCGGGTCGAGGGATCAGACCGTCCGCGTCCGCAGTGTCGAAACGGGGTCGGCCATCACCACGCTCAAGGGGCACGGCCAGCACGTGACCTGTCTGGCTCTCAGCCCCGACGGAACTCGCCTCGCCGCCGGCTCCTGGTTCGGCGAAATAGTCCTATTCGATGTCGCCACGTTCGATCAGATAGCCTCGTTCCGCGCCCACGACGCGGCGATCCGTGGCATCTGCTTCAGCCCCGACGGCCGGTGGCTCGCGTCCGGCTCGTACGATGGCACCGTCCGGCTGTTCGACTCCGCTACACGCGACGCGGCCGACGCCGCACGAGAACGGGCTCTCAACGCCCGGCACGCCGCCGAACAACGCCTCCGGCCCATCCTCGGCCGGGCGCACGGGGACCACGAGTCCATGGCCAGGCGGCTCGTTGAGGAAGGCCTGCTCCCAAGCGGAGATCCGTGGGTCCGAAAGATCATCCTGTCCGAGTTCTGGCCCCCAACGCCGCCGCGATGATGCCCCCGGGATCTCCGCCCGATAATGGCGTGCGCACGCTTGGTTTTTCGCGTCTCTTTGGATACTCACCCCGGGGAGCCTCCGATGCCCATGCACAGACACCCGATCGCGCTGTCCAAAGTCACCGACCCGCTCGCCCTCGTCCCCCTCGACCTGGCGCTCGTGCGAAGACTCCGAGCCTCCTACGAACGGGTCCGCGCCCACGACCTCCGGTTCGCGGAGAGTTTCTACGCCAAACTCTTCGCCGCGGCACCCCACCTCCGCGCAATGTTCAGCGCCGATCTCGTATCGCAGGCCAAGAAACTGACGGGCGCCCTCAACGCGGTCGTCGACAACTTCGAGAATCCCTCCGCGAACGCCGCGATGCTCGCGGACCTCGGCAGGCGGCACGCGGCGTACGGCGCCAAGCCCGAGCACTACGACCTGGTCGTTCGCCTCGTCGTCGAATCGATGCAGGAGATCCTGGGTTCCAGCGCCGATCGCCATGATCTGGAGGAATGGCGGATGGCGCTACAACTGATCAGCAACCACATGATCGTCGCCGCGAACAGAGCATCGCCCGCCGGTCCGTAAAAGCGTGCCGGCCGAGGGTGCGCATCAAGCGCACCGTTCGCCGGCGCACGCATGCCGCGACTCGGTGACGACCGCAACTCGCCTCTGCTGATTGTCCCACAGGCGGACGGCGATTCTCCGCACCACAGAAGCGCTCGTTCTGCCTACGCGAACTGGAACGAGCGCGGCAGCGTGTTCCCCGGATCACACCACTCCCGCACCTCCGGCGTCTTCGTCGTCATCGCAACGTGCGTGGCGTCGATTCCCTCCATCCGCCAAAGCCGCGGCCCAGTATCGATCGCCAATCCGTGCGTGCAGGGCCGGGCCGATCATCCGTCCAGGATACCTGAAGGCGACGCAGCGTCAGCGCGACCTGAACAAGACGGGCGATGAACAACGGTTCCATCAGTCACCGCGCCGGCCCGAATCGCGCGCCCCGGGGCGTCAACGTCACTTCTTGGCGGGCGTCGCGAACAGGAAGTCGCTGTCCGCGATCTTCGGATCTCTCACGGGATCGGAGTAGATGAACGGCCCCTTGGGGGCGTTGGGATCGTTCTGACGCAGCGCCGCCAGTTTGGTCTTCTGCTCCTGCGTCAGGGCTTTGCCGACGTCGGCGAACGCGGTGGCGTAGAGGTAGGACATCTCTCCGTCGAGTTCGCCGTACCGGCGCGACAGGCTCTTGACCTTCTCGAGGCCTGCAAGCTCGCCCTTCTGGAACCGACGCAGTTCGGCGGCGATCTCGCGCCGCACCTTCACGATCTCGGTCAGGTCCTTGCGTTGCAGGTCGACCAGGCCGGTGATCTGCTGACGCTGGGACTGGGTCAGCGCATCCAGGAACGCCTCGCCGCTGTCGCCCGTGAGCGAGGTGCTGATCGAGTAGTCCTGCTTCCCCATCGCCGGGGCCGTTTTCATGCCGAAGCCGCCGAAATACATCCCGTGGCGTTCGGGGCAGAAGTAGGTGTCCGCCTCCAGCGACCCCGCGTACCACGCGAACATCTCGCTGGCGTAGGTCATCACCGCGACGTGGTTCTCGTGCGACATCGAGCGCTTGTCGAGCTGCTCCTCCACCTCGGGCCAGGTGCGAGAATCGCCGAACTTGAGCCCGGAGAGCGCGGCCTTCTGTTCGTTGCTCAACGAGCGGATGACCCCGCCCATCACCCTGGCCCGCTCGTAGGCCAGCATCCCGTCAAGTTCATAGAGGTCCGCGGAGTACCTGATCACCGCGGCCTTGTCCAGGCCCTTGCTCGCCGCGGGGATGTCACCCTCCAGGTTGCGGCGGAAGGCCTTGATCAGGGGCAACCGCATCTCCGCGAACCGCCGAATGTCGGCCTCCTGCTTCTCGGCCAGCGCCACGAGCTTCGCTTCCTGCTCCGGCGTCAGGACGGCGAGCATGTTGTCGGCGATGCGCGTGAGAAAGGACGTGTTGTGCCCGCCTTCCTTGGCGTCGATGTCCCGCATGTACTGGAAACCGAAGTAGTCCGACACCTTGCCGGGCGGCAGGAACGTGTCAAGGGCGAAGTCTCCGGTGAGGAACGCCAGGCCGTCGAAGGCGATGGTGTTGAGCTGCGCACGATCCGAGGTGGCCTGCTCAAGGGTGTAGCGCTGGGCGTTGCTCCGGGGCTGCGCGCCGCGAGGGGGACGGTCCGGCCGCGGGCGATCCTGCGCAGGGGCGGACACCGCGAATAGGAACGCGATCGCGACGACAAAGATGAGTTTGGTGTTCATGTGCTCGGCACTCCGTTTGACTCGTTGGCGGGAACGGATCGACGCACGCTACCCGATAAACGACCGATTGGTCCGGATATTGCCGCTCCGCCGTTGAAGAACTCGTCCCACACTACTTCAGCCCGGGCACGTCGGTGATCGACAGATCCCGTACACTCGCCACTCATCCGCCCCCGGCCGCCTTCGGCCCATTTCATTTCCGGCACAATCTGCTCCGAGGCGCAACCGCCGGAACCAACTTCAAGGGAGCCTCAAGATGCGACACCAACACCCGCTCCTGCTGGCACTGATTCTGTCGGTGGCATTTGTGCGCTGCGTTCCCACCGCGAACGCCGCGGAGCCCAAGCCGCTCAAGGTCTTCATCCTCGCCGGTCAGTCAAACATGGAGGGGCAAGGCGTTGTCGATCTCGCCGGCAAGGACTACAACGAAGGCCGCGGCACGCTCGAATCGTTGATGAAAGACCCCGCCAAGGAGCATCTCTTCAAGAACCTGAAGGATGAGCACGGTCACTGGCGAATCCGTGACGACGTGTGGGTGCGCTACCAACCAGAGGGTCGTCCGCTGCAGACCGGTCCGCTGACCTTTGGCTTTACGCCATACGCGGATCAACACCACTTCGGGCCGGAACTCCAGTTCGGGCACGTGATCGGTGACGCCCTTGACAACCCGGTCCTCGTGATCAAGACCGCCTGGGGCGGCAAGAGCCTCTATGTCGACTTCCGCCCTCCCTCCGCCGGCGGCGCCACCGGCCCGTATTACACGCTGATGATCCGCCAGGTCCGCGAAGCCCTCGCCAATATCAAGAAGGACTTCCCCGACTCCGCCGCGGCCGGTGAAGAAATCGCCGGCTTCGTCTGGTACCAGGGCTGGAACGACGGTTGCGACCCCAAGCACGCCGTGCCCGAGTACGAGAGCAACCTCGTGAACCTCATCAAGGATGTCCGCAAGGACCTCGGCGTCCCGAACCTTCCCGTGGTGATCGGCGAACTCACCGGCCCCTGGGTCAACGCGCCCGCCGAATGGGACCAACTGCGCAAGGCGCAAGCCTCCGCGGCCGCCCGGCCGCAGTTCGCGGGCAACGTGCTGTTCGTCCCGACCCACGACTTCGTGCGCAAGCCGGAGGACTCGCCGAACCCCGGGCACGGACACCACGAGTTCGGCAACGCCGAAACATATTTCCTGGTCGGCGATGCACTCGGCAAGGGCATGTTGAGCCTGCTGTCGCCCGACAAGCAGCCCGCACCCGCGAAGCAGCCCGCCCCAAACCCAGATCAATCAGGCGCATCATCGCCAACGCCCACCAAAGCCGCCGAACTTCAGAAGGGCGAAATGGCCGGCTACCTCCTCGTCGCCGTAGACAAGGTCCCCGAGCAGTTTAACGCGGGCTTCTCTCTCTACGCCGCGGCGTGGCCGTTGTTGGAGCAATACCCCGGCCACCGATTCCAGACCGGTCTCTTCGGCACATGGATGCACGCCCAGTACGAGGGCAAACCACCCGCCGACCTGTACTCCGACATCGAAGGCGGCCTTGGCTGGTGGCGCGACACTCGGTTCCCCACCGAGACACCCAAGTTCATCATGGGCGGTGTGGCGGTCAACTTCAAGGAGATCGCCAACGGCCCCGCCCACGGCGCCGGCACATGGGACAAGCCTCGCGGCCTCTACGGCGTCGCGCAACTGAGCCCCTGGCTCCTCTTCCCGATCGACGGCCTGAACCTCAAGCAAGGCACCCGCGGCGATCTCTTCGGCTACGGGTACCTCCCGCTCCCATTCACTTCACCCAAGGCCACAACCGCCGGCCAGAACATCCCAACCGGCGACAACTGCTGGACGCTCTTCCTGAACACCAGCAACTTCAAAGGCCCGGTCTGCTTCTTCACGCCCTACTTCTGGTCCCACTCCGCCGTCGTTGATCCGAAGTACGCGGGCCTGCTTCTCGACTCCCGGCCCTCCGCCCCCAACAAGCCTTTCCAGATGGAGACGCAGTATGTCCCCGCCGCAATCGCTTCAGATTCCAATACGCAGACATTCGCCCGCATCGCCCCGACGTCCTTTCCTGTCGGCCCCGACGGCAAGACGGTCGTGCTGCACCGCCTGACCTGCTATACCAAAGCGGCCCTGTGGGACGGCGTCAAGGCGTGGTTCGACGGCGGCCAGCCCGTCAGCGGCGCGATCAACCCCGCGGGTCAGAGCGTGCAGACGTTCCGTCCGTCGGGCGGATCCACGTGGAAGATCTACCCGCAGGACACCCAGAAGGAAGAAAAAGTCTCGATGGCCTGGAAGTCCTTCGCGACGCCCATCGCCCCCGATCCCACCACCTACGGCTATGAGTGGAATGCCCAGCTCGTGACGCGCGTCTCTTCCCCCTCCGGTGACACAGTCAGGCTCCCCGAGTATTACCGCCTCCAAGGCGATGGAAAAAAGGCCGAATGGGTCGCCGCGGCTCCCGCCCAGGTTGCCGCAGAGACGCGCCTGCTCGACGCCCGCTTCGACCGCCCCCGCGAAGAGCCGCCGCAGCCCTATGACACACCCTTCACTCCTTACACCCCCGGCGCCGCGGACAGCACATGGAACAACCCCGGCCCCGCCGCTGGGCCCTTCACCGCCAGGCTCGGCGATGGCAGCGTCGTCACGTACTACTGGTACCGCTTCGCCGACCAGCCCGCGCTTCTAAACGCCGATCTCACCAAGGAGGAACGCGAGGCGATGCAGGCCAAGGCAGAGAAACTGCACCGCCTGTGGACGAAAGACCGCGACTACCTCGCCCCCCCGACCGTCGGCAAACTCGCCGAACTCGATCCCGCCCAGATCGTTCAGCCCCCCAAAGGCTTGGAGATCGGCTACGTCCCGATCGCAACACGCCAGGAACTGGCCACCGCGCCCGAGCCCCATCGATAAGCGCGAAACCATCGCCCCCGCCTTCCCTCCCAGTCCCTCACCGCATCTCTCCCTCCTTCTTCCTCGCCTCCGCGGCACACTTCTTCGAGCAGTATTTCACCCGCTCCCAATCCCGCTCCCACTTCTTCCGCCACGCAAACTCCCGCTTGCAGTGGGCGCACGGCTTGGATGGCAGATGTTGATTGGGCACCGGCGCGTTCCTTCAAGCGTGAATCACGGTTTGAATGGCAGATGTTGATTCGGCACCGGCGCGTTCCTTCAAGCGTGAATCCAAACCCGCCCCCGCAACGTACGAACCACTCGCATGCCCCGCCCTCCCGGCGTCCCCCCGAAACCACGCCAGCCCGACCCGACTCAGCCGCGATTGATCATCGTCTTCGGCGACCAACTCGATCCGGATTCCCCCCTCATCCGCTCGCTCGCACCCCACGACACCGTCCTCATGATGGAGGTCGCCGCAGAGTCCCTCCACGTCCCCAGCCACGCCCAGCGCACCGCTCTCTTCCTCTCCGCCATGCGGCACTTCGCCGCGGCGTTGAAACACCGCAACATCCCCGTCCGCTACATCACCCTCGACGATCCCCACAACACCGGCTCGTTCGAAACAGAGATCACCCGCGCCGCCGCCGCCATCAAGCCGTCCCACATCGCCTGCATCCACCCCGGCGAATGGCGCATCCTCGCGATGCTTCAGCGCGTGCAAGCCGCTACCGGCATCCCCCTCACCATCTGGCCCGATGACCACTTCCTCACCACCCCACAGGAGTTTGACTCCTGGGCCAAAGGCCGCAGCACCCTCACCATGGAGTTCTTCTATCGCGAGCAGCGCCGCAAGACCGGCTACCTCATGGAAGGCCGCGGCAGCACCGCCAAGCCCATCGGCGGCGCTTGGAACTTCGACAAGGAGAACCGCCTCCCCTTCGGCAAGCACGGCCCCACCCCTCGGCCCCGCCCGCCGCGGACCTTTGAACCCGACGACACCACCCGCGCCGTCCTTGAGGCCATCCAGCGCGTCCTCCCCGATCTCCCCGGCGCCGCGCGCTCCTTCACCTGGCCCGTCACACGCCCGCAGGCCCTTCAAGCCCTCGACGACTTCATCACGTACCGCCTCCCCAACTTTGGACCCTTCGAAGACGCCATGTGGTCCAACGAGCCGACCCTCTACCACTCCACGCTCTCAAGCTCCCTCAATCTCAAGCTCCTCAACCCGCGCGGATGCTGCGAGCGAGCCGTCGCCGCGTACCACGCCGGCAAAGCCCCGCTGCAATCCGTCGAAGCCTTCGTCCGCCAACTCATCGGCTGGCGCGAGTTCATCCGCGCTGTCTACTGGCTCGAAGGCCCCTCGTACGCGCAGCGCAACAGCCTCAACCAGCACGGACAACTCCCCCCGTTCTACTGGACGGCCGACACCGACATGGCCTGCCTCAAAGCCTGCATCGGCCAGGTCATCGAAACCGGCTTCGGCCACCACATCCAGCGACTGATGGTCACCGGCAACTTCGCCCTCATCAGCGGCGTCAACCCCCGCGCCGTCAGCGATTGGTACCTGGGCATGTTCGTCGACGGCATCGACTGGGCCACCCTCCCCAACGCCCTGGGCATGGTCATGCACGCCGACCGCCGCCCCTCCGCGTCCCGCGGCGTCACGGGCCTTGTCGGCACCAAGCCCTACGCCGCCAGCGGCAAGTACATCCAGCGCATGAGCAACTACTGCTCGCATTGCCGCTACGACCCCGCCGAACGCACCGGCCCAACAGCCTGCCCCTTCACCGTCTTCTACTGGGATTTCCTCATCCGCACCCGCGACCAACTCGCCGACAACCAGCGAATGGCCATGATCCTCAAGAACGTCGACCGCATGACGCCCCAGGCCCGCACCCAGATCACGATCGACGCCGACCTCCTGCGCAAAAAACTCGGAATCAAGACAGATGCCCGCGCAACGTCCCGCCCAGCGCGTCCCACGGACTCCCGCCGATGACCCAGGCCATGACCACCGCCCCCAGCAGAGCCCACTCAAACGCCATGGTCTTGATGTACATCGCAAAGCGCGTGAGGTGTCCAGCGCAAGAACGCAGCATGCCCCCTTCTCAAACTCCTATCCTTCCTAAATGAAAACCCTCGCCACCGCGTCAACCCTGGTCCTGTGGGTTCCCCTCTGGTTGACCGGCCCTTCGGCCCGTGGCAGTGTGGCCGGTGATGCTCCCGCGCACCCCCAGCCCGCGGCAGCAGTCTCCGCCGCCGCCGGGAACGCGAGCCCGCTCGACACCGCGGCGATCGACTCCATCACCGGCCTCAAGGGCACGCTCGCAAAGGACAACAGCGGCGCGGACGTGTTCAAGGTGATGCAGGGCCGGACGGATGTACCAATCACGGTGGAAGGCCGGAAGATGGAGCCGTTCATGGGCTTCACGTCGTGGGCGGCGTTCCAGGCCGGCACCTCCAAGCCCGCGATGATGGCCGGCGATCTGGTCCTGTTTCAGGACGAGGTCAACCCCGTGATGGACGCGTTCTTCTCCCACGGCTGCACAGTCACCGCTCTGCACAACCATTTCTTCTACGAAGAGCCCAAGACGTACTTCATGCACTTCGGCGGTGAAGGTGCCGCCGCCGATCTGGCCAAAGGCTTCAAGGCCGCCCTCGACGCCGTGAAGGCCGTGCGCGCGAAGAACGCCCTGCCCGCGTCCAAGTTTGATGACGCTTCGGTCCCGACCACCAACGCGATCTCCGCCGCGAAACTCGACGCGATTTTCTTCGCGGATGCCCCCGCCGACGGCAACGCAAACAAGCCCAAGGGCGCGGCCAAAGACGGCATGTACAAGGCCACATTCGGCCGCACCGTCGAGATGGCCTGCGGCTGCCCGGTTGGCAGCGCGATGGGCATCAACACTTGGGCGGGCTTCTGCGGAAACGACGATGCCGCGGCGGTCGCCGGCGACTTCATCACCTTCAAGGGCGAACTCCAGCCCGTCCTTCACGCCCTCCGCAACGCCGGGATCAATGTCGTTACCATCCACAACCACATGGAAGACGAAACCCCGCCGAGCATCTTCCTGCACTTCTACGGCAAGGGCAAAGCGCAAGACCTCGCCAAGGGCGTCAAGTCGGCCCTGGATGCTCAGGCAGCCGTGACCAGCAAGTACAGCAAAACCGGGAAGTAACACCAACCGCCGCAGGTGTCCGGGCGCCACTCGCCCCCTGATCCCGCGGCCGCGGAGACTCACGATGAAAACGACGGCCTTGACCCTGATGATCGGATGCGCGATGGCGTGCCCCGCGGCGTGGGCGCAGCAGGCTTCGCCGCCCCCCTCCGCGGATGTGCCCGGGCAGATCGGCCAGCCGGCGAATCACGATCCCTACTTCACGCCAACCGCGGCCAAGTCAACCTCGTACATGCCGCGGGTGATCATCCGCAACATCCGGGAGGATCGCGCCGGGAACATCTGGTTCTCCACTTTCGGCGGCCCGATCCGCTACGACGGCAAAGAGTTCACCAACTTCGCGGAAGAAGTCGGCTTGCCGAACAGACGCATCTTCTCGCTCCTGGAAGATCGGTCGGGCGCACTCTGGTTCGGCTCCATCACCGGCGGCGCATCCCGCTATGACGGCAAGTCATTCAAGAACTTCACCGCAGCGCAAGGCCTGGGAAACAACGACGTCCTCTGGATCTTCGAAGACCGCGACGCCAACATCTGGTTCGCCACCGGCAACGGCGTGAGCCGTTACGACGGGAAGGCGATGACCAACTTCACCACCAGGGATGGGCTCGTCGACAACTCGGTGTACGCGATCGCCCAGGATGCTTCGGGGCGAATCTGGTTCGGGACCCAGGGCGGCATTGGTTCCTACGACGGCAAGTCGTTCTCCAATCTCGCCGACAAGGTCGGTAGAGCGTTCGTGAACATCCGCTCGATCGCGATCGAGCAGACAGGAACAATCTGGTTCGGCGGTCAGGAAGGTGCTTTCCGTTATGACGGCAAGTCGCTCGAGACGTTCACTTCCAAGGAGGGGCTCCTGGATGACTTTGTCGGCTCGATGATCGTGGACCGATCGGGGAACATCTGGTTGGGACATCCCAACGGCCGCGGCGGCGGCGCCAGCCGGTATGACGGAAAGTCCTTCAAGCACTTCACGAAGAATGACGGCCTCGGCAGCGTCACCGTCTATTGCATGTTTGAAGACAAGGCCGGCAACATCTGGTTCGGCAGCGCCGATGCGGGCGCATGCCGCTACGACGGCAAGACCTTCACCAACTTCTCCGCCACCACCCCGCAGTCATCACCACCGCTGGACGGGCCCAAGTGACAATCGCCCAAGGTACGGCAACCGCAGCCAGGTCCGCGGCGTTTTAGCCCAGCACGTGTTCAGTGCCGCCGCCGCGAGAATGAGCGCCTTCAGCGCCCAGCCTCCAGCTCTGGGCAGGCAGGTCAAAACCGCCCGCATTCTCCAACACCTCACCGATCAGCCCGAACGCGCCGGCGACCGGCCCCAGCGATCCCCCCGCGGCGGGCTCTCATACCAATCGCCGCCGGCAACCGGGCGTCACGTGTCCACCTGTCACCGCGACCGCAGCGCACCGACCCTTGAGCCGTGCGGCAAACTTCGACGGAGCTACGAGCCGCGGCAGCAGAGAGGTTTGCTTCCCCTGATGCCCGATGCCTGAATACCGATGCCTTCCGGTATCACACCGCCCTCCCCGCGCCATCCGCAAGGATCCGAGCAATCTGCGCCCGGTGAATCCCCATGTGCATCGCAGCCATCGCGTGCCATCCCGCCCCGTCGAGCGGCCCAAACCACGGATGTGCGTAGCGCACACGCGTGCGCAGCGTCGGACACGAAGCCACCAGCGCCACCAGCCGATCGCACGACCCCTCATAAGCCCCCCGCACCTCCGCGCCCACCTCCGGGCTCGGCTTCACCGCGGCCGTGCTCGCCCGCCCTTCCGGGATGCGCCCATCCGTCAAAGACTTGATCACACGCGTGATCTGATCATTCACAATTCTCAGGTGTTCAAGCGTCATCCACACCGACCAGAACCGGCTGCTGTCCTCCAGGCCCCGCAGCCGAGGGATGAGCACCCTCGCCCCCAGGATGCGTTCATCCCTGCCGCGGCACAGCCCCGCGATCACGCCGCGCTCCCGCTCAAACCGCGCCGCGAATCCCTCGCGAGTTCCCCGCCACCGATTGAACGCAAAGATCGCCCCTCCAACAACCCGCTCAACCGCAGGAATCCCCGCGCCCGGAGGCGCCAGGCGCGGCGCGACAATCGATGTGTGTTCCATGACCCAATGGTATGCCACGTCACTTGCACAACGCAAGTGAATAGAGCGACGGTGCGCCATGGCACACTCGGACTCTCTTTCCCGCCGCCTCGTAACCACCCGCCGGTTCAAACCCGCCCGGACATTTCCATAGTGGTTGGGCGTTATTCAGGCATGGCGTAAGCACCGATGCCCTCGGAACTTGCCGAAGCCACCTGGTATCCTGATTCGCACTGCAAGGCCCTGTACCACCCTCCACCCTAATCCGCCTACATTCTCCAAGAAGGGTCATGTCGGTGTTTGTCTAGCGCCACTCAAATGGGATTGAATTTGAGGCCGCGGCGCAAGACCCGCGCCGCACTCGAGCATCTTTGACAGATTCCGTCTGCGCGGAGCGAGGGGCCGTTTGTGGTTTCATGGCTGGATTCGACCTGATATACTTTTACAATGCCTAATCCGCTTCTCGACTCTCAACGATTCAAAGAGGCCGTAGCCGGAATTCGCAAGCGAGCGGAAAAGGAGACCGACTGGTCCCGACTCACGGACGTTTTCGTACGAACCGACTTGTACGCAAGGGTTAGCAGTCCCAACTCCCAGCTCATTTTGGGGCGCCGTGGCACGGGCAAGAGCCACATGCTTCGGTATCTCGCACATGAAATCGGTCGCGCTGGGGAAGCAAGCCTCTATCTTGATTGCACTAGCCTCGGAAGCGCGATAGGTAGTTCGGGAGAGTCGCCGCTGGTGGTCGCAGCGAAGTACTTCGTCGCGATGTTGAACCAACTCGGGACCGACCTGCTTGATTGGACGATTCGTAGCGAAATACTATCGCCGGCCGCGAAAGACGTCGTCGTCGCCAAGTTAGCAGAAGGTTTAAATACGGGATCATCCTTAAGCGCGCCATCTGGCAGCCTGTTCAACTACCGCCAAATACAGGATACTCTCAAGGCTGTTCTGTACCAACTAAATATAGATCGGCTTGTGCTCATTATTGATGAATGGGCGCTTGTCCCTGTCATCGCGCAGCCATATCTGGCTGAGTTTCTCAAGCGATCTGTTGCCGCAGTACCAGCGATCATTCTAAAGATTTCCGCCGTGAACTATCAGTGTCAGCTTTCGATGCGTAACCCCCCAGATGTCATTGGGCTTCAAAGGGGGGCAGATCTGCCAGACACGATCGACATCGATCGATATCTTGTGTACGACGAGAAAACTAGTTTAGTTCCCCGATTTATGGCCACAGTGTTGTACAACCATCTTGGCTCTCAGATAGGGTGGGACCTGACTTGGACGGAAGAGCGGAAGCAGGCGCACATTCAC
>JBGAMO010000259.1:0-3915 GCA_044222845.1 Phycisphaerales bacterium
TGGACGCCCAGGTTGTGCTTGCCGGTCAGACGCGACAGAACAGCGTCGGGGATGCCGCCGATCCCCACCTGCAGGCACGAGCCGTCCTCGATGAGGTCCGCGACGATCTCGCCGATGCGGGCGGTGACGTCGGTTTCGGGCTCGGAATCGTGCTCGATGAGGGGGCGGTCGGTGTGCAGGCACGAGTGCAGGTCGGCGAAGCGCACGGCGGAGTTGCCGTGGGTGCGCGGGGCGCGGCGGTTGATCTCTGCGATGACCATCGGCGCGGACTCAACGGCGGCGCGGGCGACGTCGACCGAGGTGCCCAGGGTGCACAGGCCGTGCTTGTCGGGCGGGGAGAGCTGCACGATGGCGGCGTCGAGCTTGATGACGCCGCGGCGGAACATCGGGGCGATGTCCGAGAGGAAGACCGGCATGTAGTCAGCGCGGCCGTCGGCGACGGCCTGGCGGGCGTTGGCGCCGGTGAAGAGCGAGACGGAGGTGATGCGCCCGGTGTGGCTGGGGTCCAGGCAGGGGACCGGGCCGACGAGGTGGAGGTGGAAGAGGCGGACGCCCTCCAAGTCCGTGCGGCGGGCCAGGGCTTCGATCAGCGGGGTGGGGGTCATGCAGGCGCCGTGAACGAAGACGTTCATGCCGCTGCGGATGGGTGCGACCGCCTCGTCGGCTGAAGCGGCGACGCGGGGTAGGGTGCGTGTAGCCATAGGTTGATAACTGTATTGATCGCGGCGGCGGAAATCCTCGCAAGGGCCGGATTGGCGGGCGGGCGCGTGTTACTTGACGGGCTTGCGGGTGTGCGTGACGTTGACGAACTCGTTGAACTTTTCCGCGCCGGGGGCCTTGAGTTTGATGGACTGCTTGAGAGTGCCGTCGGTCTGGACGGAGATGGTCCAGAGGATGGCTGCCTTGCCGCGGGGGCCCAGTTCGCGCTCGCCTTCGAAGGTGAACGTCCTGGTGGGGGCGTCGTAGTCGCCGATGGCGGAGGTGGCGGTGAGGTTGCCGGACTCGATCTGCCACATGGTGTACTTGGCGGTTTGCGGGTCGAAGCCGTAGATGACGAGGCGTTCGCGCTTGAGTTCCTCATCGGGGTCCGACGCGGCGCTGGTCTGGACGAACAGCTCTCCCATTGACCACGTGCCGATGGTGGTGGCGTGCGCCTTCATGGGTTCGGCGGGCGGCGGGGCGAGGTGGACTTCGCTGACGGTGGTGAACTCACCGACGAGCTGCGAGAGGGCCTCGTGCGCCGGGGCGGGGAGTCTAGCCCGCGCGGTGTTGTCGTTGAACATCTTCTTCATGTCGCTCTGCGAGGGCGCGGCCTTCGGCGGCGCTGGGGGCTGAGCGAGCGTGACGGCGGCCACGGCGATGAGGCCGCCGCACAGGAGCGCAATGCGCGTGAGGGTGGGGAGGGCGAGCATGGCGCAGCGTACGGCGGGAAGGCCCAGATTAATGATGCGGCGGACCCCGCTTTGGCGCAAGTTATTGTCATTACTGGATTTAGAATTACCGGGATGCCGGGAAGCCGGACTTGCCCGGGTGCGATAAGAACGTCTACGCTTTCACCAGTTTCCGTGGGTTCTAAGACCGTTGGGTCCGGGGCTCATTCGTTTGTTTGATGCGTTGAGTTTGTATTCGAGGAGATGGGACATGAAGAGTGTGGGATTTGCCGCTCTGGCGGGTCTGGCGTTGTGCGCTGCGAGCGCTTCGGCCGACCTCATTGGTGATGCGATTCGTCTGGACGCGAACGGCGACATGGGCAGCGGCTCGTGGGCGCTTCCGGTCTCGGCCCTGCACTACAACCCGGACTCGGGGCTGTGGACGTGGCGGACGAGCGATACGGTGGAGATCCGTAACGACGCGGGCGAGATGATCGCGGCGCTGTCGAACGTCAACCTGTCGTTCCAGGATGACCCGGTGATCACGTTGAACTTCGTTGTGACCGCCGGCGCGGCGACGACGCACTTCATCATCGCCTCCGCGGTGCTCGGCTTCTCGACAGGGTTGTACACGGCCCAGGCGTCGGCCTCGATCACGACCACCGACGGTGACGGCAACGGCGCGACCTCGACGGGCCAGTTCGGCGTGAACGACACCTTCGGGGCGTTCTGCAACGGGCAGCTCATCGGCACCTCGACCCAGGGTGTGGCGGTCGGTGGGTTCGGCTCGCAGGGCAACTCGGGCTCGATCGGCCCGGCGAACTACACCGCCAGCAGCATGCAGTCGATGTGGGATTTCACGCTGACTCCGCACGATTCGGCCTCGGGCACGAGCGTGTACGTGAAGACGCTGGTTCCGACGCCCGGGACGCTGGGGCTGATCGGTCTGGCGGGCTTGGCGGCGGCCCGCCGTCGGCGCTGAAGCGAACGTCGAATATGAATGAGCCAGGCGGGCCCGTGCCCGCCTTTTTCGTTTTTGAGGCGGGGCGCTGTTGCCGGGATGGCGCACACGTCGGCGGAGTATCGCCGTCTGCTCCGCTGTCGAGTCGGCGTGCGAGACGGGCCAAGAGTTCCGACGGCATCAGCCCCATCCTGAGCGTGTCCAATGCCGCCGCGAGTGCAGGATCCGGCACCCGGATGGCCACGTGTTCCGGCTCAGCGGTCCGTGTACGAGCGGGAACGCGCCGTGATCGGTGCGCATCGTGTGTAAATGTGATGGGATTGCCTTTGCCCCCCAGGCATGGCCCCGCGTGGGATCGGAGCCATGCCTGCCTCGTCCCCCTGTTACCGCACCTCCTGAACCGCGTCGCCGGGAGAAACGCATCGGACCCTTCTCAATGATGTGAACCGCTTTCCTCTCACCGGTCACATCGATACGCCTTTTCCTGGCTCTCTCTCTCCTCCAGACGCGGGGATTATGGCAGAGTCGAAGTGAAAGTTCATGTGGGAAAATTCCCTCAAAACTCATAGCCTGATTGGGGCAGAGTGTTCATCAACTCGCCGCCAGCGCCACCACTTCTGAAACGTGACTTCTCCGCCCGCGGGAGCGTAGTGGAGGGACTCGAGCATCACGAGCGAGCCGTCGGTCGTTCGGTAGAAGCGGAACGTGCCCGCGGCGTGCGGGTTTGAATCCGGGAAGTGCTCCAGCGCTGATGCCGGGAACGAACTGTTGATCTCGTAAGCGCCGTCTTCAAGGATCCGGTATCCGCCGGGCATCTTCGTGAGCCATTCGACGGGGGTCTGCTTGGGGGTAGGGATGAGCGTGGCGGTGACCATCGGCTCGCGGTCGACTCCGCACTCCATGGTGAGCACGTTGGTTTCGCCCCGCGTTGCATTTGAAAGGCGCACCCAGCCGAGATCGTCCTGGCCGTCGGGATGTTGCGCATCGCGCCGGAGCGCGGCGGAGAAGGCTTCGAGTTCCTTCAGCACGCCCGCGTGCTTCTCATCCTGGAAGCCGATGAGATGCCAGGGCAATATGCGCCGGCCGACGATGGGCGGGGTCTTTGGATCGCCGTACGAAATGAAAAAGATCATCTCGCGTGGGGCGTCTCCCGGGGCGTACTCCATCGGCCCGACGGGGTCGCTCACGGCGCGGTACGTGCCGCTGATGTCGGGATGGGCGCGGTCGTGGGCGGCGGCGATCGGGGGCCAGTCTTTGGGGTAGAGGGGCTCGCCGGAGGACCAGGTGCCCGCGCATCCGGGCAGGAACAACGCGACGAAGAGGAGTGGCCATTTCATGGCGCGCCCGGGCCTTTGTGGATCGCGATGGGGCGATCGATCCCACCGCCTTTGAGTAGGGGCAATTGTAGTTTGGCGGGGGGATGGGGCGGGGTGGGTGAGAATTTCTGTGAGATTTCCGCCGCGGCGGGCGCGGATTGCGCACGGCTCTGTGTCGGCGTTGCGGAATCCAGTGCCGCGGCGTGCGACGGAACCCAACCGGAGAACAGTCATGAGGAATAGCGTGCACACGTACGCCGCGGCGTCG
>JBGAMO010000059.1:0-26423 GCA_044222845.1 Phycisphaerales bacterium
CCTTGAGCGCGAGCACCTCGTTGGGCGCCACCGCGCCCTCTCCGCCGACGCTGCTCACATCGATCACTCTCACCGACCCTTCCAAGAGCGCAACAAAGAGCCTCGCGCCGGTCGGATCGAAACACAAGCTGTCGATCCCGGTCGGCATCACCGGCGTGCGTGCAAGCAGCCGTCCATCCGCCGAGAACACCGCCGCGGTGCGCCCGCCTCCGCTGTCGACACCCGCGATCATCCCGCCCCGCGGCGAATACGCCAATCGCTCGAATCGCTCCGCCTCCGTGCCAAGCACACTCCGCACCCCAAGAGTCACCGCGTCGAGCACCATCGCATGCGAATCTGTCCAACTCACCGCCAGCGAAAGTCCATCCGGGGCGATCGCCAGACCCGTCAGAACTCGTCCCGCCTCGATTGAACACTCCTCCGCCAGATCGGGCACCTTCAGCTTCCGCAACCGCCCGTCGATCAGCGTGTACACGTGCGCCGAATCCGTGGAGAACGCCGCGAGCGAAACCTCCGACGCGGCGTCCACCGGGATGAACTTCTGCTCCCCCGAATCCAGATCCGCCACGGTGAGCCTTTTCCCCACGGCCCGCCTGACCAAGTAACGGCCGTCCGGTGAGAAGGCAATCGCGTGACACCTGATGGGATCGCCCTCCAACGTTCGCACCACCTCATTGGTAGCCAGATCCTTCACTAACACCGAGAAGTTTGAGTCCGAAACCGGGTACGCGATGCGCCTGATCTCCCGATCGCACACGGCTTCCGAGTGCGAGTCAATCTGCCTGAAATCCCCCACCGCGCCGCGGCTCCAGAATCGGTGTGTCCCGTCCAGAGCGCCCGTGATGATGGCCTGCCCGTCCGTACTCACCCCGATAGACGTGATGCGGCGAGTATGCCCCCGCAATGTCGGAAGCCTTCGAGCCGTGGAAAGATCCCAGCCGATCAGGCGTGTCCCCAGCCCGGCGTGAAGGGTGCGTTCATCCGCCGAGAAGCCGATCGCATGCACCCGCGATTCGCCCTGCAACCCGATCAATGGCGCAAACGTGGCGGCGTCGAGAACCCGAACCACTTCCTCCTGCGCCACGGCGATCATTGAACGCCCTCTCGCCAGCAGCGTGTGATCCTCCTCGGAGAATCCTTCCAAACGGGCGACCTCGCCGCTCGAGATGTCTGCCGCCCACACTCCTTTGGCGATGCACAGCAGACGTTTCCCGTTCGAACTGAACGCAATAGCCGACACCCTTGAAGGAAAGCCCTGAATGATCTTGAGCCGCCGCCCGTTCGCCGCGTCGAGGAGTTCCACCGTGCGGTCTACCGGAGATTCGGACTTCCAGTGACCTACACCAACCGCAATGACCGTTCCGTCCGGCGACCACGCCGCGCACACCGCCTCCCGCTTCTGGGTGTCGTACGCCCACACTTCCTCCAGTGAACCCGCGTCCCGAACCACTACACGGCATCCGTGAGCGGAAGGAAAGACGAGGCGATCGCCGGCGGGGCTGCGCGACACGGACCATCCGCCATGGGAAACTCGGCGGCCCGAGATGATCGCACCGTGCCGATCAACCAGGGCGACCGCGCTGGGAACAACAACGGCCCCGCACCGATCGCCGAACTCCTTCTCGACCGTGGCGTCCCCCGAGTCGCCGCTCGAAGCCGCCCAGGCGATGCAACTCTCCGCCTCATCGCAGTGCGCCCGCAGGTAATCCCACTCCCAGCCCCGAAGCTCCGGCGGCGATACCTCCAGGCGAGCGATCGCGCTCTCCGAATCGTCAACCCGCAGCGCCGCCGCCGCCGCCTGGATGCTCGCCGCGTACTCGGCCCGCCGACTCACCGCCGCGTTGTGCTCCGCCAACCGCCGCTCCGCCACAGCCCTCGCCATGCCGATGCTCGTCCCCACGACCCCAGCGCACAGCGAGATGAGCACCGCCGCCGCCGCCCCCACCAGAAGCGGATTGCGCGAAACAAACCGCCGCGCCACGTACGCAGCGGACGCGGGCCGCGCGTGGATGGGCCGCAGGTGCAGCAGCCGCTCGAGATCGTCGGCCAGAGTGGTAGCGTTCTGGTAGCGGCATTCCGGCGAGGCGTCCATCGCCTTCGCGACGATCGTTTCCAGATCCCGCGGCAGCCTGGGGTTGATCCGCCGGATGGGTTCGGCCCCCCCAGCCTCGATCCTCCGTTGCACTTCCATCGCGTTGCGACCCTTGAATGGCAAAGTGAACGTGAGCGCGTGATACAGCGTGACGCCCAAGGCATACACATCGCTCCTGGCATCGACGCCGCCGACACGCGGATCGATCTGCTCGGGCGCCGCGTACGCCGCGGTGCCGACGAACTGCGAAGCCGTCGTCGCGTGGGGCGTCTGCTCGTCCCGCACCAGCCCGAAATCACTGAGCAGCGCGGTGCCGTCGCGCCGCAGCAGGATGTTCCCGGGCTTGACATCGCGGTGCAGGAGCCCCGCCTCGTGCACCGCCGCAAGCGCGCGGCCGATCTGCACACCCACGCGGCACACGAACCGCACATACGTCGGCTCGGGCGCCGGAGTGTTCCGAGGCCCGGTCAGCACCGCCCACACAGCCTGCATCGGAGGATCCTGCTGTCGCGACGCCCGCGACCCCGAACCGCTGTCGGCCCCCGCCTGGCCCGCCGCGGCGTCGATCAGTTGCTGCAGCGTTGCGCCCTCGATCCATTCCATCGCATACGCGTGCAGCCCGCGCAGATGGATGACGTCGTACACCGAAACGATGTTGGCATGGCGAAGCCGGGCGATCGCCCGCGACTCGGCCGCGAATCGCTCACGCGACACCGCCGACATCGCCATCCCCGCGGGCAGAACCTTGAGCGCCACCGGTCGCCCCCCCAACGCTTCTTGATGGGCCAGGTACACCGCCCCCATCCCTCCACGCCCGATCCTGGAAGCGATCCGGTACCCGGGTACCGTCGGAGCATCACCCTCTTCGGTCTCGTCCACGCCCGCCGCCGCCCTCGCCACCGCGAGCACGCGGACGATGTCGTCACGCAGATGCGGACGCTCGGCCGCGATCACCGCGGCGTCGGGCTGGCGACCTTCCTCGTATTCCCCGAGCGCACGATCGAACACGTCGTCAAGAAACCGGCGATCTTCGGAACTGTGCTCCCGGTGAGCACCCGGCTCTGACGCCGTGCTCATGCCCCGCTCCGCATCGAGAGCAGCCGCGACAACGCCGACTCGTACTCCTCCGCGCCGCGCCGGAGCCTGTGCCGCACCGCCGCGACGCCGATGCCCAACTCCGAAGCGATGCGATCAGGCGACGCCTGCTCGAACAACCGCAGCCGCACGACGTCGCGCAGATCCGGGTGCACCTGCGCGAGCGCCTCGCGCATGCACGCCGCCTGCTCCCGGTACAGCGCGATGCGACTGGGAGTCGTGGAAACGAGCACCGCGGGCGGTACGCCGGCGTTGGTATCATCCGCCGGCGCATCGAGTGAAACGCCCATCCGCCCGCCGCCACGCTTGAGCGTGTTGCGTGCCGAGACCAGATCCTTGATCCGGTGGTCGATGATCGTGAGCAGCCAGGCGCGGAAGGCCCGCACGCCGCGCCATTCGAACCCCGCACGATCGCGCCAGGCCCGCAGCAGTGCGTCCTGCAGCACGTCCTCGGGCGTTGTGTGCGCCCGCAGACTGTCGGACATCCGGTGCTCGATCGCCACCAGCAGCGCCGCCGGGCGCGCGGCCGCCACCAGCGCGTCCCACGCCGCGGGAGCGCCCGAACGCAGCAGATCTTGGCCCGAAGACAACTGCAACATAGGTGGCCGGGTATCACACAGAGTACCGGCGCTGCCCGCCGGAGGGAACACAATTTTGATCTGAACGCGTCGACCCTGCGCAATCACGCAAAGTCGGACCTGCCTTCAGAGACAAGAGAGTCACCGGGCGCGATATTACGCGCGCCGTGAGTTTTGGGACGTGCCGAATCTCAGGCCGAAAACCCGGCCCCGCCAACCGCCCTCACCGGGGCGCCGCCGGGCATTCCCGCCGCGTCTCAGCAGCCGCCGTTGCTCCACGCCGCGAAGAACACTTCCACGTCCGTGCCATCCACGCCGCCGTCGCCGTTCACGTCCGCGCCGGGCACACCCGCCTCCCAATCGGCGAAGAACACCTGCACGTCCGTTCCGTCCACGCCGCCGTCGCCGTTGTAATCCGCCGGGCACGGCGGCCCGCTCTCGTGCGGCGTTCGCGTCGCTCCGGTGAACGCAAATTCATCCACACCCGCCGCGACTAGCGTCGCGGTCTGCACGTAGTCGAAGGTCTGCGTGGGGTTAGCGGCGAGGATGCGCACTTGGTCGCCCACGATCGGGGGCATGCCGGGCTGAACGATGAACTGAACCTGACGATCAAAATCCCACCACAAACAACTGGTCCGCCATCCGTCGATGTACGCGACCTGCTTGCCGCATCCGTTGGGTTGTCCATCTGTGATTGCCTGCAGGTGCGGGAAAAGGGGAATATCGATGGTGGTCATCATCATGTCCTCACCGCTCTTGATGATCTTGATTCGATAGATCGTCGTTCCCAGGTCGGAGAAATCCGCGAAAATATCGAAGAAGCCCTGGTTCCGCCGCAGTTGACTGCTGCCCAACGGATGATCCGGGACACCGCCCACCGAGCCAACGAACGAAAGGTCGAGGTTCAGGCTGGAACCGCACTGGGCGGATGTATCGACGCAATCCAACTCGAACTTGGTGGCGAATTCATCCGATTGCCCCAGGTCAAGCGTCACCCCCTGCTGCCCGCTCGACGCGATGTTGGTGAGCGAGATGGAGCCCGAGTTCGTATCGATCGAACCCCCGCCGCTGCCCCCACCCCCCGCTCCGCCCGCGCAACATTCATGGAACGGGATTCCATTGAGTTCAGGGAAGATGTCGAAGAACGACATCGTGGCCGGCGGCAGCCCGCCGGTCTCGTCGCCCCAGTTGAGCGAGCAGCGTTCCGGCCCCGCCCCCCCGCTGACGTCGGTGGAGAGTACAAGCGTGTCGCCCATGAGCATCGTGCCGTCAGAAGCCCGCATGCCGCGAACGTCACAGATTTTGATGTAGATGTCGAACGTCTCGGTCGCGGGCGTGACGTACTTCTTGAACCCGCTGTATTCAACGAGGTTTGAAGCCACCATCACGCTCCCGTCGGCGGGAAGGCACGTTTCGACAGTCTCACCAGTGAACGAGTTGGAGAGTTGCACCCGGTGGCAAGCCGTGGAGTCCGCGGCGACCGGCATGTCCACCCACAGCCCGTCGGGGAAGTGCTTCTTGTTGGTCTGTGTCAGCAAGGGCTCGTATTCGCCGTCCCCGTCCACGTCCGCCTCGAGCACGATGCTGAACTGGCGACCGATCGGCAGTGCCGCGTACTCCAGCGGATCGTTGTGGAACGTGACCCCGTCCGCGCCGCCGACATCCACCGCGACGCCATCCTGCCCGCTGCTGCCCAGGTTGCTCGCCACGAGCCGCCTTGAAATCGGGTCGTAATCAATGACCGCGTTCGCGTTGGCGGTGATCGGCAACCCATACACGCGCCGCAAGGGCGGGCACGGCCACACGCGCAGCACCGCCGCGTCCACCGCGGAATCGTCCTGCACGTAGATGTCAAACTTGCGGTCCGCCAGCGCGCCCAGGAAGTTCAGGCACGACCCCCCGGCGGTCGGCAGCGTCGTGCCGATGTCGAACGCGAAGGTCTGCGCCGGGTGCCCGGGCAACCAGGACCCACCCGACGCGATGAACGCGAGATTGAACCCGCGGTAGAACGTGGCCGGACCGCCCGGCGCGAGCAACTCGAAGTTCATCGAGTCGTTGCTGGCCCCGCCCCCGCACGGGATCATCCGGATCGCGGTCTGGGCACGCACAATGCCCGAGGGCAACCCGGCAAACGTCTGGCCCCAGCCGCGGTCGTTGGTGCAGTCATCATCGTCCTTCCAGAGGAACGGCGGCGTGGTGCGCAGCGCCGTGAGGGCCGGCTGTCGACTGGTCGGCGGATCGAGCGGCAATGGAGCGAAGTTGTCCGCGTACCCCTGCCTGTAGAACCGATAGGTCCCCACGCACGGGCACACCCGAATCGTGAGTTTCGCGTATTCGACCGTCGTGTCGTCCTGCACGTACATGTCCAACCGGTGCTCCGCATTGAGCTGCGGGATCAGGTTGAACGTGCCGGAAGCCAGCGGCAACGCCGCGAGGTTCAGCGTGATCGTGCTGTCCTGCGGGCACGACCAGGTGCCCCCCGCGCCCGGAAGGTCCTTGATCTGTCGGCCCCACGAGAACGTGTTGGGCCCCAGATTGAACGCCAGGTTGAGCGAGTCGTTCTCGGGAATGTCGCACTCGGCCCGCATGTGGATCTCGAGCGTCGCCGACACAATCCCGCACGGCAGGTTCGGGAACGTGTGCGCGAACCGCGAGTTCACCGCTGGGTCATCGAAGTTCTTGCTCGCGCCCAGCCAGGTCGAAAAGGCCGCCCGAGGAGTCGCAAGGTCAAACGGCAGCGTGTAACTGTCGTTGCGCCCCCCGTCATAGCAGATCTGGATCTGCGTGTTGGGGGGACACTCCGTCGGGCACTGGGTTCCCGTCTGCGCGAACGCGGCCAACGGGGTCGCCGCCCCCGCCGCGGCGCATAGAGCGCGGCCGAGAACGCTGACGGAACAACTGATCCGACCGGGCCGGCAATTCGAGCGAATCATGCACAACTCCTTGATCATTCGGTACCCACGCACGCCCGCGCAGCCCAGCAGGGTCGGCGCACAAGATCGCCGTGATGAACGTCGCCTCGAACGAGCGACCTTGATCCACCAGGCGGTGACCCACTCCGTGCGAGAGAGCGAGGTCTTACACCGAGTATACAGAATCTCTCGAAAGAGTCACGACAATTCTGATTGGAAACCTCACTCGCCGTATGGCGAGCGTTCGCAAAGCTGACACGCAGGACTTCTTTGCCCCCGGAATGCGCTCATCGATTGCTTCGCCGGATTCCGATCGCCATCAGCCTCGGCTCGCGACATACCGGAGCCAAATCTCCCGCAGCAATCCCTCGAACCGCCGCGCGTACCCGGCTCCGTCACACAGCAGGCTCCCCCGCATTCGTTCCCGCAACGACGCTTTCAGTGCCGCCAACTTCGCGCGATCGCTCGCGAGCCCCACCGCGATCGCAACATACTCCTCCACGTTCGCCGCGATCAGTTCGGGCAATCCCAACGCCGTGTTCAGGCTCGCGCCCACGCGGGCCCGGTGGCAATCCCCCATTACCACGACCACCGGCACGCCCATCCACGTCGCTTCGCACGTGGTGGTCGTCCCATTGTACGGAAAGCAATCCAGCGCAATGTCGATGCGTGCGTACATGCGTGCGTGCTCGTCAGCCTTCTGCGTGAACGGCGTCATCTCCACGCGCGACGCATCAATCCCGCGGCTCGTGAATAACTCCACTGTGTCGCGACGCAACTCCTCCGACGCGATCCGCAGCTTCAGCAGCATGCGGCTGTTGGGAACCGCCCGCAACACCGCGCACCAGGCGTCCAACGTCGCCGGGGTCACCTTGGTCATCCGATTGAACGAACCGAACACGATCGGCGCGGCCGGGTCCGTGCAGGCCGGCGTGGCCGTCGCCGGCGCGGCCGTTGCATCGGGAGTAAAGCACAGAAAGCACCCCGGCAGTCGCGCCAGCGTCTCGGTGCAATGCCATTCGCTCTCCGGCGGGTCCGTGATCGCATCGATGATTCGGTAATCGATCGTCGGCATGCCCGTGGTGTTCGGATACCCCAGCCACGTGCACTGGATCGGCGCTGTGCGCGGCACTAGCGACCGCAGCCGATGCCCCTCCGTGTACCCGCTGCACTCAATCAGAATATCGATCTTCGCCGCCTCGATCGCCCGCGCCGTGTCGTTCACGCCCATCGCCGACACATCGAGCCACTCGCACGCCTTGCGGAAATCCGCGTCCCCGCCGTCCGTGTGCCGCTGGGTCGCGACGCAGACGGGCACCACCCTGGACCGATCGAAGTTGAGCAGCGGCGCCCGCATGAACGTCGCGCACGCGTGCTGCGAGTAATCACCGGACAGGAACCCCACCCGCAGCGGCCGGAACGGATTCCGATCCACCGTGAACACCGGTTCAGGCCGGTCCGCGATCCTCGCAAACGACGCCGCGACCCGCTCGTGCATCCGGCGATGCTCGGCATGATCCATGCCCTGCGGAAAGTTCATCGAGTACGCCAGCGTCTCCAGCAGCCCCGGATGATCGGGCAACCGCGCCAATCCCCGCCTGCAGACGTCCACCGCCTCCTGCATCTTCGCGATGATCGTGAGGCTCACGGCGAAGTTGCCGTACGCGTCGCCGTTGTCCGGGTTCGCCGCGATCGCCTGCTCGAACACCTTGATCGCTTGCGCGTACTCGCCCAGACTGATCAGGCACTTGCCCAGCCCGTCGCTCGCAGCGATATTCCCGGGAACGATCTTCAAGGCCTCGCGATACGCCGCGGCCGACTCCTTGTGCTTCCGCAGCCCCATGTACACATTGCCCAGGATGTACCGCAGTTCGCCGTCCCGCGGCGAGGACGCTACCGCCCGCTGCATGAAGAACGCCGCCCGGTCATACTCATCATGCGCGCCGTGGATCATCGCCATCCACTTGTTCGCGAGCGCATCCATCGGCGACCGCTTGAGCACGCCCAGCAGCAGCGCGCGCGCCTGCTCCTCCTGTCCCTGATTCAGGAGCGCAATCGCCTGGGCTGTCGGATGTTCTGGCGGCATCGTGAGGTGGAGGGTAGAAGGACCAACCCGGTCATTCAGGCAGCTTCTCAAGCTCCTTGGCCGCCCGATCCACCAACCGTTTGACCGTCTCGGGCCCAAAATCAAAGGTCAGCCCGGAAGCCGCGAACAGCTCCGGCAACGGCTTGGATCCGCCCAGCGACAAGCCTTTCACGTACGCGTCCAGCGCGGATCTTTCGCCCCGTTCCAGAGAGTGCAGCCACAACTGCATCGCCCCCAGCCGGGCGATGCCGTACTCGATGTAGTAGAACGGCATGCCGAACAGATGCAACTGCCGCTGCCAGAGCTGCGCCCGCGCTTCCTCAATGCCCGCCCACGACGCAATGCCGCCCAGCCGCTGATCAAGTTCCAGCCAGTGGCGCGTCCGCTGCTCCCGGGTGTGCAGCGGATTGGAATACACCCAGTGCTGAAACGCGTCGATCTGCGCCACCCACGGCAACAGGAGGATCGAGTGCTTGAGATTCTGCCGGCAGGCGCGCCGGAACAAGTCCTCATCCTTGTACACCGTGCCCATCCAGTGCGGCATCGACAGCAGTTCCATCGCCATGCTCGCCACCTCGGAAAACTCCGTGGGAGCGCCGCGATACTCCACCAGCGGCTCGTCCTTGCACAACATCGAATGGAACGCATGCCCCGCCTCGTGGAACAGCGTCTCCACGTCACGCTGCAGCCCCGCGGCGTTCATGAAGATGAACGGCTTGCGCGACCGATCCCGCATGTACTGATAGCCGCCCGGCGCCTTGCCCTTGCGGCTGTCCAGGTCCAGGCACGATCCCCCGCGGCCGCCCCCCGGCTCACCCCCGTCGCCAAGTTGCCGGAACATCTCCGAAAGCCGCGGGTCCAGCCGATCAAACGTCGCGCGGCACTTCGCGATCAGATCCCGCCCGTCGGTGAACGGCCGCAGCGGCGCCCGCCCCTTCACGTCCACGGCCAGATCCCACGGCCGCAGTTCGCTCACTCCCAGCAGCGAAGCACGCTCACGCTCCAGCGCCCGCACCAGCGGTACCACCGCCGTCTCACACGCAGCGTGGAAGTCCTCGCAGTGCTTGGGTGTGTAATCAAACCGATGCTTGCTCTTGTACGCGTACGGCACGAAGTTCGGGAAGCCCGCGTTGAGCGCCACCTGGTGACGCAGCGAGATCATCCCGTCGTACACCCCGTTGATCGCCTCCGCGTCCTGCAGCCGCCGCGCCGTGACCGCCCTCCACGCCGCCTCACGCACCGCCCGGTCCGTGCCTTCCTGATAGCGGGCCATCCGGGGCAGAGTCTGCTCCTGCCCGTCGAACTGCACCGTCATCGCCCCGGTGATCTGCTCGTATTGCTGGCTCAGCACCGCCAGTTGCGTCTCCAGCGCGATGTTCTCCTCGCGGAACAGCTGCACATCCGCCCTCGCCCCGCGGATGAGCACCGCGTACCGCGTCGGATCGGGCTCGAACGTCTTCGAAAGCTCCACCAGCCGCCGATCCAGCTCAAAGAAGAGCGGGGTGAGCTTCGGCGCCACCTGCTCCACATACGCCAGATACGCATCCCGCGCCGCGGTGTCGTCCGTATCGCACGTCATCGCGATGTACAAGTTCGCCCTCGACTCGCTCGCCGAGGCGGAGAGCTCGCTGCGGTCCAGTATCCACTTCTCCAGCTCGGCCAGGCTCGAGACCGGCCGCGTGAGCAGCGCCCGGATCAGCGGCTCCAGCGCTTCAAACTTGGAACCATCGAGATCAAACGGAGCAAAATCGGTTGGGATGAGAGTCATGCGTCGTTCAAGGTGGTTCGGGCCTGAAATGAACCGCGTCCGGGTCGCCTAGTGTAGATCGAACCGCACCGCCCGACGGCGAATTCCGACGCGGGAATCGCTACGCTTGCGCATGACCCCCTCAGATTTCGTCGCCGCGTTCCGCGAAGCCCGCTGCTCCGCCATCCTGCGGACCAACGACGCCGCCCGTGCAAGGCACGCGATGGGCGCCGCGGTGCGCGCCGGGTTTCGGATCTGCGAGTTCACCCTCACCGTGCCCGACGCGCTGAGTCTGGTGCGTGAGTTCTCTCGGCAATCTGACCTGATCGTGGGAGCGGGCACCGTCCTCACGCCCGACGAAGCCCGCTCCGCTGTCGCCGCGGGGGCCCGATTTCTCGTCTCCCCGGTCTGCGACCCCGCCGTCATCGCCGAGGCCAACCGCCTCGGGGTCGCGATGATGCCCGGCTGCTCCACCCCCACCGAGATGCTGCACGCCCACCGCGCGGGCGCCGCCCTCCAGAAACTCTTCCCCGCCCCCGGCACCGGCCCCGCCTGGGTCGCACAGACCCTCGCCCCCATGCCCTTTCTGCGCATCGTGCCCACCAGCGGCGTGACGCTCGAGAACGCCGCGGCGTATCTCAACGCCGGCGCCTGGGCGATGGGATTCGTCAACAGCCTGTTCGATCCTCAGGACATCGCCGCCGAACGTTGGCCCGCAATCGAAGCGCGAGGCCGAGCGATCCTCGACGCCGTGCGCGAACCACCACGCTCACGCGCATAACGACCGCTCCTCGCGCGAACGAGATCAGCACTCAGGCCCGATCGACCGGGATCGTTCCAAACTCGCCCGATCAGTGCCGCGACTGTACAATGGCCCCGGCGGGACTGTCAGAAGGGAACCCATCCCGTGCAGATCGCATAATGTTGACACCGAGGCGCGACTTCTGTGCGGACGCCCACCCACACGTGACCCCTGGCGAACAAGCCACGCACGCCGGCGAAGCAACCGGGCGTGCGATTCAGAATAAGCAGAAACACCGCGGTTTGGCCGTCCGCCCGCCTCGCCCGTAACAGAAAGCAGCATGCCCGCCGATCTCTCAGGAAAACCCATCGCCATCACCGGCGCCAGCAGCGGGATCGGCCTCGCAACAGCCTTTCTGTGCGCCCGCGCCGGCATGCCGGTCGTACTCGCCGCCCGGCGCGAGGATCGGCTCGCGGACGCTGTAAAACAGATCACCGCCCAGGGCGGCAAGGCGCTCGCCGTCGCGTGCGACGTCGCCGAAGAGGCGGACTGCCGGCGCGTCGTCGCCACAACCATCGAGAAGTTCGGCTCGGTGTACGCCGTCTTCGCCAACGCCGGTTACGGTATCGAAGGGCCGGTGCACGAAACCACCGACTTTGACCTCCGCCGGATCTTCGAGGTCAACTTCTGGGGCTCGATGTCCCTGGCGCGGGCCGCGCTGGACCACATGATCCCCGCACGCAGCGGGCACATCCTGATGTGCAGCAGTTGCGTCTCCAAGATCGGGCTGCCCTACTTCGCGCCCTACTCCGCCACCAAGGCCGCGCAGGATCACTTCGCCCGCGCCATGCGCGTGGAACTGGCCCCGCTGGGCGTCCACGTCTCGAGCATCCACCCCATCGGCACCGCCACCGAGTTCTTCGACACCGCCACCCGAAACAGCGCCAAGCCCGCGATGGTCGCGCACACCAGCCCCTGGCTCCGCCAGTCCGCCGAGCAGGTCGCCAAGGCGGTTGTAAACTGCCTGCGCAAGCCCAAAGGTGAAGTCTGGACGAGCGCCCTGACGCGGCTTGGAATCGGGCTCTCCACGATCGTCCCCGGGCTCACCGACCGGGCCCTGATGCGAGCCGCGAGAAAACTCAAGCAGTAGCCGCTTCAAAAAGACACAACCCCCGGCGCTTCTCGCCGGGGGCTGTGTTTGAGACAACAGTAACCGATTGGAAAATCAGGCGCGACGACGACGGCCGACGATCAGGCCGCCCAGGCCCAGGAGGGCCACGGAACCGGGGGCGGGGACGAGGTTGAGGTTGAACGAGCCGGACTTGGTGTTCTCATTCTCGTTGAGATACGACGCCGGGTTGGTGTGGGCGCCAAGGACGCCCTGGTAGCTGGTCACCGCGGCGTACACAATGCCGTTGGCGGGAACCAGGATGTTGTCACTGGCGAGAACGGCCGAGAACAGGCCGTTGGTGTCATCGTCGGCGAAGAGCATGTTGCCCGCGCTGTCGAACACCGCGAGGTAGCTGTCGGTAAAGTTGCCGGTGGCGCCGTTGACGTCGGCGACGATCGGGGTGCCGGCGGTCAAACCCGAGAACGCCCACCACTGGACGTTAATACCGTACTGCCGGGGGGTGACGATCGTGCTGGCGAAGATGTCCAGGTCATAGTGACCGACGTTGGTGCTGTCAGCGCCGGTGAAGGTGTTGCGGTCGCTGTACCCGGTAATCTGGACCTGGACGGCACCGTTCGCGGGGATGGTCACGGGCGTGAGCATTGAAGACAACGCGCCGGGGCCGTTATCGTCGTCTGTGGCCAGGACCGTTCCGCCGGAGTTGCGCATGCGCAGGTACGAGTCCCACGTGGGATACAGCCCGCCGGCGGGATTGACGGCCTGGCGCATCGTCGCACGCACCGCGCCTCCGGGGGTCAATCCTGAGATGTTGAACGTGTCGACCACGCCCGCGACGCGGTTCTGGTCGGCGTACGTGGCGAAGAGCGTCGGGGTGCCGAACACCGCGGCACGGTTGCCGGAGGCATCCAACGCGCCGCTCACGGTGCCGGGGCCCGCGTTCGGGGTGGCGGAGGCGAAGCTGGTGCCGGCGGCGAACGCATTGCCGGCCATCGCGAGGCCGGCCAGTACAGTCAAACCAATCAGGGAAACCTTCATCTGTCTCACTCCTCTTGTCCTAAGTATCGAACAAACACACACACAACAGCCCGATCATGGCCGGAAAACCATGATCAAACCGGGAAACGCAACGAAGCTGTCAAGGCTAGGGAACTCAATACTGCCCACACGTACAGGGGTACACCCGCGGGTCGACTACCCGCCTGATCGCCCGGTGCGTCCGCACACAACCGGGGCGAGACAACTCACCCGCCAACCGGCCCAGCCGCACTGGCACGAAACCACATCAGGATGACCCGAGTTTCGCTCTCTCTCTCTCAAACTCCGGCCCCGCAACGAATCGCGGCCGTAACTCATACCGCCTCAGGTTACCCTCCCTCGGCTCGCAACGCAAGATTTTTCGCATGTTCCGCGTGAATTTTGCGGTCATTGGGCCCGATATTCCGAACGAACCGCCGACCCCGAGTGTGGTAACGCGCGCGGCCCCCGGGCGGTGTGTGAATCTGGGAAAAGCAATCGGGATGCGCAGTGAAAAGCCCGCGGCGTCGGACGCCGCGGGCTCCCAGGTGCCATCCGGATGTGTGGCGGGATCAGGCTCTCGTTGCCCCGACAGCGCAGAAACCCGCCCCGATTGCGACAAACACTGCGCTCAGGTGCTCGTGGTCGCGGGCTTGCTTTCTTCCGACTTCTTCTCGGATGCCTGCGCCTCGGGCTTGGGCTGCGGGATGCCGTCGAAGAACAGGTGATCCTCGGGCTTGCCGTCGGGCCCGTTGCGGCGGGTGCACTTGATGATGCACGGAGCCTCGAACGTGCCCGCCAGCAGCATCTCGCTGAGCGGATCCTCGACGTACTGGCCGATCGCCCGACGCAGAGGACGCGCGCCGTACTCGGGGTTGTACCCCTTATCGATCAGGTACTCTTTCGCGATCGCGTCCAGCTCGAGCGTGTAGCCCTGCTGCACGAGCCGCTTGGCCAGCTTGGCCACCTCGTAGTCCACGATCTTGGTCAGGTCGTCGCGGTTCAGCGGCCGGAAGACGATCACGTCGTCCAGACGGTTGATGAACTCGGGGCGGAAGAACCGCTCGATCTCCTTCATCAGGACCGTCTTGATGTTGTCGTAGTCCGTCGCCTCGGTGCGCTTCGCGAAGCCGAACCCCGCGCCGCCCTTGATCAGGTCCGCGCCCAGGTTGCTGGTCATGATCAGGATGGTGTTGCGGAAGTCCACGTTGCGACCGAAGGAGTCCGTGAGCCGCCCCTCTTCCATGATCTGCAGCAGCATGTTGAAGACGTCCGGGTGGGCCTTCTCGACCTCGTCGAGCAGGATCACCGCGTACGGCCGGCGGCGGATGCGCTCGGTGAGCTGGCCGCCTTCCTCGTAGCCCACGTAGCCGGGGGGCGCGCCCACCAGGCGGCTCACGTTGTGCTTCTCCATGTACTCGCTCATGTCCAGGTGCAGGAGCGCCTCCTCGTCACCGAACATGAACTCCGCCAGGGCCTTGCTGAGCAGGGTCTTGCCCACGCCCGAAGGACCGACAAAGATGAACGAGCCCATCGGACGCTTGGGATCCTTGAGGCCCGCCCGGGCGCGCCGGATCGCCTTGCTGATCGCCTTGATCGCGTCTTCCTGGCTGATCACCTTCTTGTGCAGCTCTTCCTCGAGCTTGAGCAGCCGCGCCGCCTCGTCCTTGGCCAGACGCTTGAGCGGCACGCCCGTCATCTTCGCGACGACCTCGGCCACCACTTCCTCGTCCACCACGCCGTCGGCTTCCTGCGCGCGGTTGCGCCAGGCCTTCTGCATGTCTTCCTTCTTCTTGCGCATCTGCTCCGCGCGGTCGCGCAGCTCGGCCGCCCGCTCGTAGTCCGCGGCCTTCACGGCCTCGTCCTTCTCCACGCTCAGCCGCTCGATGTCGCCCTCGATCTCCGCCAGGTTCGGCGGCTTGGTCATGCTCTTGATCCGCACGCGGGCGCCCGCCTCGTCGATCACGTCGATCGACTTGTCGGGCTGCACCCGGCCCGTGATGTACCGGCCGGAGAGCTCCACCGCAGCCTTGATCGCCGCGTCCGTGATCTGCACCCGGTGGTGCTGCTCGTAGCGGTCGCGCAGACCCTTGATGATCTCCACCGTCTGCTCGTTCGTCGGGGGGTCCACGGTGATCGCCTGGAAGCGCCGCGCCAACGCCGCGTCCTTCTCGATGTACTTGCGGTACTCGTCGAACGTCGTGGCGCCGATGCACTGGATCTCGCCGCGAGCCAGCGCGGGCTTGAGCACGTTGGACGCGTCGATCGCGCCCTCCGCGCCGCCCGCGCCCACAAGCGTGTGCAGCTCGTCGATGAACAGCATCACGTTCTTGGCGCGACGCACCTCGTTCATCACCGCCTTGATCCGCTCCTCGAACTGCCCGCGGTACTTGGTGCCCGCGACCATCATCGCCAGGTCGAGCACCACCAGCCGCTTCTCGTGCAGGATTTCCGGCACGTCGCCGCTGATGATCCGCTGCGCCAGGCCCTCGACGATGGCCGTCTTGCCGACGCCCGCCTCGCCCAGCAGCACCGGGTTGTTCTTCGTGCGGCGGCACAGCACCTGCACCACACGCTCGATCTCCGTCATGCGGCCGATCACCGGGTCCAGCGTGCCCTCGCGGGCCAGCTCGGTCAGGTCACGGCCGAACGAATCCAGCGCGGGCGTCTTGCTCTTGCCCTTGCCCTGCGCGGGGGCAGCACTGCCGCTGCTCGCGGCGGAAGCGGTCGATCCGCCCTCGCTCTGCCCCTCGGCGTTCTCGTTGCCGGCGCCCAGCAGGTTCAGCACTTCCTCGCGCACTTCCTCGAGCTTGAGGCCCAGGTTCATCAGCACCTGCGCCGCCACGCCGTCGTGTTCGCGCAGCAGCCCCAGCAGCAGGTGCTCGGTGCCGACGTAGTTGTGGTTCAGGTTGCGCGCCTCTTCGATCGCGTACTCGATCACCTTCTTGGCGCGCGGAGTCTGGGGCAGCTTGCCCATCGTGACCATCTCAGGGCCGGCCTTGACCAGCTTCTCGACCTCGAGGCGCACGCGCCGAAGGTCCACGTCGAGGTTGCGAAGCACGTTCGCGCCCACCCCCGACCCTTCCTTCACCAGGCCGAGCAGAATGTGCTCGGTCCCGATGTACTCGTGGTTGAGGCGCTGGGCCTCCTGGTTCGCGAGGGCCATCACTTTGCGGGCACGGTCTGTGAATCTCTCGAACATTGCTCTTCCCTTTGCCGGCACGGCTCAAGAACGCAACTCCGTTCCCTCACCGTGCCATTTCTCATCGGCGCTCTTTGCCGGCCCTCGCCGGCATTCCAACCTGTTGGCCGCGCCTCCGCGGCGGACGCGTGCGGCAAGTCTTTTCAGGCCCGCCGCACGCCTCATCGTTCCGTATCAGGCCCCCTCTATTCCACAGTTCGTTCAACTCCCCTGTTGCGGTTCGTTCCCCGTTCCGGATTCTTTCACCAACCCAAACGCCACCCATTCATGGGGACCACGCCTTGCGGCAGGGTACACCCCCGCCACGGCCCGTGCCGATGCTTACCTATCGGCTGCACGCGGCGTGCCGATTGGTTCAACCCCCCACCTGCCCCAATTTGCTCCAAAACCGTCGTCCGAACGCAGGGGAACCGGTTCGGGGTGTCGGAATGGCAGGCCGCGTTTGTACGACACTCGGGATTACTTCTGGTGTGAACAGCGCCAGCCATAAAGAACGCGGCGGGGCCCATCGCTCGACCCCCCCCCTCGATTCAACCCCTCCGCAACACCCGACACAACCTCAGACGGCGTACCACCCCCCCAAGAAGTTCTCAACGTCCGCGCCGTCAATGCCGCCGTCCTCGTTGAAATCCCCCGGAGGGAGGCCGCCCTCCCACGCCGCGAAGAACGACTCGACATCGCCGCCGTCCACACCGCCATCCTCGTTGAAGTCGGCGCTCTTGAGCACCACGGCCTGGATGGTCGTGACCGCGCCCGCGCCGGCGTCGATCGTCGTCTCGACCGTCACCCTGCCGGTCGCCAGGTCAAGCGTGTACGCGACGGGCGCACCGTTGCGCGTCACGCCGTCGAAGCAGCCCAGGCCGTTCAAGCGCAGCGTGGTCCGGATGTTGAGGTCATGGCCGCTGCTGTTGGTAAATGTGTGCGCCTCACCCGAGCCGGCCCGGTCCACCCGCAGCGAGACCTTGTGCGTGCGGCCCGTGGGGGTGTGAACGAGCGTGATGTTGCTGAACGTCATCGTGTCCCACGCCGCGGGCCGCTTGGGCTCCAGCACCATCCGGTTGCCCCATGCCTCAGGCGTGTAATCCAGGAACTTCATCACCGAGTCAGCGAACGTGGACATGCTCTCCCAGGCGTTGGGCCACGCGGCCTGCAGCACGTAGTCCCCGCCCGGGTACAGATAGGAGTTGTTGTACGCGATCTGCTCGGCGCCCAGGCCGACCGGACCGAGGCGATCGATGCACAGGTCGATCCGCGATTTCATGTTGTCGATGTCGCCGGTGCCTGGGTTCAGGTCCTGACGCTCCCCGTAGTACAGACCGTACCAGATCGTCGAGAGGAACCAGGGGCCCCCGTTCCAGTAAGTGTCGCCCCAATACCGGTTGACCGTGCCAGCGTGCTGACCGGTGAAGTTCATCAGCGGGTGATTGTTGCCGAAACGATCGGTGGCGACCCCGTTGATGCGGTCCGCCACTCGGTTCACCCGCGCGTCGTTGTAGCTGTACACATTGAACGGGTACGCGATCCCCAACTGGCTGATGTCGGTATTCTCCCCGTTCCAGTCCAGCCTCGCGTCCAGACCGCCCTTGACCTGATTCGCCAGGTTGTGGGCGTTCAGGGCCTCGGCCGGCAGGTTCAGAAACTGGAAGATGCTCGCCGCGTCGTTCAACCCGCGGACGATGTTCGCGTTGCTGTAGATGAACGTGTCGTAGGAGTCCTCCCACACGTTGTTGGAGTAGGACAGGTTGAACGCTTCCTCGAACCGCAGGCGGCTGTCGTTGCTGTCCCGCGTCATCGAGGCCACGCTGTCGCGAACCTGATCCACGTAGCTGTTCAGCAACCCGGTGTCGGCCGTCATGTCATACTGGAACTTCACGCCCCACGGAAACACCGCCGTTTCATCGATCTGCGGCGCCCCCCAGATCACGTAGCCGTCCGTGCTGTACTTCTGCTTCCAGAACCCCTTGCGCCCCCAACTCTCAAAGTCGCGGTAGCACGTCTCCTTCATCCATTGATACACGCCCGCCGCCATGTCCAGATGCCCGGCCCGTGCCAGCGTGATCGCGGCGTACACCGCGTCGCGGGGCCAGACGTACGGGTACGCCCCGTTGTGGAACCCGGCGATCACCCCGCCGTTCACCCCGTCCACGTGCAGCGCGGTCGCCAGCAGGCTCCGGCGGAACAGGTTGTCGTAACGATCGTCGGGCGTGTCCACCGTCAGGCTCGAGTTGAGCCAACTCGACCAGAACGAATCCGTCTGCGCCTGAAGGTCCGCGGCGTTGTTGGAGTAGAACCAGCTCACCACGTTGTCGAGCTTGTACGCGTACGTACCGGTCATGCCGGCGACGTTTTCAACGGCGCCCGCCATCAGGATGTCGACTTCGCGGGTCACCCCCGTGGACAGCATCACCTGCAGCCCCTGCCAGCCCTGGCCCTGATCCGAGGATGAGTCGGCCCAGAACTCCGACCCCGTCCGCTCTACGGAAGCGCCGTTCTGCGTCAACAGCTTCATCGCGCTGGCCAGGTACAGCGACTTGTTCTTCTCGTACCCCGCGAAGGTCGACGGGTTGTACTCGTTGGGCGAGGTGAAGCCCGTGCCCGTGCCGGTCACCACCCGGTATGTATTGTCGTACGCGATCATCGCGCCGCGATTACGGTCCACGTACATCCCGTCGTACCCGTCCCCGCCGTTGATCGCCGGGTCGACGTACCAGTAGACGTTGACCGTCTTGCTCGGACCGTGGTTGGTCAACCGCAGCCGCTTGATGTAGATGTGCTTCTGCGGAGCCCCGCCGTTGTCCTGCGGCCAGGTCACGTTCATCGGGGCGAAGTCGATCTGCTCCACCGCGATGCTATTGCCGTTCGCCGAAAGAGTCTGCGTCGTGCGGATCGAGTTGGTGTCGGGCAGGTACGCCTGCCGCACATCGGAATACGACACCGCGTTGGGGTTGCTCATCCAGTGCGTCACGCCGTCCACACGAACGCCCGCCATCGCCTGATTCAGGTGCATCTGTCCGCGCCATTCGAGCGGCAGCCCGGGCGGGAACGTGTCCGCTCCATCCACATACCCCTCGTTGCGGGTACCCACCCCTCCGACCCCGCCGGGCGTGGGGAAATGGAAGTCGTAGACGCTGCCGTTCTGGTCGATCTGCCCGGCGCAGAACGTGTTGCCGAACACCGCTTCTTCTTTCCAGAAGTTCACGGGCGGATATCCCGCCGCGGGATTCGCGTTGCCCGCCCCCGCCCCCGGCCACGCCAGAAGATTGCTGAACTGGAACTGCTCAGCGACCGCCGAGGTATTCGCGCCGTTGGTGAACTTGTTGAATCCCCCGTTGGGCCCGCCCCACGTGCCGATCTTGTACTTGATCGGCGCGCCGTAGTTTCGAGCCGACACCGGAAGCCTCGCCCGCCACCAGTCGCGGTTCTTGTTCGCGCCGGGGTCGAACTGATTGCGCACGAAGGTGATCCCGCCGTTCAGGTTCGTCAGCACCTGCGTCGTGCCGTCGCCATTGCCGAACCCGCCGTTGGGCGTCGTGCCGTCCGTCGTGAAGTACACCGCGATGTTCGCGTACTCGAACGAATAACCGATCTCGATCCACAGGTCCACGGCCTCGCCCTCTCGGGGCGCGTCGGGCTCGCGCATCGTCGTACCCGCGGGCTCGCTGAACACCTGGCTCGTCGGTCCGTGAAAAATATACGTCGGCTGCGCCTGCGCCCGAACGGCGAAGAACGCCGCGGCGACCGACACCGCCAAGCGCACGCCTGACATGTGAAAGTTCATCGTCTTCTCTCTCCGAAAAACGGTTATGGGGCTACTGGCGCGATGCCGAACCGCCGCCGCCACTGAATCGCCTCCGATCCGGCGGCGGATGCACACCCGACACTATCCTGCGCAACGTCTGTCGAATCAAGCGCTCCCACATCTGAAAGTGACTTGAAACGTGTTACAAGTCGCTTTTTCCGGCGCGTTTCGCAGATCGTTCCCAGCCGCCGCTCGGCGTCGAGATCCACAGCCGCGACAACGAACCATGGAACTCGGCAGGCACCGGGCCGTCGAACACCTGTCCAGACCGCGTGCCGGCCCCCGCAATCCGGCGGTAGCCACGCCGCTTTCCGATTAGCCCATGCCCCACTCTTCGCGGATTGGCCGCACCCACCCGAGCCCCATAAACTGTCCCGCGCCGGCCCCTCTGAAGCCGAGCGTCTGATGTTCATCACACCTTTGGAACACACCACTATGCTCCACCGCCGAACGCTCCTCTCCAGCATCGCTGCAGCCGCTTTCCTGGGCGCCGCGTCATCGCTCTCACTGGCCGCTCCCGGAGCGGACCCGATCAAAGTCGGTCACTTCGCCTCCTTGACCGGCGCGGAGGCCACTTTCGGTCAGTCGACCGACAAGGGCATCCGGCTGGCGGTCAAGGAGATCAACGCCGCCGGAGGCATCAACGGCCGCCCGGTTGAACTGATCACCTACGACAACCAGGGCAAGAGCCAGGAAGCAGGCAACGCGGTGCTCCGCCTGATCACGCAGGACAAGGTCGTCGCGGTGCTCGGCGAAGTCGCCAGCAGCCGCAGCCTCGCCGGCGGCCAGGTCTGCCAGGAGAAGGGCGTACCCATGATCTCTCCCAGCAGCACCAACCCGCGCGTCACCAAGGGCCGCGACTACGTCTTCCGCGTCTGCTTCATCGACGACTTCCAGGCCTACGCCCTCGCCAAGTTCTGCAAGGACAACCTCAAGTTCACCAAGGCCGCCATCCTGTACGACCAGACCGAAGACTACAGCAAGGGCCTCCGCGCCGAGTTCACCAAGTTCTACACCGCCCTGGGCGGCACCATCGTGAGCGAGCAGACGTACAGCGGCGGCGACAACGACTTCTCAGCCCAGTTGACCAGCATCCGCGCCACGGATCCCCAGATTATCTTCGCCCCCGGCTATTACACCGCCGGCGGCAACATCGCCATCCAGGCCCGCAAGCTCGGCATCAAGGCCCCCCTTCTGGGCGGTGACGGCTGGGATTCTTCCCAGCTCGCCGCGATCGGCAAGGAAGCCATCGACGGCTCCTACTACTCCAACCACTCCGCGCCCGATCAGCCCCAGATGCAGGAGTTCATCGCCAAGTTCCGAAAGGAATACGGCGGCGAAACCCCCGACGCCCTGACCGGCCTGGGCTACGACGCCATGCTCGTCCTGGCCGACGCGATGAAGCGTGCCAAGAGCCTGGACGGCCCCACACTTCGCGACGCGATCGCCGCGACCAAGGATTTGAAGGGCGTCACCGGCAGCATCACCATCGACTCCGAGCGCAACACCAAGAAGCCCATCGTCATCGTGCAGATGAAGAAGGGCCAGCCCAGTTGGATCGCCGACATCGCCAACCCCGGCGACCTCAAGAAAGTGCTCGAAGACCTCAAAGCCAAGAAGTAATCTGCGTTCGGGCAATCCTCGGTCATGTTCAAACTCACGCGGCCCCCGGGCCGCGTGTTTTCTTGCGCCAAGGAGCACTGCTCTCGCCAATCCCTTACATTTCACTATCACATTGACCCGGCCGACTACCCTCCGCACTGAACGCTCCTCAAAATAGTCCTATAACTGATTTACTTATAGAATTATAGGCCGCCGACTTGTAGCTCGCCCGCCGCCGCCACAACCGATGGTAGTGAATTTGACGAATTTTCCAAAGATTCTCAAAAAGCGGTTGGCAAATTCAGTTTCATCGTGCAAACTAGAACGTGTGTGCCGAGTGCGCCGTCGGTGTGTGGCGCCTGTGCTGTGTTCAGTGTCTGCACCCGCCGCGTTCGCGGGGGTCTATCAAGAGAGGATTCGAATGAGAAGTTTGTGCTACAAGGTGTTGGGCTTTGGCGCGCTCATGACGCTCGCGGCGTCGGCGTTCGCCCAACCCGCGAACGACCTGTGCGATAACGCCATCGACATCTCCGCGGAGCCCTTCCCATACCGGAGCGAAGCGGTCTCAGTGCTCGACGCGGCGTTCGATCTCGAGTCGCGCATGTCCTGCGTCACCGCGTCGTACTCCGTGTGGTACAAGTTCGTCGCCGGCGTCAGCGGCGCCGCGACTGTCTCGACCTGCGCGGGCGATGCGCCCGAGTGCACCATCTCAGATACCGCGCTCTCTGTGTACATCTCCGACGACGGCACCTGCGGCACGCTCACCAGCGTCGGCTGCAACGACGACTACTGCGGCCTGCGCTCCACCGTGACCTGCAACATGGCCGCGGGAAGCACCTATTACATCCAGGTCGCCAAGTACGGCACCACGGCCCCGACCGGCGGCGCCGATGTGCTCCAGATGTACATGATCGCCCCCACGCCCCCGCCCCCGGACCGCTGGCTTGAATCCGGTGACGCGCCCGACTCGATCGCCGACGCCCAGATGCCCTCCGGGTCGGGCACACTCGGCAGCATCGCCGGCTCTCTCTCCGGTACCGCCGACGCCGATCTCTATCTGATCACGATCTGCGATCCCGGCAGCTTCTCCGCCACGACCGTCGGCGGCACGACGTTCGATAGCCAGTTATTCCTGTTCAGCCTTGATGGATCGCCCGTCACGTTCAACGACGACGACCCGTCGGGCACCACGCTCCAGTCGCGCATCTCCAACATCTTCGTCACCGACGCCACCGACTACTACATCGCTGTCGCCGCCTACGACCACGACCCCATCAGCGCCGACGGTCTGGAGTTCTGGCTCGACCAGCCCTTCCGCGCGGAGCGCCAACCCGACGGCCCCGGCGTGGGCGGCACGTTGGACTCGTGGACCGGCAACGGCGGCACTGACGGCGCGACTTACCTCCTCACGATGACCGGCGTCTGCTTCCCCGGCGGCGGCGGCGCGTGCCCCTCCTGCCCGGCCGACTATGACCTGAGCGGTGGCGTCGACGGCTCCGACGTTGAAGCCTTCTTCACCGACTGGTCCAACTCGGCGCCCTGCGCCGACACCAACCTCGACGGCGGCATCGACGGCTCCGACATCGAGACGTTCTTCCGCGCTTGGGAAAACGGCGGTTGCTGATCCGAGCCTGAACCGATCCGGACGGGGGTTCACCCCTCCGCTCCGTGACCTACCTGTTGACATACATCATGAAAACACCCCGCGGCAACCGCCGCGGGGTGTTTTTTTCGGACCGCGATCGAACTCCGCTCTTCAACAGCATTTGTGTGTTGACGCGATCCCATTCCTTCGAGTACGCTGTCAGAAATCGCCGCGTCGTACGCAACCGTCGGTGTGGGCTCGCGCGGGTCCTGCGACCGGTCCGAACCACCGCGTTCACCGCCCGCCCGGCGAGGGAGAAGGGTCATGTTCAGACTGTGCTTCACATTCCTGTCGGTGGTTCTGTGCGCCGCAACAACCGCCACCGCGGCCGTCAACAACCCCGAAGTTGAACCCAACGACTCCAAGGCCGCCGCGACTTCCGCCAACAGCGCCGGCCCCGGCATGGACACCGCCGACACGATCACCGGCACCACGACCGGTTCATCCGGCTCAGGCGCAGGCTCCGCCGACTACTTCCTCGTCAAGACCAAGGCCCGCGCCGTCGCGCCGTACAAGTTTCAGTTGATCCTGACCAGCGCCACCCCGGGCCACACCGTCTCCATCCGCGGCCTCACCCAGACGCTCGGAGTCATCAACGCCGGCACCGACGCCGAGATCCAGGTCGGCGAAATCTCAGCTCCCGGCACCCCCGCCAACTCCCGCACCATCCAGTGGTACGGCTTCGGGCGTTCTGAACAGGTGTACATCCGCATCACCGGCACCGCCGCCACCACCGCGCCGTACTCCGCCGAACTCACCGTCACCGCCGAGTCGCCCGTCGCCCTCGCCGGCCCGGTGCTCGAGGGCAGCATCACCCTCGAGCGTTCAGCCGCGAGCACCACCGACGCCGACTTCTGGATGTACAACGGCAGCTACCTCGCGATCGCCAACTTCGGCAACGACCAGCCCAACCGCCTCACCCGCAACTACACCCCAGGCACCTACTACGTCGCGTACTCCAACACCAACCTCGCCAACTCCTACGCCAGCCCCGCCGACGACGCCAACCGCAACGGCAATGTCCTCGACTTTCCCGACGCCGTCGCCAACAGCAACGCGACCTCCGGCCTCAACCTGGACGTCAAGCTCACCAGCCCCGCCGGCACCGCGGTCGGTTCGTCCACCAAGAACAACCCCTTCGACATCGTCTTCTACTGCTTCACCGTGCTCCCTTCCGGCAGCACCACCTCGCCCTTCGGCGTCGCCACCGCCAGCCCCTCCGTCGCTTCCAACTGCGGCAACGAAGACGTCTGTTTCGCCGTCATGGCCCAGGGCGGCCAGAACCCGCCCAGCACGGCACTCTCGATCACCATGAACCTCTCGCCCGTGGGCGGCACCGTTGTCCAACTCGCCGACAACGGCGAAGGGTGCGATCAGCAGGCCAACGACCGCATATTCAGCTTCAGGTTCACAGTCCCGCCGTACGCACTTCCCGGCACGTTCACAATCCCCTTCACCATCCGCGACGCCCAGAGCCGCACCTACACCGGAACGCTCGTCTTCAACGTCACCGAGTGCTCGCTGCGCCCCCCCAACGACCGGTGCGGGCAGGCGATCCCGATCAACCCGGGACAGTTGATCACCGGCACCACCGTGTTCGCCACCCCCGACACATCGGTTCAAAACTGCGTGGGCGACGTGCCCACCGCGCCCGGCGTCTGGTACAAAACCCTCGGAGACGGCTCCCGCCTCACCGCCCGGCTGTGCGACAGCCCCGCGCCATTCGACACGCAACTCTCCGTCTTCTGCGGCTCCCTGGGCTGCGACGAACTCTTCTGCATCGGCGGCGATGACAACTCCTGCGGCCCCCTCTCCGCATTCTCCTGGTGCTCCGAAGCGGGCGGCGTGTATTACATACTCGTGCACGGCACCGGATCCGCTTCCGGTCAGTTCGCCCTGAAACTCGACCCCGGCCAACTCTGCTCCAATCCCATCGCCTGCGCACCCCGCGGCGCGTGCTGCACGCCCAACGGCTGCTTCGTGGTGTCAAGGTCCCAGTGCGCCTCCGCCAACGGCGAGTACCTGGGCGACGGCTCCGACTGCCAGACGGTCCGCACCACCACCCTCTTCACCTCGCACGCGGCGTTCCCCATTGCAATCCCCGACGCCAGCACCAACGGCGCGTCCGCCACCATCACCCTTCCCGTCGGAAGCGGCCGCGCCCAAAGCCTGGTCGTCGGCGTAGGAGTCCGCCACTCGTCCGCCGGAGATCTTCTGGCGACCCTCACGCACGGTTCCACCACCGTCACGCTCTTCCGATCCGAAGGAGGCGGCGCTGATCTTGACGGCGACTACTGCTTCGCCGATTATCCGATCGAGTACCTCGGCCAGGGGCAAGGCAACCCGATCCGCACGCGTACATATCGCTCGCGGGCGTCGCTCGCGGCGTTTGACAATGCTCTGTTCGCCGGTGTGTGGACACTGCGAGTCTACGACCTTTCGACCGATAATACTGGCACCATCGAGTCCTTTGAGTTGAAAAGCGCGTCCATCACCAGCGCCTGCTGTCCTGTGTGCCCGGCCGATTTCGACCAGGATGGTGGCGTCAATGGTTCGGACGTCCAAGCGTTCTTCGCGGCGTGGGCCGGCGCCTTGCCTTGTTCGGACGTGAACGGTGATGGCGGAATCGACGGAGAAGATGTCCAGTACTTCTTCGCGCTCTGGGAGGCCGGGGGCTGTAACTGATACCGACCGCTGCCCGTGTCCGGGCGTCTCCAGGCGTCTCCCGGCACCGGCGATGGCGCGTCGCGGCCGTGGTGCGTGCACCGTGGAGCGAT
>JBGAMO010000060.1:0-10295 GCA_044222845.1 Phycisphaerales bacterium
GCGCATGGAGCCGCCTTACTTGGCCGCGAGCTTCTTTTCCATGAAGCGAACGAGCGTGTCGACGGTGAAGATCGATCCGACCTTGGCGAGGGAGGGGTCGGCCTCGAACTTGGAGAAATCCACGTGGGGCAGGCGGGTCTTGAGAGCCGCGATGCCTGCGGGGGTGATCTTGCCTCCCTGCACGTAGGTCGGGTCCTGGGCGACGTTCTCGGGAAAGAGCTCGCCCTGAGCGATCTTGACCCCGAAAGCCTGCTCCAGCTTAAAGACGATATCGAGGAAGTCGATGGACTCGGCGCCGAGGTCTTCGGTGAGAATGGAATCGGGCTTTACGTCCTCGTCGTCGACGGCGAGGGCGTCAACGAGAACGGTGCGGACTTTGGAGAAGATGTCGTCGCGGGTCATCGTGTATGAATCCAACGTGCGGAACGGTCAAACGAGGGCCATAGTAGGTCCGGTATCGCGGGCTATCGGCACACTCGAGTTTTCAGGCCGCGGCGGCGGTGCGGATGGGCCGCAGGAGAAACCGACCGGAGACGGCGGTCTGGTCGGGCTGGTCGGCACCGGTGCGGGTTCCCTCGCCGCGGAAGTCGAACGAGCCGTCGGGAAGAGCGGCGAGCAACTCGACCTGAACTCGAAGGGTGTTGCCGGGCTGGACGAAGGCCCCGTATTTGAGGGCGCGGACCTTGCCGAGGACGAGATGGGAGGTGGAGCGGTCCCCCACCAACGCCCGGGCTGCCTGCACCATGGCCTCGAGCATCATGACTCCCGGCAGGACAGGGAATGTGGCGAAATGGTCCTGGAGGTATTCCTCCGCGGCCGAGACGTGCTTGATGGTCACGATTCGCCCTTCGGCGCGTTCGATGACTCGATCAACGAGGCAAAAGTGCATAGGACGGAAGATAGGCGCTGGGGAGGGGGAGATTCCGCGGTTTCGGCGGGGTGCGGTTGGGCAGCTTCGGGCGGGATGAACAGGCCGGGGGCGCTTTGGAAAGGCCCAGAACTTCGACGTGCGGCCCCTGTGCGCCTACCCTTGCCACCCTATGGCAAAGACCCGGCAATTGCGCGTGCGGATCAAGGCGGTAGCGAACATCCGCCGAATCACCAAGACGATGCAGATGATCGCGAACAGCAAGTTCGCGAAGGCGCAGACGACCGCTCGCGCGACCAAGCCGTACACCGAAACGCTGTTTGAAGTGCTGTCCGAACTGGCTGCCGGGCTGGGGGACATCAGCCACCCGTTGCTCGATACGGGCAAGAAGGGCGACCGCAGCGGCAAGCCGGTGACGCTGGTGCTGACCGCCGACCGCGGCATGTGCGGCGCTTACAACAGCAGCGTGCTCCGCCTGGCGATGGAAGCCTTCAAGGAAGACCCGTCGCTGAAGGCCGGTGAGATCGAGGTCGTGGGCAAGAAGGGCCAGAACTTCTTCAAGTACGCCGGAATCGCGCAGAGCAAGCAGCACAACCAGTTCGGGGACAAGCCGACGTACGACAACGTGCGGGCGCTCGCCGAAGCCTATATCGAGCGGTTCCTCAAGGGTGAGATCAGTTCGGTGCGGGTGGTGTACATGAAGTTCCTTTCCGCGGGCCGGCAGGTGCCGACCGTGATGCAGTTGCTGCCGTTCCAAGCGGCGGTGGTGGAAGCCGGGAAGGGCGAGGCGAAGGCGGCCAAGGTCTACGAGTTCAGCCCGGGCGCCAAGGAACTTCTGGACGATATTCTGCCTGCGGGCGTGAAGGCCGTGCTGTTCCAGGCGTTCAACGACGCCGTGGTGAGCGAGCACGTGGCCCGCATGGTGGCCATGAAGGCCGCGACGGACAACGCGGGCAAGGCGGGCAAGAAGTACACGCTGGTGTACAACCGTGCCCGTCAGGCGCAGATCACGACGGAGCTCACCGAGATCATTTCGGGCGCGGCCGCGTTGGCGTAACCCGCGGACGGCTCAGCGTCAGGTATCGCGATATCTGTTCAGAAACAATCTGCGGGCACCCGCCGCGTGATCGATGCGCTATGGAGTTTGATCGCGATCGCGCGAAGCGTGCGCAGTGCCGAGCCGACGTCGGCCGTGTTTGCGTCGATCTCGCGGAAAGTGCTGCCGAGTTATTTCGCAGCCGGGTCGGGGCTTGCGACGGGGCCAGCCTTCGGCGCGGGCTCGGGCTTCAAGGTGACCCGGACCATTGCTTCGGGGTTGTAGTACTTGTTGAACGCCGATTTGATCTGATCTTTGGTGACGGCGTCAAACGCCGCGGGGCCGGCGATCACGTCGTCGAGATTGACGGCGTCGTGGGTGAGCAGTTCCATGCGTCCCAGCCAGAAACCGGGCTCTTTCATCTGTTCGTCGAGGTTGTTGGCGACCTGCTTCTTGGCGGTGGCGAGCTCCTCGTCGGTGGCGCCGTCTCTGGCGAACTGGGCGAAGATGTCGTCGATCAGCGCGGCGAGCCGTTCAGCTTTCTCGGGCTGGGTGGGCGAACCGGCTCGCACGAGACCAAATCCGGGGAAGACCGAGGCGGGATTGACGCGGGTCCCGATGGAATACGCCAACTGCTTCTCCTCCCGCACCTGCGCCGTCATGCGGCTGGTCAGAATCTGCGCGGCCAGGCTCAGGGCGCGCACATCGGCCAGGTTGGTTTCGTCGGGTCCGTAGAAGCCGACGAGCACGTTGGCCAGTTCGGTCTGGGTCTTCATGGTCTGCGAGATCGTGCGGGGGCCCCTGGGGCGCTCGAGTTTTCGCAGGTCCGCGTAGACCTTGGGAGAGATGCGAAGTCGGGCGGGCAGTGAGCCCAGGTACTTGGCGGCCAGTTCCATAGCGCGTTCCCGGCTGATGTCACCGACGATGGCGACCTCGATGGGGCTGTCGGCGATGCGGGCGTTGAGCCATTCCTGCGCGTGGGCGAGGGTGAGGCGCTCGATCATCTCCTTCTCGATGAGCGTGGCTCGGACTTCCCCGTCGGGGTACACGGCCTTGGCGACCAAAGTTCCGAACTTCTGGCCCGGGTTCTTCTCGATGGCTTCCAGGTTCTGGAGTTGGGCGGTCTTCCAGCGGTCGAACGCGGATTGTTCGAGGCGCGGCTGTGTGAGGAGCAGGTGGGCCAACTGCATGCCCGCTTCCAACTCGGCCGGATCGCCGGAAACGGAGAGTTGGATGGAGTCCATGCCGGTGCGGCCGCCGACATTGACCTTCTTGCCGCTCATGAGGCCGCGGATGTCGGCGGACGAGAGCGATGCGGTGGCCGGCTGGGACCATGCCTGCGTAGCGGCGAGAGTAACGCCGCGGGTGTCCTTGGTTTCGAGCAACTCACCGCCGTACAGGGTGATGGCGACGGTGACGTCGTTCTTGTGGTAGTCCATGAAGCGGTGATGGACACGGACGCCGTTGTCGAGCCAGGCGCTCCAGATGCCGGTAGGCGCGTGCTCGGCGGGCTCGACGAACTTGCCGGGGGTGGGCGGCTTCTCCATGAGTTGGGTGGCACGCGTGGCGGCTGCGTCCTTCTCGGGAGTTACGGAAAAGGCATGCCGGGCGAACTCGAGCAACTGATTGGTGGTGGGCGCTTCGGGCAGGGCGGGCATCTGCACCATGAACATGGCCGTGGTCGGATCAAACTCGGCGGCGAACCAGTCGCGGCATTCGTCGGCGGAAATGTCGGGGGTGAGGGCCTTGGCGAGTTCGAATGACTGCGCCGCGGACATCAGCGGCTCGCCGGAAGCGATGTCGCCGTTGATGCGCTGGATGACGGCGCGGGCCGGGAAAGTGTCCTCGGTGGAGGCGCGGCGTTCCTGGGAGGCGAGCAGATCCTTGCGAGCGGCGTCGATCTCCGACTGCGTGAAACCGTGCAGCCGCGCACGCTGGACTTCGGTGCCCAGATCCGTGAACATTTCCCGCCACTTGGCCGGCTCGCCGCTGGCCTGCACCTGCGATTGCCACATCGCGCCGCTCAGGTTGTTCGCGAACGCGAACGCGGCGAGGAAGGAGAGCTTGCTCTTGCCCTCGCTGACCTTGTCCTGGATGCGCTTGCGGAAAGCGGTTGAGGCGAGGTTGCGGACGAACTGCTCTCGGAGCTGGGCCCGGGTGGTGACGGGCGGGTGGGCCTTGCCGATGCGAGTCATGGAAACCGTCGCGCGGGTGGTCTCGGCGTCGGTGACGACGATGGCGAACGACTTCTCGTATGGCTTCACGCCGGCGTCGGCGGGCGTGGGCCTCGGTCGCGGGGCGAGATCGGAGAACGCCGCCTTGATGGCATCGACGACGGGGTCTGGGTCGGAATCGGCGACGACGATGACGCTGGCGTTTGAGGGTCCGTACCACTTGGTGTAGTAGTCGACGAAGTCCGCGCGGGCGAGGGACTTGATGCTCTCCTCGGTTCCGATGGGGATGCGCTCGCCGTAGATCGAGCCCGGGGCCATTCGGGCGTAGATGTACTCCATCATGCGCTGCTGGGAGCTCTTGCGGCTGGTCTTCTCCTCGAGAATGATCTGACGCTCGGACTCGATCTCCTTCTCGTCCAGCAACAGGCGGGAGTTGACATCGGCCATGAAGAGCAGCGCCTTGGCGAGCTTCTCGGGCGAGTTGTCGGGCAGGGCGAGCTGATAGGTAGTCTGGTCGAAGCTGGTGAAGGCGTTCTGGTGTCGTCCGAAGGTGAGCCCGAGTTGCTCAAACTCCTTGACAACGGTGCCGGGAGGGAAGTGCTCACTGCCGTTGAAGGCCATGTGCTCGAGGTAGTGGGCAACGCCGCGCTGCTTGTCCGTCTCGTTCAGCGAGCCGGAGAACACGTGCATCCAGACAACGGCGCGGCCCGGCGGGTTGGCGTGCCGCATGACGTAGTACGTGAGACCGTTGTCGAGCTTGCCCGTGACGATCCGCGGATCGGTGGGCAACGGCTGCGCGGGGGCGTAGGCGGCCATGAACACGATGCACCACGCCATCAGCGGGAGCAGGAATCGCCGGGCGAGTTTGAGACGATTGGTATTGTGGTGGTGGGACAGGAGCATCTTGGGCCTCGGGGAGCGCGTGCGTGGTGCCCAGAAGGGTATCGCGGCGCGACGAACGGTCGTGCGTGACGAGGATCATGATCGCGGGCGGGATCAGTTGAAGGGCACGTCGATGCTGAAGGTAAAGAGCCGGTCCTTGTCGGTCTTTTCCTTCATGATCGGGAAACCGAAGTCGAAGGCGAGAGGCACGGAACTGAGCGCCTGGACATACAGCCGGAAGCCGATACCGACGGAGACTCGGTAGTGTTCAAAGCTGACATCGGTGTCGACGGTGCCGGTATCAAGGAAGACGACGCCCGAGAGGATTTCCTCGTAGAGGGGCTGTTTGACTTCGGCGCCGGCGAAGAACATCCAGTTGCCGCCGATGGGGTCTTCGGTGGGATTGCCGCTGCGGTCCGGGCCGACGGGCGACACGCCTCGGAACGCAAAGCCCCGGAACCCCTGACCGCCCATGAAGAACCGTTCGTAGAAGGGCACTTCCTCGGCGTCCTGCGGGATATACCCGGCGCGGGTGGTGAGCTGCAGGGTGGTCTTGCGGCCCAGGACGTCCTCGGCGAGCTTAGTGTAGACCGAGTATTCGGCGCGGAGGATGTTGTAGGAGTAATCGCCAACGACCTGCTCCGCGGCGAACTCGATCTTGTTGCCCTTGCTGGGGTTGATCACGTCGTCGATGCTGCTGCGCGAGAGTGAAATCCCGGCACCGATGATGAGGTTGGGGTCCTCGAACTTGAAATACTCGGCGGGGGCGCTGTCGTCGATGCTGGGGAGTTTGACCTGCTCGACGCGGACGGGGAGCGAGAAGTTCCAGCGGGAGCCGAATCGACGGCCGATGCCGAACTTGGTGCCGATGCGGTTCTCGTCGTAGTCGGTGTAGTAGCGGGTGTAGTAGAAGATGTTCGCGGAGCCGGAGTAGTCGGTGTCGAAAAGATACGGGTCCGAGAGACCCATGGTGTAGTACTGGCGGTCGGTGCCGGGGCTGGCGGTGATGTTGAAGGTCTGGCCGCCGCCGCGGAAGGCCTCGCTGCTGAAGAGCTCTCCGAAGGTGTCCGGGAAGTCGGTGATGTCGAAGTTGCGCTGCGTGATGGCGATGCTGGCGGAGAGGCCGGCATCGGACGAAACAGCGCCGCCGATGGAGAACTTGCCGGTATTGGTCTCCTCGACCTCGACGAGCACGTCACGAAACCCGGGGTCTTCGGGGCGTTCGGGCTGCATCGTCACCTTTACGCTGCGGGGCGCGAAGAGGTTGGTGCGTTCCAAACGCTTCTTGGTTTCCTCGACGGCCGTGGCGTCGAGCGGGCGATCCGGCTCGACCTGCACCTGACGGCGCACCACGTCGTCGCGGGTGAGGGTGTTGCCCTTGATCAGGACCTCGCCGGTCTTGAAGCGTCTGCCCTCGTCGACGACCAGGACGATGTCGACTTCCGGGGCGATCTCGCTTCGTCTCTCGCGGCGGTTGACCTGCGTGTCGACATAGCCCATCTTGCCGTAGGCGTCGCGGATCGCCGTGATGGACTTGCGGAGCTTCTGGTCGCTGAACACGTCGCCGGGCTTGATCACCATCAGCCCGGTCAACTGCTCGATCGAGAAGACCTTTTGGCTGTCGGGGTCGGCGTACACGACGGAGACTGACTTGAGCGTGTAGACCGGGCCTTCATCGATGACGAAGGTGACAACCGCTTCCTTGCCGTCCGGGCTGGGAGTCACGATGCGGTCGGCGCGGGCATCGATGTGTCCGTGGTCGCGGTAGTAACTGATGAGGGAGGAGACGTCCTCGGCGAGGATGTCGTTGTCGAGCCGCCCCCGGTCGAGCAGCCAGGCGGCCTGAGTCTTCACGACGGTGCCGAGTTCGCGGGGCGTGAAGGAAACATTGCCCTCGAAGCGGATCTCGGAGACCTTGACCTTCTCGCCCTCGCGGACTTTGAAGTACACGTTCCCGTTCTCGCGGAGTTCCTTCTCGTCGATGGTCACGAGGCAGGAGAAGTAGCCCTTCTCGCGGTACGCGGCCTCTACGCGGCGGCAGGCGCGGTCGAGGCGGGTGGGGTCAACGGGCGTGCCGACGAGGATGTCGATGAACTTGCCCAGGTCCTGATCGCTGAAGGCCTTGTTGCCGACGGTCTGCACGTCGCGGATGATCGGTTGGGGGTTCAGGACATAGATGAGATCAACCGAACCGTCCGCGAGGAGCTGCACCTTGGACTCGACGCTGGCGAAACGGCCCAGGCGATTGAGACGGGACATGTCTTCGCTCACGAGCTTGGCGTCGAACGGAGCGCCTTCCTTGAGTCGGAGCTGGTTGCGGATGAGTTGCTCGGTGTCGGCGTCGAGGGTGATCTGCTGTGGCGCGGGCGCGGGGGCCTTGGCATCGTCCGGCTTGGCGGCATCGTCCTTCTTGGGAGGCGCCTTGCCGTCCTTGGGTTTGACCTCCTTCGGCGGGGGAGGCGGCGGGGTTTCGAGCCGGATGTTTCGCACGGGGCGGCCCTCGTACGGCTCGAGTTCCGGCGGGACGGTGGTCTTGGGAGCGGGGAGTAGTTCGGGGGGCTGAGCGCCGCCCGATTCCTTCGACGGCTGCGCGGGTTTCGCGTCGGGAGAGTTCTGCGCGAGTGAGGCGGGCGCACCGATGACCAGACATGCGCCCGCGGCGAGGACTAAGCGGAACGGAGTGGCGTTTATCGGCTGCATCGGTTAGGGCGGAGAATAACGCGCTTGATGGCCCGGGACAATCCGTCGCGGCGGACGATTTGGGGGCGTTGCTCCGCGGCGTCGAGCGAGGTTCGACGTCGGTGATCGAGCGCAGCGAATCGGCGATGAAAGGAGGCGGAACCCGGTCGGCGGGCTGCGCCCGCGGGTGGAATCCCGCGGCGGGCGGGGTGGCGGTTGCAGACGCTTCTGATCGGCTTGGTGACAGGCCGTACCGACCCCTGATGGCCTATCATTCCCGCCGGTTGGTGGCCGGCCCGTGTACGTCGCTTTCGCGGCGTGCGGATCTTTCAACCCTGTTCCGCCCGCACAACGGGCAGGGCGTGCGAAAAGGTGTGCAGAACACCACGCACAGCCCGGCGCTGATTCTGACCGCTGTCTCCACCACCAGCAGGAATCGGGGCCAAACGCCGCGGGGCCTCTTCAGGCTTTTCGCGGCACTCGAAGGACTAGTTTCAATGATCGATGAATCGCTGATCGCATCCCTGGGTCTTGAAGACGCCGAGGCCGAAGCCATGGTGCGCGGAGCGTACGGGAAGACGCTCGCGGCCGCGAAGCCCGGAGAGTACATGGAGTCGTTCCTGAAGGAGCAGGTTGAAGACCTGGTCCCCGGGCGGCTCATCAAGGGCAAGGTCATCGGCTTCGCCGGTGACGACGTCGTCATCGAGGTGGGCCTGAAGTCCGAGGGCCTGATCCCCAAGGAAGAGTTCGAGGGGATGGACATCAAGGCCGGGGACGAGGTCGAGGTGCTGCTGGAGGACCTGCAGGACGATGAGGGGCTGATCCAACTCTCCAAGCGCAAGGCCGACCGGATGCTGGCCTGGCAGCGCATCGTCGACACGCAGAAGGAAGGCGACGTCGTCGAAGGGCTCGTCACCAAGAAGATCAAGGGCGGCCTGCTGGTGGACATCGGCGTGCCGGTGTTCCTGCCGGCGTCGCAGGTTGACGTTCGCCGTCCGGGCGAGGTGGGCGAGTTCATCGGCCGCAAGGTGCGGGCCGAGATTCTCAAGATCGACCTGGAGCGCAAGAACATCGTGATCTCTCGACGCAAGCTGATCGAGACCGAGCGCGAGCAGGCCAAGAAGCGTCTGCTCGAGACGCTCAAGGAAGGCGACATCGTCAGCGGCACGGTCAAGAACATCGCCGACTTCGGCGCGTTCGTCGACCTGGGCGGCATCGACGGGCTGCTGCACATCACCGACATGTCTTGGAGCCGGATCAACCACCCCAGCGAGATTCTCCGCATCGACCAGAAGGTCGAAGTCCGCGTGCTCAACATCGACCGCGAGAAGGAGAAGATCGCCCTGGGCCTCAAGCAGCGCGAGGCCAGCCCGTGGGAGGAGATCGAGAAGAAGTACCCCGTCGGCTCGCGCATCCGCGGCGCGGTGGTCAACATCATGACCTACGGCGCGTTCGTGAAGCTCGAGGACGGCATCGAGGGCCTGGTCCACATCTCCGAGATGTCCTGGACGCGCCGTGTCAATCACCCCAGCGAGATGGTGACGCCGGGGCAGGAGGTCGACGTTGTTGTCCTGGAGATCAACAAGGACAAGCAGGAAATCAGCCTCGGCATGAAGCAGACCGAGGTCAACCCGTGGGAGCTGGTGGGCGAGAAGTATCCCCCCGGCACCATGATCGAGGGCAAGGTCCGCAACCTGGCCAACTACGGCGCCTTCGTCGAGATCGAGCCGGGCATCGACGGCCTCCTGCACATCAGCGACATGTCCTGGACCAAGAAGGTCACGCACCCCAACGAGGTCGTCAAGAAGGGCGACACCGTCAAGTGCGTGGTGCTCGAGGTCGACCGCGACAAGCAGCGGATCAGCCTGGGCATGAAGCAGTTGCACGAGGACCCCTGGCTCCACGCCATCCCCGAGCACTACAAGCCGGGCATGGTCGTCCGCGGCCAGGTCACGAAGATCACCAACTTCGGCGTGTTCGTCGAGCTCGAGGCCGAACTGGAAGGCCTGCTGCACATCAGCGAACTGGCCGACCACAAGGTCGAGAACCCGCAGGACGTCGTCAAGGCCGGGGACGAGATCGACGTCAAGATCCTGCGCGTCGACCGCAACGACCGCAAGATCGGGCTCTCGCTCAAGCGCGCCCAGTGGGGTGACACGAGCGGGGCCGGCGATGCGGCTCCCGGCGGGGACGACAAGCCGCGGCGCGGCGGTCCTTCGCCCACCCGCGGCGGCATGGACGACCACGGCGCCATGGGCACCGACAAGATCCGCTTCAGCTGATCGATCGGTGATGATTCAACGGTGATTCCAAAGGCCCGGAGCAGACGCTCCGGGCCTTTTTCGTGCTGCGAGCGCAAGGCCCTTCCTCACCATGAGATTCTCATTTCCGGGAAGCCGGCGAGCGACCGCGGATGATTGCAGCACGCTTATGCTTTGAAGCCCGCGGTCTCGATCTGTGCACGAGGTCTTGCGGTTCGTTTCATCGCCCCGCTGATCGTTTGAGTGATGTCGCAACTTCCAAACAAGGAACCCGGTTCGCTCGAACCCACCGACGCCGAGCTTGTTCGCCGATGCCTCGGCGGTGATGAGGCGGCGTGGAAACAGATCGTCAAGAGGTTTGGTCCGCTGGTCATATCGATCCCAGCGAGAGCGGG
>JBGAMO010000060.1:10308-25885 GCA_044222845.1 Phycisphaerales bacterium
CTCGCCTCGCTGCGAGACGCGCAGAGCTTGGCGAAGTGGATCATTACCACGGCGACACGTGAGACCTGGCGTGAGCGCAAGCGCCAGCGTGCGACCACCCAACACGCCGAACATGAACCGACCGACATCCCCCCGGACGATGTGGCTGCCATGGAGCGTGCACACATCGTGGACCAAGGGCTGCGCGATCTTGGAGGGCGGTGCGAGGAGCTACTCCGACGACTCTTCGGACCGAGCGAGGGGGCGGATTATCGGCGGATCGCCCAGGATTTGTCGATCCCGATCGGGAGCATCGGCCCCACCCGGCAGCGGTGCCTAGCGAAGCTGGCCGAGTTGATCTCGGAATCAATCTGAAACTGAGTCGCAAGTAGTATCACACCGACCCCGCCGCGGCTCCTGATTCGATACCGAATCGGCCCGGACGGCCGCACAGGAACTTCCACCGTGCATCCTAACGAGAACACACCTTCGGCGACGGACCTGGCGGCGTTTGTGCTGGGCGAACTGGACGCCGCGCAGGCCCGGTTGGTCGAGGAGCTGGCCGCCCGCGACTCGGGCACGGCCCGAATGATCGAACACCTGCGCCGGGTCATCGGGACGTTGAAGGCAGGGACGCTGGAGTCCCCGTCGCGTCTGGCGATCGATCGGGCGGTCGAGTTGTTCCGATCGCCTTCGGCGCCGGCGACTTCTGCGCTCGATTGGATTGTGGCCGGCACGCGCCAGGTGCTGGGCCTGATCTTCGACAGCCAGGCGCAGGGCGCGATCACGGGGTTCCGTGGCGAGACCGAAAGCCGGCACATCACATTCGCGAGCGGCGGGGTTGAGGTCGATGTGCTCGTCGAGAGCGAACCGGCCAGGGTCGTGATGCGGGGCCAGGTTTCGGGGGCCGAGGCGAAAGAAGTGGTCGCGACGGTGGTCGGCACGCACGAGGTGTTCGCGATGGGACGCGTCGACGGGGATGGCGGCTTCGTGCTGGAGAGCAAAACCCGCGGGTGCGATCTTCACATCCGCACCGCGACGGGCGTGCTGACACTGAAGGGGATCGGGGAGGACAGGGGGACACGGGTGTCATGACGGTCGCGTCGCCCACGATCCGGGCGGTGTTTGCAGACCTGCCGGGCCGAAAAGGGCCCGAGGCTCTGGCGGCGCTGCGCGCGGCCGGGCCGGTGGCGGAGGTTCTTGACAGACTATCGGAAGAGGCCGAGCGGGGCGCGATCAGCGACCTCTCGCACGCGCTTGCATGCACCGAGGTGCTCGTCGCGGTCGCGGACGCCGCCCAGGAGCGGCGTTCCCGCGTGCGCCGGGCCCGGGCGCAGGCGCTGGCGTACGCCAATCGGTTCGCCGATGCCTTGGCATCACTGGAAGAAGGGATACGGCTCGCGGAGGAAACCGGGGACGCAGTGGAGTCGGCGCAGTGCCGTTTGATGGCGCTGCACACGCTGGCGAGGCAGGGGAGGTTCGACGAAGCGGTGGCGATGGGCGAGGCCTCGCGGGAGGCGTTTGTCCGCGCGGGCCAAACGCTCCACGCCGGGCGGGCGGACATCAACATCGGCGTGGTGCTGCGGATGAAAGACGACCCGGCGGGCGCGATCGCGCGTTTCGATCGGGCGACTCCGGCGGTGAGGAGCCAGCCTCTCATCCTGGCGGCGCTGCAGAGCAATAGGGCCGAAGCTTTGCTGGACCTTCACAAGTTCGGGGAAGCGCACCGGGCGTTCAGGGCGGCGTTCGAGGCGTTCGAGGCGGCGGGCGCGCACCGGGCCGCGGCGATCGTGGAAGGGAACATCGCGGACTTGTGCGGTCGGCAGGGGCGGCTGGATGAGGCTCTGGAACACTTCGAGCACGCCCGTCGCAAAATGGGCGAGGCTCTCAAGGAACTTGCGCCGCGCGGAATGGCGCTGGAAGCGGCGCGGGCGAGGACGGGAATCGCGCGGGCGATGCTGGCGACCCAGCGTTTCGGTCAGGCGTGCGAGGAAGTGCTCCAGGCGATCAACGAGCTCGAAGCGCTGGGACAGTCGACGGGCGCGAACCGGGTTCGGCTGTTGCTGGCCCGCGCCCTGCTGGCGGCCGGGGAGCCGGCGGAAGCACGCCGGACGATCGAGGCCATGTCGGTGCGCACCGACCTCAAGCCGGTGGAGCGGATCGAAGCGGACGCGTTCAACGCCCTGGCGATCGCGCGGCTGGGAGAGCCCGGCGCGGCGCGGCCGTTGATGCGGGACGCGATCGCCCGTGCGACCGAGATCGGGCTGCCGATCCTGCTGGCTGAGTTGCACCAGCATCACGCGTGGATGTGCGAGCAGGACGGAGATTTCGACGCCGCGCTGGCCGCGCTGGAGGCGGCGATGAACACGGTGGAACGGGTCCGGTCGGGCCTGCGGGGCGAGCGGTACCGCGCGGTCGTGAGCGGAACGTTCGCGGGGGCGTACGAGGAGTATGTCCGTGCGTGGCTGGACCGACGGGGCGACCCGGTGAGGGCGCTGACGGTCATCGAGCGCGGACGGGCGAGGGCGCTGCTGGACACGCTGGGAAACGGGCCTGTGTTCTCCCAGGCTTCGAGCGCCGATTCGGATGATGCGCAGCTGCTGCGACGGCGCGGCGAGTTGCTGGCGATGATCGCGGCGACGCATTCGCTGGCCCGGGGCGAGGGCGGGACTCGCGGGGCGGGGCTCTCGCCTCGGGAGTTGGAATCGCAACTAGCCGATACGGAGTTGAGGCTGGCCGCGACGCGGCGGTTCGCGGGCGACTTTGCACCCCCGCCCACGGGCGAGGTGATCGCGAAAGAAGTGCCGCCGGGGTGTGCGCTCGTCGAGTATTTCTGGGAGCGGGACGGGATCTCGGCGATCACCGTGCGCGATGGGCGGGTGCGTGTGACACGCAGGCTATGCGGCGCGGCGTACCTCTCCGAGCGGCTGGGCGCATTGCGGCTGCAGATCTCGATCGCGGCGTCGCGTGGGCTGGATACGCGGGTGTCTCCGGCGCGGGCCGACGCGGAGCTGTCCCGCCTGGGGGAGGCGCTGCTGGCGCCGATGTGGGAGGAGATTCGGGGAGCGGCGATGCTGGCTGTGGTCGCGGACGGGGATCTGGCGTCGACGCCGTTCCATGCGCTGACGGTGGGCGGCGTTTCGATGCTGGACACATGCGACGTGGTCACGGCGCCCAGCGCTTCGGTGATGTGCATGCTCTCAAGGCCCCGGCGGCAGGAAGGCCCGCGAGTGGCGATCGGCGTCGCTGACGCCGGCGCGCCGCACGCGGAGGATGAAGCCTTGGCGGTGGCGAGGGCGATGAACGCGGAGCGGGTGCTTCTGGGAACGCAAGCCACGGTTGAGCGGGTCAAGGAAGCGCTGAGCGGGGCGGGGGGCGTGCACATCGCCTCGCACGCGCGGTTCGTGTCGCACAGCCCCATGCAGTCGGCGATCAAGCTGTCGGACGGGTGGCTGACGGCGCGGGACATGTACGACGTTGATCTGGCGGGCGGCACTGTCGTGCTGAGCGCGTGCGATTCGGGGCGCACGGGGGTGTCGCACGCCCGAGAACTGCTCGGATTGGTCCGCGGATTCCTCAACGCCGGCGCGGGATCGCTGGTGCTGAGCCACTGGCTGCTGCACGACGCGACGGCGGCTCGTACACTCACGGATATGTACACGGCGTGGTATTCGGATGCTACGGCGTCAGGAAAGCCGGAATCGGCGTTGCGGCAGGCGCAGCGCCGCGTTCGGGGGGTGAATCCTCACGTCGCCGCGTGGGGTGCATTGCACGTAGTCGGCGGATGGAAGCGAGCACACACATGAAACACGCAGCGCTAACTATTGCGTTACTGCTCTCGAGCGCAACGGCGCTCGCGCAGAGCGGCGCGACCATCCCGCACGAGTTCGCCGTCCGGTTGCGGCCGGGCGAGACCATCGCAGACGTGGCCGACTCGTACAGCGCGGTCGTGGTGGCTCAATACGCGCCGCGGCGGTTGTACCTTCTGCGGGCCACGCCGGATCAGGACGACGGCGAGATCGAGGTAGAACTGGAACTCGATGACCGGCTGGAGGAGTTCGAGCAGAACCGGGAGAACTCGATCGCCGACGGGCACACCCAGAGCTTCTTCGTCGGCATAGCGCCCGGCGCATACGACAAGCAACCGATGTGGGACACGATCGGGCTCTGCAACCCGGGCCTGGGCGAGTCCGGAAGAGGATGGTCGATCGCGGTGCTCGATACCGGCGTGTTCCGGCACACACGGTTCGCCTACCAGGTTCGCACGGACGGGACGGAGCGAGAGGTCTGGACACGAACCGCAACGGCGTCTTTGATGAGTTGGCCGGGCACGGCACGTTTATGGCGGGGCTGATCACGAAACTCGCGCCCAAGTGCACCATCCTTCCGGTGCGGGTCCTGGACTCCGACGGTGTTGGAACCACGTTTTCGGTCACGGCCGGGATCTACTACGCGGTGGACCACGGCGCCAAGATCATCAATGTCAGTCTGACTTCGCCCGTCGATACGCTCACGATGCGTGAAGCGATCGCGACAGCGAACGCGGCCGGCGCGATCGTCGTCTGCGCGACCGGGAACTTCGGGGACAACGTGCCGCAATATCCGGCGGCGCTCACGAACGCCGTCGCGGTGGCGTCCACCGACGCGGCGGGATTCGTGGCTCCATGGTCCTCGGTGGGTCCCTTTGTGCGGTACTCGGCGCCTGGAGTCGAAGCCGTCAGCACATTGCCGGGGAACGTGTACGGCCGGGCAAGCGGCACCAGTGTTAGCGCCGCCTTGGTCAGCGGAGCGATCGCACGGACTGTCGTCGCTCGGGCAGGGCTACTGCCGACGGAATCACTCGCGCAGATGGACGCGCTCACGGTGGACCTCAACCCGCTCAACCCGGGATTCGAAGGTCTCATTGGACGCGGATTGCACCTGCCTTCCGACACGATCCGTGGACCGTTCATTACGTTGAGCCCCCGGTGAGTACGCCCCCGGGTTCGGCGCTATCGTAAGTCCGGATAACTCGAAACGTCTGTTCCACTGAGCTCTCAAGAGTGGACGGTGCGTGCCGAGAGTTCGGATTGCGGTCCGCGACCCGCCCGAACATCCTCCAAAGCCATTGAAAACAGCCCCGGCACGCCGTTCACCGGGCGTTGACACCCATCGGCCCCCCTCCTAACCTTTCCCCCTTGATCTGCGGGGCGTTGAGTCCCTCGGGTCGGGTTAGTCGTGACTTCGCACCGGCGGGGTCAGTTCACACATCGGTTCGCGTGCTTCCGGCGCACGCTCAGGCGGTGTACGAGCAAATCGTGCACGTCTGCAACGCAGGCCCACAGTCGGGCCAGGACGCCTTCCATGCTCCCTCCACAAAGAGTCAGCCACGGTCGTACGCGCCGCCGCCGCTCGCACCACGCGATGAAGCCTTACACCGTTGCTCAGGACCCGGTCTCGGGCCTGTCCAAGATGCACCACCGGGCCGCGAAGGAATCCGGTTTCGTGCGTCCGGGTCTGCAGATCAAGGTTCCCAAGCTGGGAATCGGCGTGCCGAAGGCCTAAGTCCGATCGTTCCCGCCAACGGGTCATTGTGACCCTACTCTCTCCGGCCGATGCGAATTGCCGTTGACATCATGGGGGGCGATCACGCTCCCGACGCGATCCTCAAGGGATGCGTGATGGCTCTGGACGAACTCCCCCCCGGAGATTGTCTGGTCCTGATTGGTCGCCAGCGCGAGATCATCGATCTACTGGAAGAACGGGGCATCGCGAAAGACGATCCCCGCATCGAGATCGTGAACGCCGAGCAGGTCATCGACATGGCCGACTCCGCGGCGAAGGCGGTCCGTCAGAAGACCGATTCTTCCATCGTGAAGATGGCCCAGTACGGTGCGGAGGGGCATCCCAAGCGTTGCGACGTGGTGCTCTCCGCGGGCAATACGGGCGCGTGCGTCGCAGCGGCGACGTTGTACATGCGACGCATGCCCGGCGTGATCCGCCCGGGTATCGCGGTGACGATCCCCGCGTTCAAGCACAACGTGGTACTCATCGACGCGGGCGCCAACCCCGAGCCCAAGGCCGAGCATCTGTGGCAGTACGGCGTGATGGCGGACGTGCTGGCTCGCCGGCTGCTCAAAATCGAATCGCCCCGCATCGCGGTGATGAACATCGGCAGCGAAGAGGCCAAGGGCACCGGCATCATCAAGCAGACCCGCGACCTTCTCAAGGCCACGCCCGGGCTCAACTACATTGGGTACATCGAGGGCCGTGACTTCTTCGAGGCCGCGGCGGACGTGGTCGTCACCGATGGTCTCGTCGGCAACACGCTGCTGAAGGCCGCCGAGGGGATGGCCAAGAGCCTGTTCAAGGCGATCGCGGCGGAGATCGTCGAGTTTGACCCGGCCCTGATGACCAAGTTCGAGCCGATCGTCAAAAACATCTACGCGAAGAACGACTACCACGAGCACGGCGGGGCCCCGCTCCTGGGGATCAACGGCGCGTGCTTCATCGCGCACGGCAGCAGCGAGCCGCGGACGATCAAGGCGGCGATCCGCAACTGCCGCAACTTCCACAACGCGCATGTGAACGAGGCGATCGTGGCGAGGTTGGCGGAAGTGGAGAGCGTCCTGACTTCGGCGGCAGCGTCAGCGGAGAACGCCCGCGCATGAGCCCTTCGCCCGCGAGCAACCGCCCCACCGCTCCGGCGACAACCGGACGATTCGGGGTGCGCATCGCCGGGACGGGGTCGAGCCTGCCGGTCGGGCGAGTGACGAACGCCGACCTTGAAAAGGTGATGGAAACGTCCGACGAGTGGATCGTGCAGCGCACGGGCATCCACGAGCGTCGCCGCATCAGCCACGAGCTCAACGAATCCACGCACACGCTCAGCGCCGCGGCGTTACGTGCGGCGCTGTCGGCGGCCCGGTTGACCGGGGCCGACCTGGACCTGATCATCGTCGCGACAATGACGGGCGAGATGTCCTGTCCCTCCGTGGCCTGCCTGGTGGCCAAAGAGGTGGGCGCGGGCCACGCAGGTGCGTTCGACGTGAACGCCGCGTGCAGCGGGTTCGTGTTCAGCGCCAACATCGCCCACGATCTGATCAAGGGCGGAACCTACAAGACGGTCGCGGTGATCGGGGCGGACACGCTCTCGACGCTGATGGACTACACCAACGCCGGGCGCAGCACGGCGATCATCTTCGGCGACGGCGCCGGCGCGGCCATCTTCAAGGCTACGGACGACCCCAGCAAGGGCCTTCTGGCCCAGTGCATGCACGCCGACGGCGAGGGTTGGAAGGACATCTACGTGCCGCGCGAGGCACGCGACTTCCCGGCGGGCGTGGCGTGCGATCCGTCCAAGTTCGGCAGAGTGCAGATGAACGGCGCGGCGGTGTTCAAGTTCGCGGTGGGCACCTTCTCCGACCTGATCCAGGAGACGCTCAACAAAGCGGGGATCGCGGCGTCGGAGGTGGACATGTTCGTGTGCCACCAGTCGAACCTCCGAATCCTGACCGCTGCGCGGGACCGGTTCGGAATCTCCGAGGACAAGCTCTACGTGAACATCGACCGGGTCGGGAACACGGTGGGCGCATCGGTGCCGCTGTGCCTGGATGAACTCGTGCGTGCGGGGCGCGTGCGAGAAGGTCAGAAGGTGATGTTCGTGGCGTTCGGCGGGGGTCTGACGTGGGGCAGCAGCCTCTGGCAACTGTGACCGGGCCGAAAGGGGCGCGAGAGCGAACATGACCTGGCTCTACAAAACCTGGCTTCGAATACTGGCCCTGCTCCTGGGCGCAACGCTGACGGTCTTTGCGCTGGTATCACTCGCTGCGGCGCCGGTATGGCCGGTGCTGGGGGTGACTATGGCGGCGGTTGCGCTGGTTTGGAAAGGTGCGATCGCGCCTCGGATCACGCACGCGTCTTGCCTGCAGTGCGGAGAAAGTGTCAAGGGACTGCCCCACGGTCAGTACGGCGTGATCTGCGGCAATTGCGGCGGGATCAACGAGCAACTGGCCGACGAGAACGCATCGGCGTAATCACCCATCGTGACTGGAGCGGCTGCGCACCTCTTCAGCTGGGCCGCGTCCCGCGATGAACGGACGCCCACGCGACGATCGGCATGAAACCTGCTCGCTCCAAAGGGCGCCCCACCGATATGGTGAGCAGAACTGCCTATTCGGATTGATCGCTTGGTCCCCAGACCGCGCCGCATCCGTCGAACGGCCGAGGCACGCAACAAATGCCGCCGTGGGCGCATGGGTAATTATCCTGATGGCCCACGGCGGCGTTCTAGAACCTCCGCGAGACACCCGATAGTCTCCGCGGAGCCAATCGCTCCAGCGGGACTACTGGCAACGGCGACAGTGTCGCACCACCATGGAATTCAACGGGAGAACACCAACGCGGAGCGTGCGCAGTCTGTGGGTGACGCTGGCGCTCATCGTGACGGTGGCATTTCTGCTCGAACTGCTCGTAATGCAGATGCTCCCGGCGCTGGACGGGCTCGTCAGTCAGAAAACAGGCGATCTGATCGACGCCGCGAGCGTGGGCCTGATCGTGGCGCCGCTGTCGGCGATGTTGGTGATGTGGCGACATCCGCGTGAACGCGCCGGGGTGGATGCGGCGATCCGCGGCCGCAAGGGCAAGGTCGCGGCCGGGGCCGTGCTCGTCGCTGGTTTGGGCGTGGCCTGCCTGGGGGCGTGCCTGGCGGAGCGGAGCGCCTGCGACACGGATGATGCCCGATTCGCACGGCTCAGCGAACGCCTGAACCGCGAGGTGCAGCGGCGCTTTAACATCTTCGCGTACGGGCTGCGGGGTTCCCGGGGGCTGTGGCCGGCGAGCAAATCGGTGGAGCGCGGCGAGTTCACCGAAATGGTCGAGAGCCGCGACCTGCCATTGGAGTTCCCCGGCGCGATCGGTATCGGGTTCATCAAGCGTGTGAAACGGGCGGAGTTGCCGATCTTTCTTGCGGCGACCCGCGCCGACGGTGCCGCGGATTTCCAGATCAGAACCGCGGGCGATGCGGAGAATCTGTATGTCATCGAGTTCATCGAGCCGCTGGAACCCAACCTGAGCGAGCAGGGATTCGACATCGCGAGCGATCCGGTGAGACTCGCCGCGGCGGATCGAGCCATGCTGACCGGGGAGCCGACGCTGACGGAGCCGATCAGCCTGGATCAAGCGCCCGGCGAGGGACCGGGCTTCCTGAATCTGCTCCCGGTGTACCGAAAATCCATGCCGACGGACACACCCCAGGCACGGCGGGCAGCGCTGGAAGGGTGGGTGTACATGCCCATCCTGGCGTCGCGGACTCTGAAGGAGGCGAACGAAACGGTGGGCGGCGAGTTGATGTTCGATGTATACAACGGGACGGAGCTGACGCCGGGGCATCTCATCTACGGCGTCGGCGGGAGTTCCATGCCGCGTTCAGGGTCGGGCGAGGGCCCCGGGCATGACCGGGCGAACGCGGTGTTCAACATCGGCGGGCAGACCTGGACGATCGCTACACAAACCACGGACAAGTTTGTACGGGCGACGCGGGCGGTGATGTGGGGAGCGGGGGGCGGTGGCGTGCTGATGTCTCTGCTGAGCGCGTGGCTGGTGCTGGCGCTGGCGAACACGGCCGACCGCGCCAGGTGCATCGCGGACGCCGCGACGAGCGACCTTCGCTCTCAGACGGAGGAGCTCGAACGGCTTGCGCTCGTGGTGCGTGAGACCCGGAACCTGGTGGTGATCACCGGCGCCGATGGACGGATCACATGGGTGAATCCGGCATTCGAGGCCAAGACCGGGTACACGCTGGCCGAAGCTCGCGGCCAAAGGCCCGGGCCGCTGCTGCAGTTCGAAAAAACGGATCCTCGAACGGTACGGCACCTGCGAGAACGGCTTGCTTCGGGGCTCTCGTGCCATGTGGAGATTCTGAACCGAGGAAAGAGCGGGAACGAGTACTGGTTGGACGTGGAGATTCAACCGCTGGCGATCGATCCGCGGACGGGAAGGCCGAGCGGCTTCATCGCGGTGGAGTCCGACGTGACCGAGCAGGTCCGCATGCGCGAGGAGATGCGGCGGGTGACCGAGCGGTTGGACCGGGCGGTGTCGGGCTCGAGCGACGCGTTGTGGGAATACACCGCGAGCACCGGAGAAGTGTGGTATTCGGACCGGTTCATCGAGATGCTCTGTGAGTCACGCGAGAACTTCCCGGCGACCGCCGCGCCTTGGCGAGACAGATTGCACCCGGACGACAAGGACCGGGTGCTCGCCGCGCTCCGGGATCACCTTCGGGCCGGTGCGCCGTACGACGTGGAGTACCGACTGCGGTGCGCATCGGGCGAATACCGGTGGTTCCGCACGCGGGGCGATTCGGACCGGGATGCGGCCGGGCGTGCGTTGGTCACGGCCGGGTCGCTGTGCGACACGACGGACCGAAAGCAGATGGAGGCGCAGATGGCCGCCGCCGCTGCGGCGTTGGAGGAGGCGCAGTCAATCGCGCGGTCGGGCAGTTGGTCGTACGACCTGACGACGGGGAGAGTGACGTGGTCAAAGCAGATCTTCCGCCTGTTCGGGCGGCAAGAGATCGACGGGCCGCCGGACTACGCGGGTGTGCTGTCTGACTATTCCGAACAGAGCGCGATGGTGCTTGACGAGGCGGTGAGGGCGGCGATTTCGCAGGGCACCCACTACAGCCTTGTCATGCGTACGGCGGGCAAGGCGCCTGATGTTCGGTACGTGCGGGGCGAAGGGCGTGCAAGATCTGACGCACAGGGGCGGATCGTGGCGCTGTTCGGCACGGTGACGGACGTGACGACGGAGGTCGAGCGTGAGATGGCGTTGCACGAAGCACGGGCGGTGGCCGAAGCGGCGAGCCGGGCCAAGAGCGAGTTCCTGGCGAACATGAGCCATGAGATCCGCACGCCCATGACGGCGATTCTGGGTTTCGCCGATCTGCTGGCCGACGACGGGGACGCCATGTTGGCCCCGCAGCGGCGGCGAGAGGCGATCACCACCATCAAGCGCAACGGCCAGCACCTGCTGGAGATCATCAACGACATTCTGGACATCTCGAAGATCGAGGCGGGCCGGATGGAAGCGCAACGGCCAGCACCTGCTGGAGATCATCAACGACCTTCTGGACATCTCGAAGATCGAGGCGGGGAAGATGAGGGTGGAATCGATCGCCACCGACCCAGCACAGATCGTGGAGGATGTCATCTCTCTCATGCGGGTGCGGGCCGAGGCCAAGGGGATCAAACTCGACCACGCGTACACGTCGACGCTGCCCCGATCGTTCCGGTGCGATCCGGTGCGCCTCAAGCAGGTCCTGGTGAACCTGGTGGGCAATGCGATCAAGTTCACCGAAGTGGGCGGAGTGACGATCCGGGTCGGGTCGGAGCGGATCGACACCGGCACCGCTCGGGTGCGGTTCGAGGTCGCCGACACCGGGGTCGGAATGAGCGCTGAACAAACGGCGCGGCTCTTCAAGCCGTTCTCGCAAGCGGACGAGACCATGGCCCGCCGGTTCGGCGGAACCGGTCTGGGGCTTACCATCGCGAAGCGATTGGCCTTGATGCTCGGCGGCGACATCACCGTCAAGAGCGTCCAAGGTGTAGGGAGCGTGTTCACGGCGACGATCGCGGTGGACAAGGATTCGGCGCTGGAATCGAACATGTGGGTGCCCCAGACACGAGGCGAAAAACATGTCCCTGATACCGGTGTCGAGCACACGGACGCGATCGCCGCAAAGCCGCTCGAGGGTGCACGGCTTCTTCTGGCCGAGGATGGACCTGACAACCAGCGGCTCCTGGCGTTCCACCTGCGCAAGGCCGGGGCCGAAGTGATAATCGTCGACAACGGACGCAAGGCGATCGAGGCGTTGACGGTCCAAGGCGACACGGAATCGCCGGTGCGGGACCCGGCACCTTTCGACCTGATCCTCATGGACATGCAGATGCCGGAGATGGACGGATACGCAGCGACCTCTCGGCTGCGGGCCCTGAACTGCCGCGTGCCGGTCATCGCGCTCACGGCGCACGCGATGGCGGGCGACCGAGAGAAGTGCGTTGGGGCCGGATGCGACGACTACGCGACCAAGCCGATCGACCGCACGATGCTCATTGACACCTGTGTGCGGTGGACCGCCTGGAACAGCGGCAAGCCTCCCGAGGTCTCGGTCGGGAAAGAGTCGGTCCCGGCCTGATTCAAGGCTGTCCGGGCCCTCGTACCCGGCAGAGAATCCGCCTACCATCGACCCTCATGACCGGCGTTTTCGCAACTCTTGCTTCAACGGAACTTTCGTCGTACCTCCCGATCTCGCTGATCCTGCTGATGGGGGTCGGTTTCGGCGTGATGAACGTGGTGGCCAGCCAGGTGATCGGGCCGCGACGCGCCGGAACCACCAAGGGCCAGACGTACGAATCGGGCATGAACCCCGTCGGCACCGCCCGCAAGCGGTTCAATGTGCGGTTCTACCTCATCGCGATGGTCTTCCTCGTCTTTGACGTCGAGATCATCTTCCTGTATCCCTGGGCGGTCACGTTCCCGAACATCGCGCCTTACCCGCACCAGGAAGGGCTCATCTGGCTGGGCCGGATTCTGTTCTTCCTGTTTACCACCGTGGTCGCGTATGTCTACGGCTTCCGCAAGGGCGTCTTCAAGTTTGATTGAGCCGGCCGTAACGGCACGCTCGAATGGCAACTCCGTCTCGCTGGCCGCGAGAATCGGGGCCGCGGCGGTCGCAATTGGGTGCCTGGCGGTGCTGTCGCTCGCGGCGTATCTGCAACCCAGTTCGGCGGGGCACGGTACACACACCCAACTGGGAATGCCGCCGTGCGGCTGGGTGATCGCGTTCAACAAACCCTGCCCCACCTGCGGAATGACCACTTCGTTCGCGTATGCGGCGCACATGCGGTTATGGTCGTCGTTCGTAGCGCAGCCGGCGGGGTGCGTGTTGGCAGTGCTGACGGCGTCCGGGTTCTGGGCGGCGGTTCACGTCGCGGCGACAGGGTCGGCACTGGGCGGCCTGCTGGCGCGTACCCTTCGGCCCGCGGTGCTGTGGCCTGCTCTTGTGGTGCTGGTCGCGGCGTGGGGTTATAAGATCCTGACTTGGAACAACGGCTGACCGCCGTCCTTGGGAACCCTGACGCTGATGTCCAACGCCCACACCATCCTCGAAGTCAAACGCGGCATCCCGACCTGGGGCCGACCCGCCACTGTGGCTCTGATGTCGCTGCTGACCTGCGGCGCGATTCCCGGCTGCACCACCATCGGCTTCATGGCGGAGTCGTATCGCAAGGACAGCACGCACGAGATCAAGGCAGAGTACACGGGGTTGGCGGGCAAGTCGTTCGCGGTGGTCGTGTCGGCGGATCGGCTGATCCAGGCGGACCACCCCGGGCTGATCGACCGGCTGACCAAGCAGATCACCACGCGTCTGTGCGAATCGAAGAACGTGCCGCGGGCGGGCGGGTATGTGCCGGCGGAAAAAGTGCTGCGGTTCACATACGACAATCCGGGGTGGGCCGCCAAGCCCTTCTCCGAACTGGCCAAGAGTTTGGGCGGCGTGGACAGGCTGGTGTACATAGAGATCACGGAGTATCGGCTGAACGAGCCGGGCAACGCGTACGAGTGGGACGGCTTGGCCGCGGCGACGGTCTCTGTCGTGGAAACCGAATCGCCCACGCCGGACGAGTTTGCGTTCCAGAAGAGCGTGTCCGTGAAGTTCCCGGACACCAAGGGATTCACGCCGGCATCACTGACCCAGTCGGCCGTCACCACCGTGCTTGCTTCTCGCGTCGTCGACCGGGCCAGTTGGCTCTTCTATGACCACCAGGAGCCGTACTACCCCAAGTACTGATCCGGTCCGGGTATTGACGCGCGATCCCGCCCGGGATGTGCCCTTCGCTCGTTCGACCGCCGCACCCATGAGCACTCCATTCATGCCAAGATTCCTCGCGATCTCGTTCCTTGTCGGCGCGCTGCTGGGCGGCTGCAACATCGTCGCACCGGCCGTGGTGCTGCTGCACGGACCGGAGCGGACCAAGGCCGAGTACACGCTCGACGAAAAACGACCCACGGTGGTCTTCGTCGACGACAGGGCGAACCGCTTATCACGCCGCTCGCTGAGGCTGACGATCGCCAAGACGGCTCAGGACCTGCTGCTCAAGGAAGGCGATCTCAAGGTCGTCATCGACGCCAAGGCGCCCCTCACGCGTGTGAGCGGGGAGACGGCGGACCAGCCAATGGACATGGCGACGCTCGGACGCGAGGTCAGCGCCGAAGTCATGATCTATGTGACTGTCGACAGTTTCACACTCTCCGGGGACGGCACGACCTACGAGCCGACAGCGGTCCTGCGGGTCAAGGTGATCGATTGCGTCAAATCCCCGGCCAGGCTGTGGCCTGAAGAGGCGGAAGGCAAGCCCATCACGGTCAAGGTTCCCACGCGCCAGGGCACGAACCCGAAGAACAACACCGAGGCGGCCCAGGGAATGGACAAACTCGCGGCGGAGTGCGGGAGGTCCGTGGCGGAGTTGTTCTACAGCCATGTCACCGACCGGCGGGTCAACGATACAAATAACTGATCGCACGTGAGAATCCTGCACGTACTGAACTTGACGGAGAAGGGCGGCACCGACGCCGCGGCCTGGTTGTGCGCCGCGACCATCGCGGGTTCGCCCCGTCACTCGCACCGGGTGCTGTTGCTGGGGACAGCGGCGGCTGAGCAGCGGGCGGCGGCGTTGGGGCTGCGAGTGGACGGTCGGGTGTGCCCGCCGCGGCTGGGCCCGTGGCCCGCGGCGAACCCGATCATGGCGGTGCTGCGGTCGTGGAATCGCGTCGCGGCGATCCAACGGATCCAGATGTGGGACTGTCTGGCGACGATGTGCCGGACCATCGCGCTATGGTCCGGAACTGCGGTGTGCTTCGTCGACACGCGGACCGGCGGGATCGAGGAAGTGGGCCGGAGCGAAGACACGTTGCCGGCGGAGATTTCGTACGTGCCCTCCACCGTCGGACCCCGCGTGGAAGCGAGACGCCGGCTTGGAATCGGGGAGGGCGAGAGCGTTGTGCTGGGGCTTGGGCACTCGCCGCACGACACCAACTCCCACCTGCTGGCGGAAGTGGTTGGAATTCTGAATGTCGCTGGCGTGATCGCGACGGCGTTGACGCCGCGGGGATCGCGGTTCGAAACGCGGGCCGACCGGCACGCGCGGGAGGGCTACCTCAAGCGGCTCGTGGTGAGCGATGAACCGATGCCGGCGCTGTTGGCGGCGGCGGACATCGCGCTCCACGTGCCGGTCGATGCGGAGCTGACGTTCGCGCGGGGTCTGTACGAGAGCCGTGCGCGTGCCGCGGGGATCGCGATCGTGAGGCCGGCGGGAGTGAACGAAGCGAGTTCGTCAACGCTCGCAACCCGCTGCCTGACCATTCTCGAGGACGGATCGAGACGAGCGGTTTCAAACGAGTCCGCCGATGCGCCGGCGAGGATCATCGAGTTCTGGAATGCACACGAGGATGTTGGCGAGGCTGTCACCGCATGATCGAGAACCAAACCGGTGTTCTGTTCGTGTGCCTGGGCAACATCTGCCGATCGCCGCTGGCGAAGGCGTTGTTCATCGAGCATGCC
>JBGAMO010000061.1:0-25642 GCA_044222845.1 Phycisphaerales bacterium
GTACTTCTCCCCTTTGGGCTCCACATGGATATCCGTCGCCCGCGACTTGCTCGCCAACTGCAGGAGCATCCGCGCGCAGTTGGGTCCGTCGCTCACACCCACCAGCACGTCGCTCGCGTGGCCGTTGGCGTCGATGATCGCGACGCTCTCGCCGGGCCCCTTGGGCGGCAGATTCTCAACCAGTTCGCCGATGTCAAACATCCACGCCAGTTCGCCCGTCCCCGCCGCCGCGGCGACCTTCTTGGCCTCCAACTGCGCAGCGTCCAGAAAAGAGTTCATCTGGTTGGCCACCGCCAGCGGCGCCACCGCCGACTCGACAAGGAACTCGTGGCTGCCCACCTTGATCACGTCCCCGGGCTTGATGATCGCCAGATCGATCTTCTCGTCATTGAGCTTCGTGCCGTTGCGAGAACTCAGGTCTCTCACCAGCCATCTCCCCGCGGCGTCGGGTTCGACACTGCAGTGGTTTCTGCTCGCCCGCTCGTCGATGAGCGGAATCGAGTTCTCAGGCCCACGGCCGATGGTGATCTTGCTCTTCAGCACGACACCCTTGGCCTGACCACGGATTGGTGTGAGTTTGAGTTGCTGCATCGCGAAGGAGCCCGGTCCAAGCCCGGAGCGGTGCGATGGTATTGGTGCCATGGTCGACATGACGGAGCTTTCTGATATCGAATCGGATTTCGGTCAGGTTGGTGAATATACCGGCGACGGGAAGAACTCCCCGTGAAAGCGCCGCGTGCAAACAGATCTCCGGGGCTCCGATCTCGAACCCCGAGCGACGCGGCTACGAGTGTGTACCGGAAGGCCGCCGAATAGGCGGCACCAACAGCAGAGTTGCGCCGAGAACATTGGTCCCGGTCGGTAGTTATTAGGATTCCGTAGACTGCGACCTTCCCGCGGCAACGCCAACCCGGGATGATCCATCTCCCACTGCCGACGCTGTGAAGGCACTCATTCGGAAAACGATCGCACAACACCGCTCCGCCACAACGCCAACCCGCCACCGTACACTCCCGCCCCATGATCGACCTGAAGGCTCTGCGTGAAAATCCCCAACGGTTCCGCGACGGTTGTGCCAAGAAGCGGATCGAGGCGGACATCGACCGGCTAGTGACGTTGGATGAACAACGCCGCGGGGCGCTCTCCAAGATGGAATCGCTGCGCGCAGAGCAGAACCGCCTCGCCAAGGAAAGCGGCCCGCAGATCGGCAAGTTGAAAGGCGAACTCAAGAAAGCCACCGGCGATCAGGCCGCCAAAATCCAGAAAGAACTGGACGAACTGGTCGCCAAACCCGCCTCGCTCAAGGGGGCGATCGCCGAGTTGGATGCGCAGATCGCGGCGATCGAGCCCGAACTCAACGCCATCCTGCTGCAGGTCCCCCAGCCGCCCGATTCCGATGTGCCCGTGGGCGCCGGCGCCGACGACAACAAGGAACTTCGCCGCTGGAACCCCTCCTGGTTCGACACCTCCAAGAGCTTCGAGGCCAACAAGGGATTCGCCCCCAAGACCCACATCGAGCTCGTCCGCGACCTTCGCCTCGCCGACTTTGAACGCGGAGTCAAGATGGCCGGCGCCCGCAGCTACATCCTGACCGGCGACGGCATGCGGTTGCACCAGGCCGTCACCCGCTTCGCCCTTGACTTCATGGTCGAGAAACAAGGCTTCTCGGCGATGAGCGTGCCCGTACTCGTCCGAGAGGAGGCGATGGTCGGCACCGGGTTCTTCCCTGCCGGGCGCGAGCAGGCGTACCTGGTTGAAGAAGCCAAGCGGGGCGGCGGCTACGACATGTTCCTCACCGGCACGGGCGAAGTCGGCCTGATGGGCATCCACCAGGGCGAAATCCTCGACGAAGCCCTGCTCCCCTTGAAGTACGTGACCGTGAGCACCTGCTTCCGCCGCGAGGCGGGCGCCGCGGGCAAGGACACCGCCGGCCTCTACCGCATTCACCAGTTTGACAAGGTGGAGCAAGTGGTCATCTGCCGCGCCGATGAGCAGGAAAGCCGCGCCTGGCACGCGAAGATGATGGGCTACGTCCACGAGATTCTCCAGTCACTCGAGATCCCCCACCGCTTTCTGCAATGCTGTACCGGCGACTTGGGACCCAAGAACGCCGACATGGTCGACATCGAAAGCTGGATGCCCGGCCGCGGCGAGTTGGACGCCAAGGGCCGGCCCACCGGCGCATACGGCGAGACACACTCGGCGAGCCGCCTGTACGACTACCAGTGCCGCAGACTCAATATGCGTTATCGCGCGGACGGAGAGGGCGGCAAGGGCGAAACGACCTTCTGCCACTCGCTCAACAACACCGTGCTCGCCAGCCCCCGCTTCCTGATCCCGCTTCTGGAAATGCACCAAAATAAGGATGGCAGCGTCACCATCCCCGCGGCCCTGCGTCCGTACATGGGCGGGCGTGACCGGATCGGGTGATCTCGGCGTTTCAAGCCCCGCCTCACCCACTCACCGCCGGATAACTTGTCCCAAGCCATGGCCCTCCGTTGGCCGCGCACTCGCACGTATTCTGCCGCCGGCGCGAGGACGTTCCCAGGGCTCAAGCCCCCGCGCCGCCCACAAGGAATCCGTTCCCATGAAGGTCACCATCGAACGCGTCCGCCCAGAGCACATCCCCGCGCTCGCCCGCATCTGCTTCGAAGCGTTCGGCACGCTGCAGGAGCGACACCACGTGCAACGCGACTTTGACTCCATCGAAACCGCTCAGATGGTGATCGGCATGTTCGCGGGACGCCCTGATTTCGCAGGCTTCGCAGCGATCGACCACGACGGCACCCCGCTGGGTTCCAACTTCCTGGGCTTCTCCGATTGCAACGGCAACGACGAGGGCGTCGCGGGCGTGGGGCCCATCACCGTGGCCCCCGCGGCGCAAGGCCGCGGCGTCGGAAAGCTGCTTATGCAGGCCGTGATGAACGAAGCCTCCCGCCGCGGCATTTCAAAGGTCCGTCTGATCCAGGAGGCGATCAACACGACGTCGCTCTCGCTGTACACCAAACTCGGATTCGACTGGCGCGACGGAATCTCGCTGATTCAACCCGCCCCCGCCGCCGTGGACGACCCCCGCATGTCGCCGGTGAATCAAGAAGACCTTCCAGATATTGACGCAATCTCCCGGCGCCACTACCACGCACCGCGCGTCAAGGAAGTTGAAGGCTTCCTCAAGATGGGCCTCCCCGGCTTCATGCTGCGATCGAACGGAAAAGCCCTGGGGTACTTCTTCACCAGCTTCCTGGGCCACGGCTTCGCCGATACACCTGAAAACCTCGCCGCCCTGGTCTGCCACACCGCCCGCCACGCTCCGCCCCATTTCCACAAGACGCTCCTCCCACTCAGCGAGAATGAACTGCACCGCGCCCTGCTCGCCCGCGGCTGCACATCCGTCAAACTCTTGAACTACATGTCCACCGGGGAGTACCGCCCACCGCACGGCGCATGGATGCCTTGCATCGGCATGTGACGCGGCCACGGTTGGTGGCCGGGAGATACGCTTTCGCGTCCCACTCCGACGAGCACCCGCCCTTGGAAACGAGCCAGACATCCCCCGCAACAACGCCCCCGCTCCTGAGCGTCAGCGACATCCAAGTCTCGTACCCCCGTCGCTCCGGCCTGTTCTCCCGCGTAAAGCACGACACCGTGGTCCGAGGCGTCACCTTCGACATCGCGCCCGGTGAAACGCTCGGCCTCGTCGGCGAATCCGGCTCGGGAAAGTCCACCGTGGGCCGCGCGATCCTGCGCCTCGCCCCGGTGACCTCGGGCAGAATCTCCTTCGAGGGTGTGGACGTGCTCAACGCCAAGGGCTCCGGGCTGCGACGACTGCGGCGTAACGCCCAGATGATCTTCCAGGACCCGGGCGGATCGCTCAATCCAAGGATGCGCATCGGCGACATCGTGGCCGAGCCGCTCGTGATCTTCGGCGTGCCGGCGCCGCCCGGCGTCTCACGCGCAGCGTTTCTGGTCAGGTCCGTCACGGAACTGCTGGAACGCTGCGGGATGCCGGCGGATTGCGTCAATCGTTACCCGCACCAGTTCTCCGGCGGGCAGAAACAGCGCATCGCGATCGCGCGGGCCATCGCCCTGCGACCACGCCTGATCATCTGCGACGAGCCCACCAGCGCACTCGACGTGTCCATACAGGCCCAGATCATCAACCTCCTGACCGACCTCCAACGCGACCTGGGCCTCGCATATCTCTTCATCAGCCACGACCTCGGCGTCGTCTCTCACATCTGCCACCGGGCGGCGGTCATGCAGCAGGGCGAAATCGTCGAGATGGGCCCGGTCCAGCAGGTGCTCACTTCTCCGAAGCACCCGTACACCCAGCGCCTCCTCGCCAGCGTGGCAACCCTCCCCCCCGGAGTCGCGGCATGAGCGGCGTCACCGTTCGCCCCTGCGAATCCAACGACCTCGCGGCGATGCTGGCCATCACCAACCGCGAGATCGCCGAGAACTTCGCCCACTTCGGCACAACGCCGATCACGCTCGCCGAACTGAAAGCCGACTTTCAATCTCGCGGCAAGTACCCTTGGGTGGTCGCGACCGCATCCGCGCCCGCAGAACCCGGCCCCGTCGTCGGTTTCGCCAAAGCCGGACCCTGGAAGTCCCGCGGCGCCTACGCCTGGTCCACCGAGATCGGAGTCTACGTGCGCCGGGACTTTCACGGCCGCGGCATCGGCGGGGCTTTGTACAGCGTGCTGTTCCCCGCGATCGAAGCCGCGGGCCTGCGGTGCGTGATGGCGGGAATCGCGTTGCCCAACCCCGCGAGCGTCCGCCTGCACGAAAAGTTCGGGATGAAACACGTCGGCACATTGGAAAAGGTGGGGTACAAGTTCGGGGCCTGGCGCGACGTTGGCTATTGGCAGCGTCTGCTGGGCGACGGTCCTCCACGATAAACTCTGGGCCCATGCCCACCTCCATCTCCATCCGTCCCGCCACCCGCGCCGACCTCTCGCTCCTCTGTGAACTTATCCACGATCTGGCGGTATACGAGAAACTCGAGCACGAATGCAAGGTGACCGAATCAGGGCTCGCCGCGGCTCTGTTCGGCGATGGAGGCCGCCCGTGCGCCGAAGCCGTGATCGGCGAAGTGAACGGCCGGGCCGAGGGCTTCGCCCTTTTCTTCACGAACTTCTCAACGTTCCTCTGCAAGCCGGGCATCTACCTCGAGGACCTCTTCGTCCGCCCTCACGCCCGCGGCGTCGGTCTCGGCAAGGCGCTCCTGGCACACCTGGCCAAACTCGCTGTTTCGCGCGGTTGTGGGCGTTTGGAGTGGTCCGTCCTCGATTGGAATGAACCTGCAATCGGGTTCTACAAGAAGCTGGGCGCGATCCCCATGAGCGAATGGACCGTCTTCCGTCTCACCGGCCCCGCGCTGACGAACCTGGGCGCCTAACGGCACGCTGCAACCCCGAGCCCGGTCGCGGCATCCAATCCGCGGCGAGGAACACCCGGCAACCCGCCACGGCGGACCGAGCCGGCAATCGCATCGAATCCACCCACCGTCGATCAGCGCAATTTCGCGTGCCGCGTCATCGCTGCGCCATGCGACTGACCTCCCACTCGCCCATTTTCTTAATCACACCCATGCTCACCACCCCTCCACCGCCCGCCGCTTCGCCCTCGACCAAAATGAACAGCTCCACCATCCGCGACCTGATGCCCGAGCAACTGCCCGACATCGTGATGCCGGCCTGCGAAGCCCGCCCCATACTCAAGGGCCAGACCGCGATCGTGACGGGCGCCTCCTCCGGCATCGGCCGCGGCATCGCCGCCGCGATGTGCGCCGCCGGCGCGAACGTCGTCGTGAACTTCGTCGGCGATGAATCCAAAGCCCAGGAAGCCGTGCACGAGGCCACCCACTGCGGGTGCGCCCACCGGGGCAAAGCGATCGCCGTGCAGGCCGATGTCTCGGACGAGAATCAGGTCAACGCGATGTTCGCCCGCACCATCGAGGAGTTCGGCGCGGTCGACATCCTCATCAACAACGCCGGCCTGCAACAGGACGCGCCGATCGAGGAAATGTCGCTGGCCCAGTGGCGACGCGTGATCGATGTGAACCTGACCGGCCAGTTCCTGTGCGCTCGCGCCGCGGTCCGCGAGTTCAAGAGGCGCGGCGTACGGCCCGCAGTGTCCTGCGCCGCCGGCAAGATCGTCTGCATCTCCAGCGTGCACGAGGTCATCCCCTGGGCGGGCCACGTGAACTACGCCGCCAGCAAGGGCGGGGTCATGCTGATGATGAAGAGCATCGCTCAGGAAGTGGCTCCCTGGCGCATCCGCGTGAACAGTGTCTGCCCCGGCGCCATCCGCACCCCCATCAACCGCGCCGCATGGGAGACGCACGAGGCGTACAACGATCTGATGCGCCTGATCCCGTACAAGCGGATCGGTGAGCCCCAGGACATCGCCCGCCTGGCCGTCTGGCTCTGCTCGGACGAGGCCGACTACATCACCGGCGCGAGCCTGTTCGTCGATGGCGGCATGACGCTCTACCCGGGCTTCGAAGCCGGCGGCTAAGAAAACGGCCGACCCCTTGGGGATCGGCCTTCAAAGAGCGGGCGACGGGGCTTGAACCCGCGACCTACGCGTTGGGAACGCGTCGCTCTACCACTGAGCTACGCCCGCACGACCGATTGTACCCCCCGCGTGCCCCCGCAGCCCAGTCCCGTCCCCAACCCCGTCGCACGGCAAGAACCCGCCAAAGCCACCGAGATCGTTCCCGCGCGAACGATCTCGGTGGCCGGCATCTTGTTCGCCGAGTTCAGCAGCCGCCGCGTTCCCATTGCTCGAAGAACGCGCCGACATCGGCCCCGTCCACGCCGCCGTCGGCGTTGACATCTGCCTCGTCTTCCCCCGCCGACCACGATGCGAAGAAGGCGTCCACGTCGGCCCCGTCCACGCCGCCGTCGCGATTGAAGTCCGCCTGACAATCCCGCTCGCCGGGCAGTTCGCTCTCGTCGCTGGGCGTGATGTGCGTCGCGATCGCGTCGTCGTTGCCGTACCGCCCCAAACTCATCTGGAACAGCGGGCTCGCCGGATGCCCCGCGAACGGCGACGTGCCCGCCTCGCTCCACCCCCCCGCGGCGTTGCGCGACAACTGGTGCGCGATGCCCCCGGAGGTGTACAGCAGCGAACCGCCGCTGGTGGGCTGCACCGTGCCCACCTGCCGGGCCAGCAGAATGTGCTCGCGTGTCTGCCAGGTCCCTCCGCCCGTGGCCGTGATCTCAAACCCCAGCCGATAGACGCTCGTGGATCCCTCGGACGAAAGCCACACGCCCCCGACGGGATCAACCACCACGTGCGGACGCCCCGAGAGGTTCAGGCCGCCGGGCAATGGATGGAAGTGCGTGTTGGGGTTCGCCACGTCACGGTCCACGAAGCCCAGTTGAACGCCCCCTCCCGTGGCTTGCCCGCAGACCACGACGCGATCCGACGAGTCGTCGTACGCGATGTCGAGAGCGGGCAGAGGCAGCGTGCACCCGGGGTTGGGCGTGTCGCGGTCGGGCTTGACGCGGACCAGCGTCGCGCCGTCGACCACGTACAGATCTCCGAACCGGCTCGTGGTCATCGAGCCCTCGCCGGAATTCGGCGTCAGCACGCGTTCCGCGGATCCATCAACAATGTTCATCGCCCACACGCTGGGCGGCGCGGTGCGGGTACCCTGCGCCCGGATGAACGCCGTGGTGTGATCGGGCGAGAGTTTCAGCCCACTGACGGTCCCAACGCCCGGGAGCGTGTGCGTGTGCGTGGGGTTGATGCCGTCGGTCAGACGCACGGGGTGCATCACATTGATGCCCGCGTCCGCATTGAGCTGCACCTCCACGTCAAGCCCGAAGTTCGGCGTCACCCAGCACGCCCCGTCGAGCATCCGATACGTGCTGCTCGTGGGCGAGAAGTCAGTGAAGCGGTACACCTTGGTCCAGATGTAGGTGCTGTTGGAAGTGTCGCTGGGCTGGAAGCCGCCGCTCGTGGGAGTGCAATCCGACACGGAAAGATCAGAAAACGACTGCGTCACCAGCGAACTCTGATTGTCCGGATTCCGAAGTCCCATCTCGGGGACCGTGTTGCACCCGTTGTACACGTGCCTCACCGTGCAGCAATGCCCGCCCACGCGTTCACGGACAAACGCAATGTTCGGATCGGGTGCGTACCGCCCGTAGCAGATCGAGACCAGCGACCCGTTCTGCATCTTGAACGCGATGGCCTGGGGAGAGATGGGGTTGCTGTTCCCGTCGTACGCCTGAATCCCCACCGAAAACTGCTCCGGCGCGACCTGCTCGAGCCAGTTCTGCATCGCATTCTTCCAACCCGAAAAACCCGTACCGCCGTCGACGGTGGTGCCCATGGCGTTGCCGAGATTCCGCAGCGCCTCCGTGGCGAACCAGTAGTTCTGTTGGCTCGACCAGTCCCGAGGGCCGTCCATCACCTGCGGATACCCGTTGTTGGCGATGAACCCCAGCATATTCATGGCAGCGGTCGGGGCGCAGTGGCTGGACCCGTTGCCGATCAGGCCAAGATGGAAGTTGTTCTGCAGATCCAACCCCGGGCCGCGGCGTTGATCAAAGTCCGGCAATCCGTGCCATACGGCGGTACAAGGGTCGCCGGCGTGCGCAAGTCCCGCGGCGGCGGCGAGGGCTGCAACTGAAAGTCTGATGGTGTTCACGTTCGGTCCTTTGTAAGGGTGTGTTACTGCGAGCGGGCACCTTCAGAGTGCCGTGCATCCGGGAATGTGACATTCCTCCAGTGCTTTCTCGCGAACCGATTTCACGCCCGGACGGGTCAGAAGCGAACCGGAGCCGCATCGGAACCGAATGGCGAGCCCCGCCCGATTCTGGGAATTCCATCTCCCCGGAACCGCTTAATCCGACTGCGCCGATTGTGCGGCCGCTCTCGTCGGCCGGTAACGCGCCGTGAAAACGTTTGCGGATGCGAACGCCCCGCTGACAACGCGGAATTGTGCTTGAAAAACACGCAATTTTGTGGTCATTGCTCAATTCGTAGCGCATATTGATGGCGGAGATGTGCACCGGCTCGTGAAGCGCACGTCGCCACGGGAGAATCGAAAAATGGACCGTACGTGCAAGTATGCGGGCTGCGCTGTCGCGCTGCTCGCGGGTGTCGCATTGGCAGAAGTTCACTACGGAACGGACTTTCAGTCCGGCGCCGGCCCCGAATGGTCTCACCGGTTGGTGGAGACCGCGCCCCTGAACGATCAGAAGTTCCTCGGCCAGTTCGCCGACGCCGACGTCGCGTTGTCGCTGCCCACAGTCCGGGCGGGCGAGCGCGTCAGCCTCTCGTTGGACTTCCTCGCCATCCGCACGTGGGACGGCAACGACGGCGGCGGCGGCCCCGGGCCGGACATCTTCACCGTCAGCGTCGCCAACGGCCCCATCCTGCTGGCCTCCACGTTCTCGGTGGGCGATCCCCTCAGCCGTCACCGCATGTCGTACCCCGCCGTGGCCGGTGTCGAGGCCCATCCCAGCCGCACCGGGGCGATCCTGAACAACACCCTGGGCTACACCTACGGCCCCACCAACGCCCCGCTCGATGCAACCTGGCGGCTCACGTTCAACTTCCTGGCCCCCACCGACGGGCTTGAGATTCACTTCGCGGCCCTGGGCCTCCAGGACATCGCGGACGAATCCTGGGGTCTGGACAACGTCTCCGTTTCTACGTCAACGGTCCCAACCCCCGGCTCGATGGCCCTCGCGTTGACCGGGTTCGGTCTCCTGCTGCGTCGCCGCGTGCGTTGACGCGGCCCAGACGCGGACGGGTGAGAGCGTCCGCAGCGACATGTGAACGCCGCCGAGAACGGCGTCACGCCGCGCAGCGCCCCCGCGCCGGGATGCGAGAGCCCACGCGAGCAGCCGCGCAGCACAGAGAGCAGATCGGCCCGGGCCTTGTGCGGCCCGGGCCGGTCGCGCTGGCCGGCGCAGCGGTCAAAAAACCCGCGGCCCGCGCTGGGGGGGTGAGCACGGGCCGCAGGAAACGATGAGCTTGTATGAAACCGGCGTCCGACCGCCGGAAAGTCAGTTGGCCTTGTACGCAACTTCCTTGAAGAGCAGCACGCGGGGAACGTCGCCCCGTTTCACCACGTTGGACCGATCAACCACCATCACGAAGCGTCGGGCGATGCTCGGCACGATCGGGTCGGTGGGCCCCAGGTTCTCAAGGTCCGACTTCTGATAGCCGTGCAGGACGAACCAGCAGATGTAGTAATCGCTGCGGGTGCTGGTGATGTTGGCCAGTGCGTTGGTGACGGCGAGTTGCTCCTTGAACTCGTTCTCCATCGCGTCCGTGCGGTAGGGGTTGTACTTCTCGTAGTCCGGTGTCGCCGGCGGCGCTGTCAGCGTGCCGATCGCCCCGTTGCGCGGGATCGTGTCGCCGTACAGCACGGAATCCACGCCCACGCGGCTGTTGTTCTGAGAGCGGCCCGCCAGCGCCGGCACGAACGGCGCCTCGGAGGGATACCCCATGTAGTCGATGTTGTTGCGGAACGCCGAGGCCTTGTAGTCAAAGTCGTTCGGAGTCGTGGGATCGATCTGGTAGTTCTTGATCGTCTGCAGCGCACCCAGCGTCAACAGACCGGGCTGCTCGTTGACAGGACGGGTGTGGGTCTCCAGCAACCCGCGGCCCTGAATCTGGCGGCCGTTGAGGAGCTGCGTGACGTTGGGAGGCACGCGGCTCGCCCCCGCGAAATCATCGAAAGCCACGACATTCGCGATCGGGGCCGAGTTGGGGCTGGTCGCAACGCTCGCCTTCAGGTTGACGTGCCAGGCCGTGGGACGCAGCGGGGTCGCCAGCTTGTCGCGGTACGCCACGATCGTCGCGGCTATATCAGAGGTCCCGTCGAGTTGAGGCGAACCGACTCCGCCGAGAATCGCAGGCTCGATGCCCCGCAGCCACGAGGCAATCCCGGGCTGGGCGTTCGCGTTGGGGGCGAACGTACCCGGGATCGCCGGGAACGAGCGGCTGGGATCCGGCGCGTTGGTCGTGACGTTGCCGGGGAAGTCGATGCCCGACAACTGCCCGATGAAGCTGATGGCGTAGTCCGCGACTAGGCCGTTTGGGCCGGTGCCGCTCCGCCACCCCTCCATCACGCTCACGTTGCCGCGGCCCACGCCGGGCAGCGCTTCAAGCTGCAACTGAACGAGCGAGGGCGGAGCGCCCCGCTTCATCCGGACGGTGGTGCTCGTCGTGTTCGTGCGGCCCGCGAGCACCGGCACGGTGATCGTGAAATCGGGCGCCGTGGGGCTGATGCTGATGAAGTAGGTCTTGCTGCTGAAGTAGTCCGCCGGCGGGCTCACCATCGGCAGGCACCGCATGACGGCCAGCGGGGCGGTGTTGATATTGATGAGGCCCGGAACCGCGCGGGTGAGCGATTCCTTGCCCGCCACCGCGGCGCTGAAGATGTCAAAGACGTTGAGGGCCAGCGGAACCTGCGTCCACTCGCGGTAGTCAGAACCCGTGGGCGCCGGAGATTCCGGCCCCTTGTACTCCACGAACGTCGTGGGCGCCCCGTTGGCGTCGTAGAACGGAGAGAACTCGTCCAGACGCAGGTTGCCCCGATCGAACATGAGCCGCCAATCGCGGAACGCCGGTGGATCGGTCGAATCAGGCGTAGGGCCAAGGTCCTGCGGAAGCAGCAACGCGGCCGCATCCTTCACGCCCGCGGGCACCCGCGCCGGCGCGTTGCTCGACGTGGGAATATGGCCCAGGTTGCGGCCAAGGTCGTAGCCCAGGGCGTAGCACAACGATTCGCCGAACGTGGTCCAACTGATCTGGACGTCGGTGTTGCGCGTCGCCGCCGAATCGCTCGCCAGACTGTTGCGGGGCACCTGCGTGGGGCCGACGCCCATCGGGAGAAGCAGGTCGCCCACCCGCAGCGTGCTCTGCCTGTGGAACACGGCCGGGGGACCGAGCGAGTCCTGGATCCGGGCCTCGAAGCGACCATCGGAAGTGATCGCCTCTGCATAGACCTTGTCGAACGTAAGCCTGTGCGCCGAATAGTCGTAGAACTGAGTGTCGAAGTCGAACAGCAGCGTGCCCTCGCGGTCGGTCACGATCGCCGGCACGGCGGGCGGCGGCAGGGGCGCCACGGTCGCGAAAGGCAATACCTCGTCCGGCCCGTACATCATCGAGAGGCACAGCTTGCGGCGGTTGAGGCCCGAGCCCGTGCCCGCCATCTCATCCACCCATTCGTTGATCGTGCGCTTCGCGCCGATGAAGCCGCCGGTGAACATGGTGTCGTTGAGATCGCTAAACGTGCCGCCGGGCAGCACGGCCCGCTCGAACCGGTTCCACGGCGGGAGCAGCGTGTTCGCGGGGTCGTAGTTGCCCGGGTCCTTGCGCTCGATGCAGAACAGAGGCATCGCCCCCTCCGGCACCGACTTGAGCGCGGTGGGGTTCGCCGGGTCGTACTTCATCGAAGGGTCGATGGGGCGACGGACGCCGGCCCACACGCCGATCGTCGGGGTGTCCGTGTCCCAGTCGCCGCCGCCGGTCTGCGCGCCGCTGATGGCCAACTGCTGCTCACGCCCGCTCCCGTCCGTGTACAGCCGCACGTCAAGGTTGACAGCCTTGTTCTCCGTGGCGCTGGGAGCGAACGGGATGCGCAGGCGGTCGACCATGAGATCGTTGGACTCGTCGTTCGGCACGAGCAGCACCTGGCCCGAGAGGGTGGTCTGCGAAGCCGAATCCCAACCGTTGCTCGGCACGACCTGGCCATTGACCAGCGAATATTCCTTGCGCCCAACGGTATTGTTGGGGGGAAGAGTGGTATCGCCCACCCGCACCGCTCGCCAGAGCGTCGCGACGGTGTTCTCGGGCGGCATCACGTCCGTCGCAGACGGCGGCGAGCCCGTGGACCGATCGCCATACCGCAGGACCAGCGGCGAGAACGCGAACCGATCCGCGCCCCACGGCACGAAGTCGCCCGCAACGCCGGTCAGCGGGCCGCTGAAGGGCGGCGTCATGGGAGCGCCGTCATCCACTCGAACGCCAACGCGTCCGGCCGTCGGACTGGCGGGGTCGCCGTCAAACTCTGGGATCCAGTACACGTCCTTGTCTTCAACTTCGCCGTCGTTCGTCCAGTTGCCCTGCTTGAGCTGCCGCGCGATCAACTGACGCACCTTGTCTCCCACAAGCGTGCCGCTGGCCGCGTTGAACAACGAACCGTCGGCCTCGTGCAGACGGTGGGCATACACCACGCGCGGAGCCTGGCTGATGGCGTAGCAGACGATGCTCTTGCCCGGCCCGATGGTGATGTCCTCAAGCGTTGTATCAAGACCGCCGTCGTTCTGGGACAGGACGTTCTGATACGTCTCGCCCGGCTTCACCCGCTCGCGCAGAGCCGACAGCTTGAAGTGACGGCCGCCGAACGTGATGTAGAAGAAGTCAGCCTCGCGGTCAACTCGCGGGAACGCGTCGTCGCCGACGTCCCACAGTGTCAGGTTGGCCGGGGGTGCGGCGCCTGCGTATTCGGAGCCGCGGTTGCCCAGCTTGATGCTCTTGGTGAACGGGTTAGTAATCCGGAACGCCAGCACCCGGTACATCAGGTCGGCGTTGCGGCGGCTCACGTCGCGACGCAGGGTCGCCTCGCGGCCCGGGCCGATGTCGTCATCGCCGTTGGTGCCGACCAACTGCGGATTGACCGGGTTGGTGTCACCCGCGTTGAGCGGCCCCTTGTCCTTGGTCATGTCCGCGTACACAGTGAACACCGACACCGCAGTCAGGAACGGCTGTGCCTCCACACCATAGATGTTCGCCGCGGGAGCCACCAGCGTCGCCGCACTGCCGCCCCTGGCCAGGCGGTTGAACGGCTTGGTAGGGTCGGCCTCGTTGTAGTTCAGATCCAGGCGATTGCCCGATCCGGCGCTGTCGCCCCAGAACGGGAACTGGTTGTTCGGATCGTTGTACGCGAGCGACGAGCGGGTGTTGAGCCCGACGCGATTGCTCTCGTTCGCGAGGAGGGTAAAGGCGCTCGGGACAGTGTCCTCGTCGGCCATGTCGGTCAGGTTGACCGCCATGTGGGCCGCGGTGTACAGGGCGAACTCGGGACCCTTGTACCCGTAGAACAGCGTCTTGAAGTTGTGGAAGTTGGCCGTACTCGTGTTCCACATGGGCGCGTCGGCCGAGGTGGCCAGCAACCCCGAGTGCGGCAGCAGCGCGTCGCAGTAGCCCTGGAACAGGCGGTTGACCGCCGCGCTGTTCTTCTCGCGGCCGGTCGTCTGATCACCAATCGCCAGGCCGATCTGCTCGGGCGCATCGATCTTGAGTTCCCTGGTCGTAAGCTGATCGAAGTCCGCGTCACGCACCGGACGCAGTGGCGTCGCACCGCTCACCGTCGTCAGCCGCTGGCGGACGCTCGTCTCGAACAACTGCTGAGCCTCGGGGTCTAGCAAACCGTCCGGCGGCGAGCCGATGTTGGCGCCACGATCGTCCCGCAGGAACTCGTACTTGAAGCCGCGCCCGCTGCGCAAAGCGCCGAACCGCTCCGGGCCCGCGACGCCCGGGGGCGTCGCCGAGGCCGTGGTATCGTCGCGCCCGTCGATCACGCGTTCGAGATTCGAGATCACGCTGGGGTCGTTGCACGCGCGGAAGGTGACGAGCTCCGCCAGATCATCAATGCCGAACGCGGTACGCGTGCGGTACATCGTGGTGCGGTCGTTGGTGCCGGGCGTGAATGAACCGAACGACGCCTCCAGATCTCCCGCGATCTGCGAAACCCGCTGATAGTACTCGGCCCGACGCTCCGCGAAATCAGGATAGAAGTTGCCGAACGGAATGGAGGGGTTGTACCCGCTGCCCGGAGCACCGGGAAAGTGCCGATCGTTCGCGCCGCCGCCCAGCGAGATCGGCCCGAACGGCAGCGCCCACTGACCCACCGGAGAGGGCGTGGGGAAGTACTGCGCCAGATCGCCGCTCGTGGGGAAGAGCACCGAGTCGTACCAGCCGGTGGGCACAAAGTCCCAGCGGCGGCGGGCCATCAGGTCGTTGGGCACGACGAGGTTGTTGACGTTGGCCGACTGGTAGCCCGAGCCGAACATCGACGTCGAGAAGAACAACGCCATCGAACGGCCGCGGTACTCGAGCGAAGGCAGCGCCGGCTCCTGCTGCGGCATGTTCATGCCGCCCGCCAGCGTGAATCTCGCCGCGGTGTACCCGAAGAAGCCCGTCGAGAACGCACGCCGGACGTTGTAACCAACATCCAGATCCGCCGGCCACGTTGAAGTGGTCGTCGCCGTGGGGCCCAGGTCCTGCGTGCCGCGGAAGTCCGGCAGTTCGTCGGTCCGGTCCTGGCGCGGGTTGCGGATGCCGTCGTACCCGGCCGTCGGACGGCCGAACGCCAGCGGATTCGTCGGATACGAACCGCCGAAAAACGCCAGCCGCTCGTACGAATCCTGCATCGTCAGCAGGCGGAGCATGTCGATGTCGGCGGGCGTGAGGCCAACGGGGTTGGTCCGCGTCGGTGCCGCGGCCTGATCGCCGGCGGTGTTCACGTTGATCAGCGCGCTCGCGTCGATGATGCGGGTCGCGATGAAGTAGCGGTACTTGCCGTCGGTCTTGAGGAAGTTCAGCGGGCTCAACGGATCAACGCGTGAATCGGTCAGTTCCTGCCAGCGCGAGTCGCCGTTGCCGTCTCCGTCCGCGTCCGCGACCTGGTACGGGAAGTAGTACTTGCCGCCGGGCGTGTAATCATCGCCCGTGCGCCACTCCTTCACCGGACGGAACATGCCCAACTGCAATGAGTCCCACGCCGCGGGGTAATCGCGCAGCGGCACCGAGTGCGGCGGCGCATTCACCGTGACGTTCGCTCCGAACACCGTGGTATTGCCCGAGGTGAAGTTCAGGCTCGTCGGATCGTTGGGGTCCACGGGAACGAGCAGCGCGAGGTCCTCACTCAGCCGGGGCAGGTTGGAGCCGCCCGGCCCCGGGTCTGTGCCGTACCCGTTCCTGGCGTCGAAGTTCGCGATCCGCTTTCCGCCCACCACCGGCGCCAGGTTGTACAGGTTCACGAAGCGCCCGTCGGGCGCCACGTTCGAGATGTGCCGCCACGAATGCTCGATCGCCGCCGGCTTGAACTTGTACTTGTTGGCCCCGGTGCCGTTGATCTGATCAAGCCCGTTCCACGAAAGACTCCGCGGCTCGGTATCGGCCAGGAACGGATCGGACGCCTCCCACCGCGTGGGCAGATCGGCCGAGGGGTACCCGGCGCCGGCCACCGGCGGGATCAGTTCCAGCGCGTCGGGAGCGACCTGCATGTAGTTCCGCGGGCGCAGGTACGTGCCGATGGGCGTGAAGATGCGGTCGTACCGCAGCCCGTCGTCCGCGCCGTACGACGACACTGAACTCCACGAAGTGAACGGGAAGTCCGTGGTCTCCCGCATCAGCGAGGGCTCAAGCGTGGCCAGCCCGGCCGGCAGGTCCGCGTTCGAGTTGTTCGTCAGGGCCTTGTCTTCGTACTGCGTCGCGATCCGGTCAGCGCCGATCACCTGGTTCGCCAGGTACGCCGCGATCTGCCGCGGCACATCCTCCTGCCGATCGTGCTTGGCGAGCGCCGCCTTGTTCCGCACGTCCTGATTACCCACGCTCACGTACACCAGCATCACCACCGCGAGCAGCGCAAGCGTGCCAACCACCAGCACCAGGAACGATCCACGCCGCTTCCGCCATCCGCCGGGGGCGCCGGCGATCGATCGGACCACGCTCGCGAGGCCCGCGGGACGAGGTGTCGGAGTGGTTTTGGGCTGCATCATCATGCGAACGCTCCTGCCATGCGGCGGCGCTTCATAGAGCCGCGTGTCTGACCCGAATCTGGTTCCCGCACGTTCATACCTGTCGACCCCACGGCGTCTGTACCGTTTGGTGCTCAGGGCGCCGCGATCGGCGGATCGGGCGGGATGCTGAAGATGAACTGGAAGGTGCTCTCGATGGTCGGATCCTGCGCATCCGAGAGCGTGACCGTGACCCGCACCATCTTGGGCCACGCCCACGGGATGCTCTTGGCCGCCGGCTCGCCGGGGATCAACTCGGCGAGGGGATTGCTGATCGTCCCCGTCGAATCGGTTCCGATGAAACCATTTCCGTCCACATCAACCTGACGCCCCGGGTTGATGGTGTTGTCGAACGGCGGCACGCTGTTGTCTGAAAAGTTCGTGCTGCTCGGCTGCGTCCTGAAGATATCCTGCCGGTACGTCGGATCAGCAAAGCCGAAGTACGACGTAATCGAGGCCGGCACCGGGTCTCCCGCGGCCCACGGATCAAAGCCGTAGATCAGCCGGGGCAACACCGGGTGGTCGTAGTACAGAAACGCATGCGGAAGCGTGTCGAAGAACGGGTACGGCTTCGCGTTCGAGCTCGTCAGGTTCGGCAGCACCGGCGCGTCATATCCCAGCCGCGGCACCGGCACCGTGTAGATCGCCGGGCTGTTCGCCGGGTTCGCCGCCAACGCGTTGTACGGGTACGGCAGCACCGCGTACCGGTCGTTGCCGTCGATGACCCCGTCGCCGTTGCTGTCATACCTGCTCGCCGGCCCGTGCCAGATCAGTTCATGCGTGATCGCGTCCGTCTTGCCGAACGACCAGTCCACCGCGAACTCCGAGCACCGCGGCAGGAAGTTCGAGCCCACCAGCATCATCTGGTCGCACCGCTCGTACGCCACCTGCTGGCCCTTGGTCACGCGGCTGGAAGTCGGAGCCGCCTCCGTGAACCCGGCCGCCAGGTTCAGCAACCCCACCGGTTCGAGCTCGCACCGCGCCCGCACGCCCCAGGGGTCGAGCGCACGCATCTGCGGGTTCCCGTTCCACCGCGGCCCGTTCGAGGCCTCGGTCGGGAACGCATCGCTCATCCACAGGTGCATCAGGTCCAGCGACGTCGGCGGTGGTGAGTTGCGGGGAGGCGAGATCGTCGTCACACCCGCGACGTTCGAGTTCACCCACGTGAACGGGATCATCGCGCTGAACCACGCCAGCGGCGGGTTGCCGTTGGTCGAATCGTCAAAGTCCAGAGGCGTCAGCGCCAGGCTCTGCACCACCGCGCGGATCTCGGCCAGATCGGTCGCCGCGATGTCCACGATGCCCGACGCAAGGTTCGCCCGCGCCGGGTCGCGGAACGAGAACGCGTCCTGCGGCAGGCCGTTGGAATCGCCGCGCGGATCACCGCGCATGTTCGGGTAGTACCTGTTGAACGACCGGAACACGCTGCGCGCCGCCGGCTGCAGCGCGATCTGGTACTCGGTGTTCTCGATGCGGGTCCGGTCCGCGGGCACCGCCGGATCAAGCACGCTCGCCGTGCCGCCCGGATCACCCGGATCGTTGAAGCTCACCTTGGACGGAATGCCCGGCCCTCCCGTGGAATCAGGCTTCTTGAGCAGCACCGACTTGCGCAGAAGCGTCCAATCGCCCGCGAACGCGTTGGGGTTCTTGGCGCTGGTCCCAACGCCCAGACGGGCCTCGCGCCCCGCGAAGTCCGGATCGGTGTTCAGGTCGTACACCTTCGGCTGCGAATAGATCGTCGAGTCGGCCGTGCCCGCGCCCGCCGCCTGGAACTCCGAATCGTCGCGGCGGCGCTGCCCGTGCCCGTAGTAAATCATCGCCGTATCGCTGGTGACCGAGGCGTCCGGGTGCAGCGGCTGCCGCGCGGTCTGGAACTTGCCCCGCGCGAAGAACACGATCTCGTCCACCCGCCGCGCCCGAGGCTTGGTGTCGCTGGGGCCCACCGGCACCACGTCCGCGCCGGGGCCGAACTGAACGAACACCCCGTCGCCGGGGTTGGCGCCCCCGCCGTTGTTGTTGTCCACGAACTGCTGACGGATCGAGAGGAAGCCGTCGCGGCTCATCTCGTTGAAGTCCTTGCGCATCTGGTTCTCGATCAGACCCGCGTACTGATTGAGAAGACTCACCCGCTTCCCGCCGTTCACCGTCTTGCCCACCGCGTCAAAGATGCCCGCCAGGCCCACCGCCACCAGCGCCACCGCCGCCACCGCGACCACGATCTCCATGAGCGTGAACCCGCCGGGCGCACGCCCCGCGGCGTCACGCAGGGCGCGTGCGTTGGTTCGTGCTGTGCCGCGAAGTTGAGTTGGACGGGTTGGCATGGCTCTTGGCCCCGTGGATGGTCCGATCGGCGGGCGGCGGGCCGCCCGTCATTCAACGCTTGACGTACATGACCGACACCGACGCCGGCACCTGCGGAGTGAACAGCATGCCCAGGTACGACGCATCCCCGTTGGGAGCCGCCGCGCCGCTGAGCAGGTCGGCCGAGAGCGGCGGATCAATCCGCAGCGCCGTCACGGCATTGGTGCTGGAATCGCGAACAAACTCGACCACCTCGTGAACGACGCCCACGTCGTCAACGAACTTCTGACCGATCTGGTTGAAGTTGTCCACCTGGGCCGTCAGAGCGCCGGTGGGCGCTGGCACGATCTGCGTCGGGTCGTACCCCGTCTCGCCCACGGGCAGCGCCACGCGGGTGAACGGCATGCGCAGGATCGGCGAGTACCCGCCGCCATCCACGATGCGCCCGTCACGCCGCGGCAGACCGTTGGAATCAACCGTCACCGGCAGCCGACGCTCTTCCGTGGTCACGCCGTTGCGGCCCGTCAGCACATCGGCCAACCGCCGACCCACCGGGGTGCGGATGCCCACGTCGATGCGGCGAACGAAAATCGCCAACTCGATCTGGTCGTCGTTGTAGCGGAGCGTCCGATCAACGCCCGTGCCCCGCGGCGCGCCGCCGCCCGCAACGCGGCGGGCCACAAAGTCCCACACGAACCGCGGATCGGCGGTGCCCGCGAACGGGCTGGGCATCAGGCGGTCCGACACCGGGATCACCACGTAAGACTGATCGTCACCCTCAGGCCCGCCGGGCTGGCCGACCGCCATGGTGCCCGTCGCCAAGTCAATCCCGATGCCCGGAGCCGATGGAACGGAGCCGCCCAGCGGGTTCGCCAGCGCCCACTGCCCTCGCGGCGAGAAGGCCGTGTCGGCCGCCAACGTGCTCCAGCCGCGGCGCTTGCCGATCACCTGCGTGGCGGTCGGGTCGGTGCGGGCGTTGTCCTCGCGCAGCTTCTCGTGCGAGAGAAGCAGTTGCTCGACCGACCTCTGGATCGAGATGCCCTGCACCGCGTCCGTCGCGGTGCGCTGCTGACGCACGACGGCCGGGAAGACCGCCGCGACGCCCAGCAACCCCAACGCGAGCACGAAGATGGAGATCAAGACCTCCACCAGCGAGAAGCCCGCGGCGTGGCGCCGGGAAAGGGACCAGGGAAGATGCTTCGCCCTGCACGAGGGCGAACTCACACAGCCGCTCGTTGCTGTCAAAGCGTTCATTGCACTAGCTCCTGAACTTGCCCCAGATAATGCTGGAGCGTGAAGATCCTCGCGTCCGACTCGATTCCGTTCGTTCCAGTGGCGTTCGTGTTGTTTACAGTCGCCCGACCCTCGATCCACTTGCCGATCACCTCGTTGATCGTCGAGATCGTCGGGCTCCCCGCGAACAGGTTCACGTCCACCCGGGGCCCGTAGGTGCCGGGCTCCGCGTACAGCGTGTTGGTCGTTCGATTGAGCCCGCGGCAGCGGATGGACTGCGAAAGCCCCGCCGCCAGGCTCCGCTCGTTGTACACCGCCAACTCCGTCACAGGCCGCGCGAGCACCGAGTCAACACTCTGATCTCCCAGCACCCGCAGACGCCGCCGCCGTTCCGCTTCGTTCGCCGGGTTGCGTGAGAGAAGTCTCGCCACAAACCTCGCCTGGTCGGAAGCCTCGCTGGCCAGGTAACCACGATTCTCCGGAAGTGCCCGATCCAGACCCCACGGGTCCGAACCGGTCGCGCGGAACCCCGTGCCGTACGCAACCGAGACCGGATCGAACACCAGCGCCGTCGAGAGATTGCCCGAATCCAGAGCGCCCGTGCCCGCCTTGAAGCGGACCATGAACGTCTGGCGCTGCCAGCCGCGAGTGCCCGCTGAAGTCGCGGTCAGATCAACAAACCCGGTCTCCGGGAACACCCAGTGCCGGCCGCCCGCCGGATCATTCGCCGCGCCGTTCTCAGACACCGAGTCGTACCAGCCCGTCGCGGAAGAATCGTTCGGATCGGTCGTGCTGCTCACGGTGTTCGCCGGGGCGAAACCGCGGATCGACCAGAACTTGGGCAGTTGCACCGGCGACTGCGTGGGCAGCGGAACGAACACCTCGCGCTGCACGCGCCGCGTCGTCTGCGTCACGTTGCCGTCGGGGCTGCCGACCCACACCTCATCCTCCAGCGTCCCCACCGAAACGCACGGAACGATCGATACCTTGCCGCCCGGAGTAAAGAAGAACACCGCCGCGGCGTCCCCGCTCGTGGACTGGATGGCCGCGTCGCAACCCACAACCCCGCGCGTAGTTGGTTCTCCGCCAGCGAGCGCTCGCTGCTCTCCAGCAGGCTCTTGAACGCCGGGATCGTGATGCCGATCAGCGCGATGATGATAATGATCACCACCAGCAACTCGGTGATCGTGAAGCCGATGCGACGGGAGGGGTTGGTCCGGGGGGATGTGTTCACCGGCCCACCTCCACGATGTTGTCCGCCTCGGCCTTGATGCGGAGCTTAATGATGCCCGCCCCCGTCGCGGTCTCGCCCATGCGGGCGAACAGCGTCGCGTCGTCCTCGTCGCCGAACGCCCCGTTGGGGCCCGCCGCCACGATGGCGAAGGTCGCGCTGCGCAGCTCTGTGTTCTTGAGAGTGTCACGCTCCGGCGGCGTCGAGAACCCGTACAAGTCAGCCTGGCGGCCGACCATCGGCGGGAGCCGATACCCGTTCGTGTCGGTCAGCTTTCCGTCGATGATCCAGCGGTAATAACGCACCGGCACTTCCTTGGCATCCGTGATCGCCACCAACCGATTCTCGCCCGCGTCGTTGCCGGAGTTGTCGCGGTCCATCGCGTCCTCGCCGCCCGAAGAGAGCCGCGTGAGCTTGAGCCGCTTGCCGTTGAGATCGACGAACGGCTCGTACCGCTTGCCGACGCGCCGACGCTGCTTCTCAGCCGCAACGGTGCCGTCGTGCGACGGATCCTTCACGTCCTTGGGAATGTCGAACGTGCCGTCCGCCAGAGCCTTGTACATCCCCGGCCCGGCCACGCCGTCGATGGGAAGTGCCCGCAGTTCCGCCGTCGCTTCGTTGATGTTGCGCGGCGTGTCGCACGCGCCGGCGAGGAAGTACGCGATCGTCCGCTCGCTGAAGCGGTAGTCCTCGAAGGGGTTGTTCGCCGTCGGGGCAGGCTCAGAGCCCCGCTTGAGATAGGTGCGGTCCGCGTCCGGGGGAGCGATGAAGTCGTAGACCGCGATCTTGGCCTTGTCGCCGGAAGGCGCGATCGACACGCGCGTCGTGGGGTTGCGGTCCCGCACCAGCGGCGGCAGGAACCCGAACTCCTTGTTGAAGTTCGACACCGCCACCTTGATGTCGCTCACCGCCGTCTTGTCCGCCGCGGACGATGCGAACGTCTTGGAAGACCGGTACCCGACGTACAACAGCCCGATGAGCACGCCCATGATGAGCACCGAGAAGAGCACCTCCACGAGCGTGAAGCCGCGGCGGGCCTTTCCGGAGTTGTTCGAAGCTGTGTTTCGCATACCGACTCCACTTCTTCCATTGACCGTGCGCCACCGCCGACCGCGCGTGAGCGACCCGTCCTGAGGTCAGACCGCGCCGCCTCCCTGCAGAGACTGGATCATGGCCACCAGAGGAAGGAACATGGCCACGACGATCGTTCCGACGATGCCGCCCAGCACCACCACCATGAGGGGCTCCAGCAGGCTCACCAGGGCCGCGACCGCCACGTCCACTTCTTCGTCGTAGTTATCAGCGATCTTCAGGAGCATCGCGTCTAGTTCGCCCGTCTCCTCGCCGACGTCGATCATGTTCACGACGATCGCGTCGCACGTCTTGCTCTCGCGCAGCGGCGCGGCGAAGCCTTCACCCTCGCGGATGCTGTCGTGCACCTTCTGCAGCGCCTTCTCGAAGACGTAGTTGCCGCTGGTTTCCTTGGTGATCTTCACCGCCTCCAGGATCGGCACGCCCGCCGAGACCAGCGTTCCCAGGGTCCGCGTGAACCGGGCGATCACGGTCTTGCGGATGAGGTTGCCGAACACCGGCGAAAAGAGCAGCAGCGTGTCGGTGGCCGCGCGGCCCGGGCCCGCCTTGCGGATCAGCTTCCACATCGCGATCATGATGATGGGCGACGGCAGCAGGACGATCCAGCCGGGGATGCTCTGCCCGGGGTTCGTGCCCGCCACCCAGCGCGAGGTCGAGATCAGCTTCATCGTCAGCCACGGGAGCGCCACGCCGAAGTCGCGGAAGATTTCCTCGAACTTCGGGATGATGAACACCATGATGCCGGTCAGGATCAACGCCGCGATCGTGATCACGACGATGGGGTACACCATCGCGCCCTTGATCTTGCGCTGCAGACGCTGGCTCTTCTCCATGAACTCCGCGAGACGCTGGAGGATGATGTCCAGCACGCCGCCGATCTCGCCGGCGTTCACCATCTTGACGTACAGGTGGTTGAAGGCCTTGGGGAACTTGCCCATCGCCTCCGAAAGCGATGAACCGCCCTCGACCTCTTCGCACACGCCCATCAGGATGTTCTTGAGCTTGCCGGGCTTGAGCTGGCTCTCCAGAATCTGGAGCGAACGCAGAAGCGGCAGACCGGCGTCCTGAAGCGTGGAGAGCTGCCGGGTGAAGGCCGTCAGCTGCTTGGCGCCGACGCCGCCGATGCCCATGCCCCCGCCCTTCTTCTTCGCCTTGCCCTTCATCGCCTCGGCGTCCGGGGGGCCCCCGCCCTTCTTGGCCTGCTGCTCGCGGACGCTGGTGGGGTAGAAGCCCTGCGACTTGATGCGCGCGATCGCCTCTTCGGTCGTGCCGGCTTCAACGGTGCCCTTCTGAGGCTTGCCGGCCGAGTTCAACGCTTCATATACGAACGTCGCCATAGGTCACTTCCCCAAATCCGTGTTGTCCGAACCCAGATCACCCAATCCTGCCGCTTAATCCTCGTCCGACATCGTTTCTCTCACCACCTCGTCGATGGTGGTCTGCCCTTCGTAAATGCCCATCAGGCCGCTCTCGCGCAGCGACCGCATGCCCCGCTTGCGGGCGTGGGCCCGCAGCGCGGTGGTGTTGGCCTGCTTCATCACCAGTTCGCGCATCTCGTCGTCCATGGTCATGATCTCGAAGATCGCCATGCGGCCCCGGTAGCCCGACTTGTTGCAGTTGTCGCACCCGCGCCCGCGGCTGAACTGCTTGCCCCGCACCGTGTCCGGCGTGAGGTTCAGCTCCATGAGCTCTTCTTCCTTGGGCGTGTACTGCTCCTTGCACTTGGGGCACACACGCCGCACCAGACGCTGGGCCACGATGCCCTCGATCGTCGCGGTCAGAAGGAACGGCTCCATGCCCAGGTCCACCAGACGGATGATCGAGCTCGGGGCGTCGTTGGTGTGCAGCGTGCTCAGCACCAGGTGGCCCGTCAGCGACGCCTGCACCGCGATCTGCGCGGTCTCAAGGTCGCGGATTTCGCCCACCAGGATGATGTCCGGGTCCTGACGCAGGAACGAACGCAGCGCCTTGGCAAACGTGAGCCCGGCCTCTTCATTCACCTGGCACTGACACAGGCCGTCGATGTCGTACTCGACCGGGTCCTCGACGGTCAGGATCTTGGTCTCGATGTCGTTCAGCCGCGCCAGCGCCGCGTACAGCGTGGTGGTCTTGCCCGAACCGGTGGGGCCCGTCACCGTCACGATGCCGTTGGGCTTGTGGATCAGACGGTCGAACGTGTCGAAGTCGTCCTGGCGCAGCCCGATGCGGTCCAGGGCCAGTTCGACGTTGCTTCGGTCCAGCACGCGCATCACGCACGACTCACCGTAAATGGTCGGGAGCACGGCGATACGCAGGTCCACCGGATTCCCGCCCAGCTTCAGCTCGATGCGGCCGTCCTGCGGCAGCCGCCGCTCGGCGATGTCCAGGTTCGCCATGACCTTGATTCGGCTCGTGATCGCCGGGCCCAGCTGCTTGGGCGGCGGCACCATCTCGTACAGCACGCCGTCGATGCGGTACCGCATCTTGAACTCGTTCTCGAACGGCTCAAAGTGGATATCGCTGGCGCGGTCCTTGATCGCCTGCATCAGCACCAGGTTCAGCAGCTTGATCACCTGGTTGTCGTTGACGGCCTCGTTGAGCGCGTCCAGGTCGATCGACGTGTCGCGGCCGCCCGCCGCGATCTTGGAGAACTTCTCATCAACCTTGATGTTGCTGATGACGTCCCCGACGCTCTCTTGCTTGGAATAGTGCTTCTTGATCAACCCGTCGATCAGCGTGGGGTCGGCCACCACCGCGTCGACGTTGAAGCCCAGAAGCAGCCGGATGTCGTCGACCGCCCGGAAGTTATCCGGCGTCTTCATCGCGATCTTGAGCCGCTTGCTGACCGGGTTGTACTCGATCGGCACCACCTCGTACGTCCGGATGTTCTCCGAAGGGATCACCTCGCGGAACGACTCGGGAACGTCGAAACCCTTCAGATCCACGTACGACATGCCCGCCTGGCCGGCGCGAGCTTCAGCAATGTCAGTCTCCGAGCAATACCCAAGCTCCACCAAGATCTTGC
>JBGAMO010000062.1:0-25245 GCA_044222845.1 Phycisphaerales bacterium
CATGGGGCGTACGCGGTGGTGTTCTGGGTGTCGGCGGCGGCGCGGCTGCTGACGCTGGGGCTGCTGACGCGGGTGCGGCGGCCGGGCGCGGTGGCGGGCCCGCGGGAGCGTGCGGACATCGCGGCGGCGGAAGAGGGCGACCGACTTACCATTGAGTGATGGCCTCCAAGCCCCGGAAGAAACAGCGACGCAAAGGCCGGCCTGCGAACGCGAGCACGCCGCAGCGGGAGGCGATCCGCGCCGCGATGGAGGCGGCGAACTCGCCGCTCACACCCAAGGAGATCCTGGAGCACGCGCAGGAGCACGTGGAGGGGCTGGGGCTCGCGACGGTGTACCGCACGCTGAACCTGCTGGCGCAGGCGGGGGTGGTGCAGACGGTGGAGATTCCCGGCGGGGCGCCGAGGTTTGAACTGGCGGGCAAGGGGCATCATCACCATTTCTACTGCCGCGGGTGCGAGCGGGTGTTTGAGTTGGAAGGGTGCCCGGGGAACTTCGCGGAGTTGTCGCCCAAGGGGTTCAATCTCGAGGGGCACGAACTGGTGCTGTTCGGCACGTGCGACGCGTGCGGGCGGCGCTGACTGATGATCACATGACCGACCAAGGCGCGAACACAGAGAAGGCAGACGCGGCACGCGGGGCGAGGTTCCCGCGTTCGTGCAAGTTGTGCCACGATCTGGAGTACCAGGCGGTGTACGACGCGCGGATGAAGAAGGCGGCGGGGCCGCTGCTGATGTTCACGCGGCCCAACGGGCTGTGCCGCTGGCGGCTGGGGCTGGCGGTGGGCAAGCGCGTGGGTACGGCGGTGCAGCGGAACCGGGTGAAGCGGATGGTGCGGGAGGCGTTCCGGCTGATTCGGCACGATCTGCCGGGGGCGTACGACCTGGTGGTGAGCCCGCGCCAGAACCCGGAGTTGCCGTTGGAGGACTATCAACGGCTCATCGCGCAGACCGCGGAACTCATGCACAAGGATTGGTCGCGGAGGGAGAAGCGCGATGGACAACGCTGACACCGGGAGCGGGAGAGGTCAGAGCGAGTCGCGGCGGCCGGGCGGATTGGCGGGCGGGGTCGGGCGGGCGTGCGCGGGGGTGTGCATTTTTCTGATCCGGGTGTACCAGGTGGTGTTGTCGCCGCTGTTCGGGGGGCAGTGCCGGTACGCGCCTTCGTGCTCGCATTACGCGGTGGATGCGTACCGGGAACATGGCGTGCTGCGGGGGACGCGGCTGACTGTGTCGCGGATTCTGCGGTGTCATCCGTTCGCCAAGGGCGGGTACGACCCGGTGCCGCCGCGGGAACGGTGAGTCAGCGGAGTTCGCGGGGGAGCAGATCGATCGGGGCGTTCTGATAGCAGACGGGGCGGCACCAGCGTTCGATGGCCATGGCGCCGACGGCGGTGGTGTGCGGCTGGTTGGTGGCGGGCCAGGGGCCGCCGTGGACCATGGCGGGAGAGACTTCGACGCCGGTGGTGACGCCATTGAAGACGACGCGGCCGGCGCGGCGGGCGAGGACTTCGGATAGGCCCAGGGCGATGTCGCCATCGTCGCAGAAAATCGCGGCGGCGAGCGAACCGGGGCAGCGTTCGGCGGCGTCGGGGAAGTCGTTCTCGCTGGGGCAGAGGACCAGGATCGTTGATGGTCCGAAGCATTCATCCATGATCGTGGGGAAGGTGTTGAAGGTGTTGAGCGAGGTCTGCAGCACGGTGGTGGCCTGGGTCAGACCGTCGCCGGAGGGGCCGTCGGAGCGGGCGAGTTGATCGACACCGGGGAGTTCGCTCACTTCGCGCATGCGCGAGAGGAATGATCGGCGGATGCGTTCGCCGAGCATGTTCTGCGGAGAGGAAGCACGGACCAGGGCCGCGAGGCGATCGGCGAAGCGCTGGGCGTTCTGTCCCTGGGGGAGGAAGACCAGGCCGGGGCAGGTGCACATCTGGCCGGTGGAGTTGGTGATGGAGGCGAAGATCTTCTCGGCGATGGCTTCGGCATCGCGTGCGAGCGCTCGCGACATCACGAAGATGGGGTTGATGCTGCCCATCTCGGCGAAGACGGGGATGGGGCGCGGGCGGGAGGCGGCGAGGGCGGCGAGGCCGGTGCCGCCTCGGAGAGAACCGGTGAAGCCGACGGCCTGGATGGCCGGGTGCAGCACGACTTCCTCGCCGATGGCGAGTTCGCGGTCACCGCCGGCTTGAAGATACGAGAAGACGCCGTGATGGAAGCGTGCGGATTCGACGGCCTCGTTGACTGCCTGCGCGACGGCGGCGCCGGTGGCGGGGTGGGACGGGTGGCCTTTCACGACGACGGGGCACGCGGCGGCGAGGGCCGAGGCGGTGTCTCCGCCTGCGGTGCTGTAGGCGAGAGGGAAGTTGCTCGCGCCGAAGACGGCGACAGGTCCCAAGGGCCGGAGCATGCGGCGCAGGTCGGGCTTGGGGAGGGGTTTGCGGTTGGGATCGCCGGGATCGATGCAGGGGCGAGCCCAGGAACCGTCGCGGACGATGGCGGCGAAGTGGCGGAGCGTGAAGACGGTGCGGTCACGCTCTGAGCCCAGGCGCGGCACGGAGAGGCCGGTCTCTTCGCTGGCGGTGTTGAGGAGTGAGTCACCCAGCGCGGCGATGTTGGCGGCGATGGACTCGAGCAGGGCGGCGCGGTCCTCGCGGGAGCGCTCCATGAAGGGCGCGAAGGCTTCGGCGGCGAGGAGGCAGGCGGAATCGACTTCATCGGGCGTGGCGGCGCGGTGCGTCTGCGCGAGGGGACGGTTGAGGGCCGGGCTGAAGGCGTGGAAGGTGGTGGCGGGCATGGGGAAAATCGGGAAATGGGGAAAGTTGGAAATGGGGAAATGAAGAGTGGAGAGAGCGGGGGTTTGGTGGGCGCAGTCTATTAGAGGGTGGGGCGGGATGCGATGAAGTTTTGGTGCTTGCGCACAGGCGCGAAACTCGGTGGTTATCAGGACGTTTGACTGGATGAACGTTTGGCTCTAGGCCAGGAGCGGATGAAGTTTTGGTGTTGTGCGCGAGCGAGCATGTCGCTGTGTGCGGCTGCTTTTGTGGCCTTTTTGAGCGCCTGGCGGGGAGGTGCGAATGAACTTTTGGTGGCGTGTGCGCGGCACGCGGATCGCGGTTATCGGGACGTTTCGGCGGGCTGGGAGACAGGGCAAAGGGGCTGCAAGAAGTCCGGCGTGCGGATGAACTTTTGGTGATGCGGGTGCTTCGGGTGCTCGCTTGAACTTTTGGTCGAGGTGAGCGCGTGCGAGCCGAGAGCGGGAAGTGCAAACCTGGGATGTCAAAGAACGGCTGGGGTTGATACGCCGGAGGGTGGGATCGGTGCGGGGGAATTTGCGGAGGGGCCGGGATTGGGCGCACGGAACGGGGCGATGGGTGGAAAGGCGCCGAAAGAGAAAACAATGCCCGGGACGGCCAAGCCGCTTGGGGATTGGAATGCGAACAAGTCTCAACTGGGCGGCGTATGCTCCTGCACTCGATGCTCCGGACCCGGTTCCAACACCTGTTCAGCCTGCTCTGCCTCGCGGCCGTCGTGCTGGGGCAGAGCGTGGCCTCGCATTTGATAGTGAGGTGCGAGGACAGCGCGGGGACGCGGTTGGAGTTGGCGTGCGAACGGTCGGGCGAGGGGGCGTGTCTGGGCGGTAGGGCGGCGGACGACGCGGCGCTGGAGCACGGGGCGCCGGATGAGCGAGGGCCGTGCAAGGACACGCCGCTGAGCGCGACGCACGACGCGGCGAAGGTGCTGGCAAGTTCGCGGGGCGCAGACCTGGCGATGCCGGTGTGCGAAATGGCGGCGGTGTCGCCGCGGGTTGAGTGGATTGAGACGCCCGAATGGCGGCGGTCTCGCGAGGTTGTTGCGCTGACGCGGCCGCCGGACACGGCGGAGCGGATGCGGACGATCATTCTTCAGGTGTAGAAGCGGGCTGCGCAGTGCGCGGTGATCGGCGCAGTTGGTCTCCCGATGGAGACCGGCGGGCGCGGGTGGCTGTTGGCGTGCTGCGCGGCGGACGGTTGCGCGGACGCGTGAGGCATCGGCGCCCAATCGCTGCGGATCCAACCCCCCCCACCTCCCCACCCCCACACCACTCATTCTGGCATGTACGTGCAACGGGCGCGGGCCTGTCGGCGCGGAAGAAACGGAGAACTATCGATGCGCTACAGGTACGCAGCGCGGCATTTACATATGTCGGTCGCCCTCTTGGGCGGCGCGGCGGTCCTCTGCTGGCTGGCGGGCTGTGATGGGCCGCCTCGGATGGATGTCGAGAGTTCGCGCGAGGTCGCGGCGGCGGCGGGGCTGGCCGCGCCGGTGGAGTTCGTTGCGGTGGGGCCGGAGGGGGGCGCACTGGATGAACCGAACTCGGTGGGGCAGACGCTGACGCTGGCCGAGGCGGTGCGGCGGGCGGTGACGACGGACCCGGGGCTGCAGGCGGCGCTGGCGCGGGTGCGTGTGGCGCTGGCGGATGCGGATCAATCGAGGCTGCTGCCGAACCCGGTGCTGAACGTCGTGCTGCGCTGGGGGCCGGGCAAGCCGCAGATCGAGGCATCACTGGCGCAGGACTTCGTGGCGGCGCTGGAGATTCCGCGGCGTTCGAGCGCGGCGGACAACCGGCTCAGGCAGGCCTCGGCGGACGCGGTGACGGCGGCGATCGACGTGGTGTGGGAGGTGCAGGAGCGGTTCGCTGGGGCGCAGGCGTCGGCGGCGCTGGTGCCGGTTCTGCGGGAGCGCATGACGCTGCTGGAGCGGCTGGCGTCGGTGGCGCGGGCGAGGCTGGAGGCGGGGGAAGGGACGCGGGCCGACTTGGCGACGCTGGATGCGCAGCGGGTAGAGATGCAAGTAGAAATTGATCAGGCGGTGCTCACGGAGCGGGAGGAGCGACTGCGGCTGGCGCGGTTGATCGGCGAACCGTCTGCCGCGGCGGTGTGGACGCTGGAAGCGTGGGAGGCTCCCACGGTGGACGCGCAGGCCGAATCGCGCTGGGTGGATGCGGCGCTGCGGAAGCGGCCGGAGGTGCAATCGATCGGGTGGCGGCTCAAGGCGCTGGGAGATGACGAGGCGCTGGCGGCGCTGCTGCCGTGGGAGGGAGCGGGGGCCGGTGTGGATGCGCAGCGGGGCGATGACTGGTTCGTGGGGCCCTCGGTCTCGACGCCGGTGCCGGTGTTCGACATGGGCCAGGCGCGGCGGGCGCGGGTGACGGCGGAGCAACTGGAAGCGCGGCACGAGTTGACGCTGGAGAGGCGGAAAATCGTGGAAGAGGTGCGGATCGCGTACGAGACGCTCGCGGCGAGCGGGGCGAACCTGGCGAGGATCCGGGGGGAGTTGATCCCGCTGCAGCAACGGCGTCGCACGCTGGCGGAGGATGCGTACCGGGCGGGGCAGAGCGACATCACGGGGCTCATCCTGGCGGAGCAGGATCTGCGGCTCGCGCAGGCGCGCTGCATCGAGGTTGAACATCAGACGGCCAGGGCGTTGTTCAGGTTGGAGCGGGCGGTGGGCGGGCCGGGCGTGGCGGCGGGGGTGCGGCAGGAGGCGGCGGGGCGCGTTGATGCCTCCGTCCATTAAACACCCCCCACCCCCACCACACACACGAGAAACGAACATGTCAAAGGACTTACACATGAAGATGAAGAACTTGCGGGCGGCAATGTTGAATGGGTTGATGTTTCCCGGGGTAATCGCGGCGATGGCGTTGCTGCCACTGGGGTGCAAGGAGCACGCGGAGGGAGATGGGCACGATCACGCGGCGGCCGGCGCGCACGCGGATGATCACGATCATGGCGGTGCGACGGACAAGCACGCGGACGGTCACGCCCCGGGGGATGGGCACGATCACGGGGAAGGAGAAGAGGGACATTCGGACGAGGTGACGCTGACGGCCGAGGCGGTCGGGCGGTACGGCGTGAAGGTGGCGGCGGCGGAGCGGGTGATGCTTGCGCCGACGTTCACCGCGCCGGCGCGGGTGGGGTTCAACACCGAGGCGATGGCGCACGTGGGGTCGCCGCTGCGGGGGCGTGCGATCGAGATCAAGGTCCGGCTGGGTGACGCGGTGAAGCGCGGGGATGCGCTGCTGGTGGTGGAGAGCCCGGAGTTGGGCGAGGCGCAGGCGGATTACTTCCAGAAGCGGATCGGCGCGGAGACGGCGGCGCCGGCGGTGGAACTGGCGAAGGTGGTGTGGGACCGGGCCAAGGGGTTGCACGAACAGTCGCAGGGCATTTCGCTGACGGAGGTGCAGAAGCGCGAGGCCGAGTACAAGTCGGCGCTGGCGGGACAGAAGGCGGCGAACGCGGCGGTGGTGGGCGCGGAGAACCGGCTGCACCTGCTGGGGATGTCGCAGGCGGGGGTGGAGGAACTGGCGCGGACGGGTGAGATCACGCCGCGGTACACGGTGCACGCGCCGATTGATGGGCGGGTGGTGCAGCGGGAGGTGACGCTGGGGGAACTAGTGAGCCCGGACCGCGAGGCGCTGATGGTGCTGGCGGACACGAGCACGCTGTGGGTGCTCGCGGACGTGCCCGAGGCACGGCTGCACGAGGTGGCGGTGGGCGCGGGGGCGTGGGTGATGGTGGGCACGAACGGGGCCGGGCGGCTGGATGGGAAGGTGGCGTTCATCGCGCCGCTGGTGGATTCGGCGACTCGAACGGTGCAGGTGCGGATTGAACTGCCGGCGGCGGCGGGCGCGCTGCGACCGGGGATGTTCGCTCAGGTTGAGATCGTGGCTTCGGGAGAGACGAACGCGGCGGTGGCGGTGCCGGACGAGGCGGTGCAGACGGTCGAGGGTGGTCCGGCGGTGTTCGTGCCGGTGAAGGGGGAGGCGAACACGTTCGCGAAGCGGGCGGTGACGGTGGGCAAGGCGGTGGGCGGGCTGGTGCCGATCCTGGCGGGGTTGGAGGCGGGTGAGGAGTTTGTCGCCGCGGGGACGTTCATTCTCAAGGCGGAGTTGGGGAAGGGGAGCGCGGCGCATCACCATTGAGGATGCGCGCGGGATGAAGATCGACTTGGGAGCGTTCGTCGGGTGCTTGAAGATCAACCGCCGCGTGCGAGGGTGCGCGGGTGTCGGAGTATTCCATGCTTGAGGGCATACTGCATTTCTCGATCAAGAACCGGTGGCTGGTGCTGCTGCTGACGGTGATGGCGGCGGGGTTGGGCGCGTACTCGCTCCAACGGCTGCCGATCGACGCGGTTCCGGATATCACGAACAACCAGGTGCAGATCAACGCGACGGCGGCGAGCCTGTCGCCGATCGAGGTTGAGAAGCGGGTGACGTTCACGATCGAGAACGCGCTGGCGGGGATCCCGGGGCTGCAGTCGACGCGGTCGCTCTCGCGCAACGGGTTCGCGCAGATCACGGCGGTGTTCGAGGACGACGTGAACATCTACTTCGCGCGTCAGCAGGTGAGCGAGCGGCTGGGGGAGGCCGGGGAGAGCCTGCCGCCGGGCGTGGAGCCGGTGATGGGGCCGATCGCGACGGGGCTGGGGGAGATCTACATGTACACCGTGGAGTACGAGCACCCGCACGGGGCGGGGGCGCGGTTCACGCCGGGCGCTCCGGGGTGGCAGCGCGAGGGCGTGTACCTGACGCCGGAGGGGCGGACGCTGACGAGCGATCTTGAGCTGGCGGCGTATCTGCGCGAGGTGCAGGACTGGATCATCCGCCCGCAGCTCAAGGGCGTGAAGGACGTGGCGGGCGTTGAGGCGATCGGGGGCTACGTCAAGCAGTACCACATCCAGCCGGACCCGATGAAACTGGTGTCGTACGGGCTCACGTTCGCGGAGGTGATCGACGCGATCGAGAAGAACAACATCTCGACGGGGGCGGGGTACATCGAGCACAAGGGGGAGAGTTACCTGGTGCGGGCGACGGGGCGGATCGAGCGCCCGGAGCAGATCGAGGAGATCGTGGTGGCGTCGCGTGGCGGGGTGCCGATCCGCGTCAAGGACATCGTGGCGGACGCGGGCGGGGTGGGGATCGGGCGGGAGCTGCGGACGGGCTCGGCGAGCGAGAACGGGGAAGAGGTGGTGGTGTCCACGGCGATCATGCTGTTGGGGGCGAACAGCCGGACGGTGGCGGCGAGCGTGGACGCGAAGATGACGGAGGTGCAGCGGTCGCTGCCGGCGGGGATCCGGGCCAAGACGGTGCTCAACCGGACGAAGCTGGTGGACGCGACGATCCTGACGGTGCAGAAGAACCTGCTGGAGGGGGCGGTGCTGGTGATCGTGGTGCTGCTCCTGCTGCTGGGGAACGTGCGGGCGGCGCTGATCTGCGCGCTGGCGATCCCGCTCTCGATGCTCATGACGGCCACGGGCATGGTGCAGAACAGGGTGAGCGGCAACCTGATGTCGCTGGGGGCGATCGACTTCGGCCTGATCGTGGACGGGGCGGTGATCATCGTGGAGAACTGCCTGCGGCGGCTGGGCGAGGCGCAGCACCACCGGGGGCGGCTGCTGACGCTGCAGGAGCGGCTGCACGAGGTGATGGTCGCGGCGAAGGAGATGATCCAGCCGTCGGTGTACGGGCAGGCGATCATCGTGACGGTGTACTTCCCGATCCTGGCGCTCACGGGGGTGGAGGGGAAGATGTTCCACCCGATGGCGATGACGGTGATCTTCGCGCTGTTGGCCGCGTTCGTGCTGTCGCTGACGTTCGTGCCGGCGATGGTGGCGGTGCTGATCGGCGGGCGGGTGACGGAGAAGGAGATGTTCCTGGTGCGGTGGGCCAAGACGGCGTACGAGCCGGTGCTGCGGTGGTCGGTGCGGCTGCGCTGGCCGGTGGCGGGGGCGGCGGTGCTGGCGTTCGCGGCGTCGGCGCTGCTGTTCACGCGGCTGGGGCAGGAGTTCGCGCCCACGCTGGATGAGAAGGATGTGGCGATGCACGCGATGCGGATCCCGTCGACGGGGATCACGCAGTCGCAGGCGATGCAGTTCGAAGTGGAGAAGGCGGTGTCGTTGATTCCCGAGGTGGCGTTCATCTACTCCAAGACCGGGACGGCGGAGATGGCGACCGACCCGATGCCCCCGAACGTGTCGGACACGTTCATCATCTTCAAGGACAAGAGCCAGTGGCGCAGCGAGGCGGAACTGGAGCGGGTGATCGCGGCGAAGCAGGCGGAGATGGCGTCCGTGGATGCGCACGCGGGCGGGCACGACGAGCACGGGCACGAGGAGGTTGGGCACGGGGAGGTTGGGCACGAGGGGGAACCGGAGCTGAAGATCGAGGGGCACAAAGGGAAACTCATCCGGTTGATCCAGCTCACGGTCGCGGCGGTGCCGGGCAACAACTACGAGTTCACGCAGCCGATCCAGATGCGTTTCAACGAGTTGATCTCGGGCGTGCGGGGCGACGTGGCGGTGAAGGTGTACGGGGATGATTTCGACGCGATGGAGAAGACGGCGGCGCGGGTGCTGGAGGTGCTGCGGGGCATCCCGGGCGCGGCGGACGCGAAGTCCGAGCAGACCGAGGGGTTGCCGGTGATGACGGTGGACATCGATCGCGCGGCGATCGCCCGGTACGGGCTTTCGGTGCACGACGTGCAGGAAGTGGTGGCGGTGGCGATGGGCGGGCGGGAAGCTGGGAAGGTCTTTGAGGGCGATCGGCGGTTTGACCTGGTGGTGCGGCTGCCCGATGCGCTGCGCGGGCGGATCGACACGCTGGAACGGCTGCCTATTCCGCTGCCGGAGGGGGACGAGGGGGCGCGGACGGTGCGGTTGGTGAGCGCGGAAGAGGGAAGCGCGGCGGAACTGACGGCTCGGCCGGAGGGGATGGGGTTTGTGCCGCTGGGGCAGGTGGCGCGGATTGATGTTGCGGAAGGGACGAATCAGATCAGCCGCGAGAACGGGAAACGGCGGATCGTGGTGCAGTGCAACGTGCGGGGGCGGGACCTGGGATCGTTCGTGCAGGAGGCGCAGACGCGGATGGCCGCGGTGACGCTGCCGGCGGGGCAGTGGCTGGTGTGGGGCGGGCAGTTCGAGAACCTGGTGGCGGCCAAGGAGCGATTGTCGGTCGTCGTGCCGATCTGCTTTCTGCTCATCTTCCTGCTGCTGTTCTCGACGTTCAAGAGCGTCAAGTACGCGTTGCTGGTGTTCAGCGCGGTGCCGCTGGGGCTGACGGGCGGGATCGTGGCGCTGTGGCTGCGGGGGATGCCGTTTTCGATCTCCGCGGCGGTGGGGTTCATCGCGCTCTCGGGCGTGGCGGTGCTCAACGGGCTGGTGATGGTGTCGTTCATCAACCAGTTGAGGGCCGAGGGGCTGGGGCGCGACGCGGCGATCGTGCGCGGGTGCCTGGTGCGGCTGCGGCCGGTGCTCATGACGGCGCTGGTGGCGTCGCTGGGGTTTGTGCCGATGGCGCTGGCGCACGGGACGGGGGCGGAGGTGCAGAAGCCGCTGGCGACCGTGGTGATCGGCGGGCTCATCTCCAGCACGTTGCTCACGCTGGTGGTGCTGCCGGCGTTGTATCGGATCTTCACGGGTCGCGATCCGGACGGTCCGGCGGCGGTGCAGCCGTGGGAGACACCGGAAACGGGGCCGCTGGAGGTGAAGGCGGGCGAGGCCGGGGCGGCCGCGGCGGGTTGAAGGTGGGAGATACGGATTGGGGCGGGGAGCAGTCGCGGGGTCTGCATCCCCGGTATCCTCTGCCCCATGCTGGCGCGAGTTCAGTCGTATCTGCTGCAGGGCATTGAGGCGCTTCCGTGCGAGGTGGAGGTTGACCATGACGAAGAGATGATGCCGGGGGAATCCAAGGTCGTGACAGTGGGACTGCCGGACGCGGCGGTGAAGGAGTCCATGGAGCGGGTGCGGTCCGCGCTGGCCAACAGCGGGTATTCGGTGGGGATGGGGCGGACGGTGATCAATCTGGCGCCGGCGGACATCCGCAAGGAAGGGCCGACGTACGACCTGCCGATCGCGGTGGGGTTTCTTGCGGTGCGGGGGGTGATCCGGCCGGTGCGGGGGCCGGACGACAAGGGGCTGGACTTCCGCAAGCTGGTGTTCGCGGGGGAGTTGGCGCTGGACGGGCGACTGCGGCCGATCAAGGGGGCGATCGCGCTGGCGTCTCTGGCGAAGGCGCGGGGGGCCCAAGGGGTGATCGTGAGCGCGGACAACGCGGGAGAGGCGGCGGTGGTTGAGGGCGTGAATGTGTACGGGGCGCGGACGCTGAGCGAGGTGGTGGGATTGCTGACGGGGAACATCGAGCCCGAGCCGGTGCCGCCGCCGGATATCGCGGGGTTGCTGCGGGGGGGTGCCGCGCCGATTGATTTTGCAGAGGTGCGGGGGCAGGAGGGGGTGAAGCGGGCGATCATGGTGGCGGCCGGGGGGTCGCACAACCTGTTGATGCTGGGTCCTCCGGGGACGGGCAAGACGATGATGGCCAAGGCGCTGCCGGGGGTGCTGCCGGCGCTGTCGCCGGAGGAGGCGATCGAGATTACGCGGATCTACTCGGCGGCGGGGCAGTTGCCGCCGGGGCAGAGCCTGGTGACGACGCGGCCGGTGCGGAGCCCGCACCACACGGCGAGCGCGGCGGCGGTGGTCGGGGGCGGGCAGATCCCGCGGCCGGGAGAGATTTCACTGGCGCACCGGGGCGTGCTGTTCCTGGATGAGATGGCCGAGTTCCCGCGCGACGTGCTGGAGGGGCTGCGGCAGCCGATGGAGGATCACGTCGTGACGATCGCGCGCTCGCACGCGGCGGTGCGATTCCCGGCGAGTTTCATGCTCATCGCGGCGATGAACCCCACGCCCAAAGGCGACATGCCGGTGGGCGAGGCGGGCAAGCGGGCGATGGAGAAGTACATGGAGCGGTTGAGCGGGCCCCTGCTGGACAGGATCGATATTCACGTGGAAGCGCCGGCGGTGCCGTTCAAGGAGTTGTCGAGGCGGGCCTCCGGGGATGTTTCGGCGCCCACGGGCACCAACACGGCGCAGATGCGCGAGAAGGTGGAGCGGGCGAGGAGTGCGCAGACAGCGCGGCAGGGGGCCTCAACACCGAACTCGCGGCTGAGCGGCAAGCAACTGGACGAGATGGCGCGGCTGGACGATCGGACGGTCAGCGTGCTGGGGGACGCGATGACGCAGATGAAACTCTCGGCGCGGGCCTATGACAAGATCAGGCGCGTGGCCAGGACGATCGCGGACATTGACGGCTCGGAGCGGGTGCGGCAGGAGGACGTGCTGGAGGCAATCCAGTACCGCGTGCTGGACCGCAAGCTCTGATGCGGGACGGCATCGGGCATCAGATCAGTGCGCGGGGGCGCGTGGGGACGTCCGCTTCGATATCCTGGATCGAGTAGCGCAGCGGGACGTGGCGGTCGGCGAGCCACCGGTTGACGTCCCAGCGGTCGGTGAGGCCCAGGAGCTTGCCGACGGTGGCGGCGTCGAGCTTCCTGGAGCGGTATCCCTCGACGATCAACGCCTCCAGGGCGGCGCGTGCGAGATCCTCTCCCCAGGTTTCGTGGAGTATGCGCTGGTGTTCTTCACTGATATCGATTCGGATGCCCACGGTTGGTCTCTCTCTTCTGTTGCTCCTTGCGCGTGGCGTGACCAACCTGTTGGGGGTCGGCGCGATCCCGGTTGCTCATGCACGTGGAGCGGGTGCGGAACGTGGCGCTGCGAACAAGAGTGTGTTTCAATCGGTAGGTCGAGTAGAAGTTGACGAAGGGTAGCCCACCACGCTCCATCGCATCAACCGGCCGCGACGCTCCACGGAGGGCTCCTGACCCAAGAACTCGCCGACGACGGCGGAGTTGGTGCTGGAGTGGGGTGTGAAGGGCAGGCTCAGAAAGGAGCATTCGCCCGCGCCCTGTGCCGCGGCGATGGCGAGGGGCACCATCAACTGATCGGCGAGATGGCGGCCGACGGGGGCCGCGGCGGCGAGGTACTCGCGCGCGGCGTCGGTGGCTTCGGCCGCGACGGCGGAAGCGGGCTTGCCGAGTTCGCCCAGGGCGCAGAAGACCTCCGTGACGTGCTCGCACTCCAAGCGCAGGGTGACGCAGTTGCCCGGGCTGAGGGCGTTGTGGAGCGTCTGGACGTTTGTGGGGCCGACTTCCCAGCCCAGGGCATCGCGGATGGCGGTGAGTTCGCGTTCGGCGATATCGAACGGGAGTTTGGAGAGGAGGATGGCGGCGGTACGGGAGCGGACCTCGCCGCGGGATTCCAGGCGCAGCGGCGTGGGTGCGCGGGCGGGGGCGATGTCGACGCGGATGCGTCCGCCGCCGGCGGGGTAGAAGCCGTGGCGTTCGAGGCGGGCCTGCACGCGGTGGCCCATGCGGTTGAGCACCGGCAGCAGGGCGCCTTCGAGGAACTCAAAGGGCGGGGCCCAACGCGCGTGGGTGCCCCCCTCCACCACTACCGACGAGGGGCAGGGGGCGACGAGGAGAGCCGGGAGGATGGCTTGGAGGACCAGCGTGGTGCTGCCGGCGGTGCCGACGGCGAAGTGGTAATCACCGGCGCGGATGGGGCCGGGGGTGAAGGTGAGTTCGCGGGAGGCGGGGGCGGCGCCGTGGACGCGGGCGCTGCAGATCTCCGCCGCGGCGTGAACGGCGGTGAGGTGCTGGCGCATGAGCCCGGGCTTGGGGCGGTTGGCGCGGATACCGGTGATGCGGAAGGGACGCCCCAGGGCCATGGAGAGCGCGAGGGCGGAGCGGAGGATCTGTCCGCCGCCCTCGCCCTGTGAGCCGTCGATATGGAGGAGATCCTGGGTCATCAGTCGTCGGCCTTGTCGCCGTCCTTGATCACGAAGCGGGCCTGGAGGCGCGCCACCTCGCGGGCCAGGCCGGCGAGTTCGACGCTGCGGAGCACTTCGCGGAAGTCCTTGTAGGCCTTGGGGGATTCATCGATCGGGTAGTTGCGTCCGTTGAACAGGATGTCGGCGGCGTTGAAAGAGTCGTCGACGGTGCGCTGGTCGAGGGTTTTGGCGGCGGCGGTGCGGCTCATGCGGCGGCCCGCGCCGTGGTTGACGCTGTAGCACGACAACTGCGCGCCGGGGAGGGCGACCATGACGCTGGAGCCGTCCTGCGGGTTGCCGGGGAGGAGGATGGGGTGGCCGGTGTCGTAGAAGGGCGTCTGCTTGAGGGCGTGGTGGCCCGCCGGGAAGGCTCGGGTCGCGCCCTTGCGGTGCACCCAGGCTTCCTTGTTGTCGACGATTTCCTTGCGGGCGATGTTGTGGCTGATGAAGTACACGAGAGAGCCCTTGACGCCGTGGATGACTTCCTGAAAGGCTTCCAGAACGAGCGCATTGATGAGGAGGTGGTTGAGGGTCGCGAAGTTCGCGCCCAGGGCCATGTCGTCCAGGTAGGAGTCGGCCTCGGGGGTGCCGAGGGGCGCGTGGACGAGTTCGCGGTCGTTGCCCGGGAGCGGGATGCCCCAGGTGGCGAAGTGCCGGCGCATCGCCTTGAACTGGCGGTCGGCGAGGAGGGCACCCCAACCACGGCTTCCGCAGTGAGAGAGGAAGGAGAGAGGAAGGCGACGTGGCCGTCGCGCAGGCCGAAGGACTCGGCGGTCGCATGGTCGTGGGCTCGCACCACCTCGCACTCGCCGAAGTGGTTGCCGCCGCCGTAGCTTCCCAACTGGCGCATTTTCTCGGCGAAGACCTGCTGGTGGCCGGGCTGATCGAGGGTGCGGTCGAGGCGGTCGCGCAGGGCATCGGCGGAGCCGTCGTGGCCGACGTGCTTGGAGTCTTCGCAGCGCTCGATCCAGTGCTCCGGGATTCCCAGTTCGCGGCAGAGTTCGGGGGTTGCGCCCTGGGTGACGATGCGGCGACCCAGGGCGGCGTCGACCGCGCGGCCCTTGGGGGCCTGGCGCTGGCCTCGGCCCGCGCCGGTGGGGGTGCGTTCCAGGATCGCTTCGATGAGGGCGCGGCGGGTGCGCTGGTCCTGCACGGCGGCTTCGGGAAGGTCCAACTGCAGGAGGCTCATGGAGCACTTGATGTCCACGCCGACGGGGCCGGGGTAGATGTGCGTAGGCGAGACCAGGGTGCAGCCGACGGGGGCGCCGTAGCCGCAGTGAGCATCGGGGTTGAGCACGAGCTGGGTGACGCCCGGGGCGGTGCGCGAGTTGACGGCCTGGCGCAGGCAGATTTCGTCGAAGGTCTCGCGGATCGCCTGGGTACCGATCACGGTGATCGGCGGGCCTGAGGAGACGGGCAGGATGCCGGTGGCCTCGCCGGTAGCGATGATGGAGCGGGGCTTTTCGGTGCTGCTGGACATGGGTGGCTTTCGTGGAACGCTGCGTAAAGAAAACGGCCGCGACAAGTGGGTGATGAGACGTTACCTGCTCTACCGCTGAGCTACGGCCCCGTGGGTTTGGGAATGGAGCCGACGGGACTCGAACCCGTGACCTGGAGGATTGAAACCTGTAGTCCCATCTGGCATTCGCGGCCAAAGGCTCGGAGCGTCTTTCGACGCGGCGGGCCGACGCTGGGGTTCACCGATCGACGAGAAGGGTGTGAGACATTTCCGATGCTCTACCGGGCTGAGCTACGCGGGAGAAACTCCCGCGGCGGGATTCGAACCCGCGACACTCGAGATGATGTAGTCCCACGTGCATTCGAGAGGGGAACCGGCGCTTGAGAGACCGCTGGCGGACGGCGAATCGTTGGCGAGAGGTAGACCCCTTGCGGGGCCCCGGGATTCGAACCCGATCTACCTTGGAGGTATTGCCAATGTACTCCCGCCGGCATCCGTCCGCCAGAGGGCTTTGAATGTGTTTGAAACCGGGGTGCGGCGGCGAGGGGTCATCGAGACGTTTCATTGTGTGAATGTAATCCCGATTGCATCCGCCGCACCCCGTTTCGACGTTCAGACGGTGATGGCCTCGATCTGCTGCACCCAGTGTGAACCCACGAGCGTTCCCGCGGCGAACTGCGCGATGATCTCGAAGACGCTGTCGGAGAAGCCTCCGATATTGAGCACATCGTCGCGGTCCTTGACCTGGGTATGGGCGTAGGCCTGGAGGTCGAGGCACACGAGCCGGGCGCCGGGGTTGCGCTGCTTGAATCGCTCCCACTGCTCGGTGGTCTGGGTGGTTGCGTAGCTGGGCTTGGAGTCGAGCCAGGACTGGTTGTCCGAGACGTAGATGAGCAAATCGCCGGGCAGGGACCGTTGGTTGAGCCACGCGAGGGGCGCGGAGCAGTTGGTTCCGCCGCCGGGCATGCTCGAGAGTTTCTGGGCGTTGGTCATGACGGAATCTCGGGGGTTGAGGTCGATGAGGTTGACCTCGGTGCTGAAGGGGATGATGCCGGCGTCGCGGTTGTTGCGGAGCACGCTCGCGGCGACCAACGCCGCGACATCGACGCAGCGGACCTTGGAGGTCGCGCCGGTGCGGGAGCCGGTGACGGGGGCGTGCATCGAGCCGGAGATATCCGGGAAGACCCAGACCTTTCCGGAGATGGCGGGGATGTTGCGCGTCGCCAGTTCCATCGCGTCCTGGAGGGCTTCGCGGATGGGCATGGGCGCGGTGATGGCGTTCTGGAACGCGACCATCAACTGGTACGGCAGGACGCGGGACTTGGCGATCTGCGCGGGGTCGCGCAGGCGCTTGGCGATCTGATCGACGGTCGCGGGGTCGGAGAAGACGCCGTGGCGCTCGAAGGTGTTGAGGTTCATGCGGACGGTCTGCCAGGAGGCGTTGCGGGCGATCTGGAGCCAGTGCCGCGGCGCGAGGGGGAGGCTGGTCAGCATCGCCATCGGCACGTCGGGGATCTTGTCGGGAGCGTTCATGGGGAGTTGCCTTTTCTGGAGGGACGGTGTTGATGACGGGGAGCGGGAAGCCTGTTACCCGGGGTTGCTCACGCGCGCCTTGAAGGACTCGTACTCGCGGACGATGGCGGGGAGAGCCGCGGCGTCGTGGGTTTGACCGAGGATGTAGCCGTACAGGGCGGCGCGGGACCTGGTGCCGGGCTTGGGGTGCACCATTCGGAGCAGGTCGGCGAGGGAAGGGTCGTTGCCGACGCTGGCGCGGAAGAGGTCTTCGTCGGACCGTGCCGCGAGCCAGGAGCGGACCAGGCGCTTGGGGCGTGAACCCAGGCTCTTGCGCCCGGTGACGCCGGAACGCACGATCTGCACGAAGTTTCGGAGCATCTTCGGCGAATCGATGACGCGATGAAAGACACGCCCGAGCAGTTCGCCGTCCTTTACCGCGAGCACCGCGCACAGCAGGGCGGGCATGTCTTTCATCAGGCCGCGTTCGCGGGCGTAGATCGCGACCTTGGCGATCGTGAGCGAGTCGACCTGCTGGGCCAGGCGGAGGACGGTCTCCAACTGGTCCTCCTGGGTCGCGTAGAAGGTCTGGGTGAGGCAGCCGGTCGCGGCGTACTGCGCCAGGGCGTGGGCCGGGCTGAACGCGTACGCGATTCCGCCGGCTTGATTGATGGTGTCGGCCTTGGGGAGTTGGCGGCCGCGACGGGACTGAAAGAGTTGCTTGTTCGCCATGATTGAGCCTCGCATTCGCCGCGTTTGGTGCGGCGACGGAGTGCCTATTGCACACGGTGTGCCAGAGCCGCGGCGGGCCTGGGAGGGCAGGAAACCCGGTGTACGCGATGTTGTTGATCCATTGATATCAATAAGCGATACTATTAGCTCATGAGCCGCCCCACTGTCGTCATTGGCCTGCTGGGCACCACGCTGGATGTGGGCGGGGCGAAGCGCTGGGATCGGTGGCGGCCCAGCGTGGGCATATGCCAGCAGGAGGACCTGGTGGTGTCGCGGTTTGAGTTGCTGTACCCGCCGCAGGCCGAGAAGCTCCGCGACCAGATTGTCGCGGACATCGCCAAGGTCTCGCCCGAGACTCAGGTGCGGCCCAGGGCGCTCACGCTGCGCGACCCGTGGGACTTTGAGGGTGTGTACGCCGCGCTGCACGACTTTGCGCGGGGGTACCCGTTCGCGCCGGACCGCGAGGACTACCTGGTTCACATCACCACGGGCACGCACGTGGCGCAGATCTGCCTGTTCCTGCTCACCGAGTCGCGGCACATTCCCGGCAGGCTGATCCAGTCCGGGCCGAAGTTCCGCCCTGCGGACCCGGCGGGGGAGGTGCGGATCATCGACCTTGACCTGTCCAAGTACAACGCGCTGGCGGCGCGGTTCAAGCGAGAGCACACGGACAGCGTGGCGGGGCTCAAGTCGGGGATCGCGACGCGCAACGCGGCGTTCAACCGGCTCATCGAGGAGTTGGAGCACGTGGCGGCGCACTCCACCGAGCCGATTCTCATCACCGGGCCCACGGGCGCGGGCAAGAGCCGGTTGGCGCGGCGGGTGTACGAACTCAAGAAGCACAAGCGACAGATCGAGGGGCAACTGGTGGAGGTGAACTGCGCCACGCTGCGGGGCGACGGGGCGATGTCCACGCTCTTCGGGCATCGCAAAGGCGCGTTCACGGGCGCGGTGGCGGACCGCCCGGGGTTGCTGCGCGCGGCGGACGGGGGCGTGCTGTTCCTGGACGAGATCGGCGAACTGGGGTTGGATGAACAGGCCATGCTGCTGCGGGCGCTGGAAGAGAAGCGGTTCCTGCCGCTGGGGGCGGACGTGGAATCGGGGAGCGACTTCCTGCTCATCGCGGGGACCAACCGCGACCTTGCGTCGGCGGTCGCGCGGGGCGAGTTCCGCGAGGATCTGCTGGCCCGGATCAACCTGTGGACGTTTGCGCTGCCGCCGCTGCGCGAGCGGCGCGAGGACATCGAGCCGAACCTGGAGTATGAACTGTCGCAGTTCGCGGCGAGGACGAATCGGCTGGTGCGGTTCACCACCGAGGCGCGGGACCGGTACATCGCGTTCGCGATATCGCCGCGGGGAGAGTGGCTGGGGAACTTCCGCGATCTATCGGCGTCGGTCACGCGGATGGCGACGATGGCGCCGGAGGGGCGGATCTCGGCGGGCGTCGTAGACCGCGAAATCGAGCGGCTCTGCGCGGCGTGGGAGCGGCCGGATGAGGCCGATGAAGGCCCGGCGGGCGACGAACTGGCGCGGGTGTTCTCCGCCGCGGAGATCGCGGCGATCGACCGGTTTGATCGCGCGCAACTGAGCGAGGTGCTGCGAGTCTGCCGCCGGTCACGGTCGCTCTCGGAAGCGGGACGCGAGTTGTTCGCGGCTTCGCGGGCGAAGCGCAGTTCGGTGAACGATTCGGACCGGCTGCGCAAGTACCTGGCGCGGTTCGGGGTCTCCTGGCAGGCGGCGCGGGGCGAGTAACGGCGAAGCGCGGGTGTGTTACTTGCCTTCCACGAGCTCCGCAATACCGGCGTCGATGTTCTGCCCGCCGTTGGTCTGGTGGCAGTGGATGGCGAGGGTGTGCCGGCCCTTCTTGAGCTTCGCGGCGGCGTCGGGGGCGATTGACTCAAGGGCGTAGGCGGAGGTGTAGCCCTTGAAGGTGCCGGCGAGGAGGCCGTCGATGTAGACTTCGGCGTCTTCATCGTGGTGGATGAGCAGGCGCGGGTTGTTCAGGTCGACGCCGAGATCGAACGTGCGGCGGATCCAGATGTCGGAGGTGTTCCACTCGGTGCCGATGTGGGCCCCGGGGGTGTGGTGCGTGCCGAAGCTGCCGGTGCCGGACTTCCAGGGCTGATCGTCGAATTCGGGGGCGAACCAACCATCGGCGGGTTTGTCCGTGGAGTACTTCCAGGTGGCGTGGGCCGTGGGTGCGGTGGCGATGATGGTCTTGACGGTGGGGATGGGGCCGTAGAGCTTTTTGGTCGCGGCGGCGGCGCGATCGGGGTCGATCTTCCAGACCTCGCGGTCGTAGGTGAGCCAGCCGTTGCATTCGATCTCGCAGTCGGTGGTCTGGGTGTACACCGCGGCGCACAGGCCCTGGCCGATCAGCACTGGGATGCGGTCGATCAGGCCCACGTACGCGTCGGTGAGTTCCTTCTGGTCCTTGTAAGAGACATAGCCCCAGTTGTTCTTGTCGACCCAGGTGTGGTTCTGCACCGGCAGACCCAGGCCGCCGAACTCTCCGAGCACCGCGGCCCGGTGGGGTTCGGTCGGGGGTGTGCTCGGGCCCGGGTAGTCGTGGATGTCGTGCACATCGCCGTTGCCGGTGTCGGTCCAACCGCTGGCGCAGTTGACGAGGCGCGAGGGGTCCCAGTGCTTGACTTGATTGACGACGCCCTTGGCCCAGTCCAGATCGTTCTGGCCCCAGCCTTCGTTGAACGGCACCCACATGACGATCGAGGGGTGGTCGCGGTGGGTGTCGATCAGGGCCTTGAGTTCATGCTCGAAGTTGCTCTTCCACTCGTCGCTGAGCGGGGGGAGCTTGGAGTTTTCATCCTTGCCTTTGAAGAAGGGGCTGGGCATGTCCTGCCAGACCATGATTCCCAAACGGTCGCACCAGTAGTAGAACCGGTCGGGCTCGACCTTCACGTGCTTGCGGAGCATGTTGCCGCCCATCCTCTTGACGGCCTGGATGTCGAACTTCATCGCCTCGTCGGTGGGCGGGGTGTAGATACCGTCGGGCCAGAAGCCCTGGTCCAAGGGCCCGAAGTGGAAGAGGGGCTTGCCGTTGAGCATCAGGCGGTTCACGCCCTGGGCGTCAGGGGCCATCTTGATGTCGCGGACGGCGAAATACGTCTTGACCGTGTCGAGCGTCTGCCCGTTGCGGATGAGGCGCACATCCAGGTCGTACAGGTCCGGCGAGTCGGGGGACCAGGGGCAGACGGTGCTGAGTTTGAGCGTGGCGTGCAGGGCGGCGGAGTTGTGCACGGCGCCCTCGCCGGCGCGGGTGCCCTTGGCCTCGAGCACGATGCCCAGGCCTTCGCCGGGTGCTGTGGTCTCGACGGTGACGACCACTTCGCCGGTGGCGGCGTCGGGGACGGTGTGAACGGCCTTGATGGCGATGGGAGGGACGGGCTCCATCCAGACGGTCTGCCAGATGCCGCTGGTGCGGGTGTACCAGATGCCGCCGGGGGTGAGCCATTGCTTGCCGCGGGGCTGTCCGCCGGCGTCGGTGGGATCGATGGCGGAGATGATGAGCTCATTCTCGCCGTCCTTGAGCGCATCGGTGATGTCGAATGAGAAGGGGTCGTAGCCGCCGGTGTGCTCGCCGATGGCGTGGCCGTTGACGATGACGCGGGCTTTCCAATCCACGGCGCCACAGTGCAGGACGATGCGCTGGCCTTTCCACTCCGCCGGGACGGTCAACGTGCGCCATTGCCAGAGGCGTTCGTCGGGGCTTAACGGCTTGCCGACGCCCGAGAGGGAAGACTCGATGGGGAAGGGAACGAGCACTTTGCCTGCCGGGACGCCTTGCTTGTCCGAGTCCCTGGGCGTGACGGAGTAGTTCCACAGGCCATTCAAATTCAGCCAGCGTTCACGCATGAACTGCGGACGGGGGTACTCCGGCCAGGGCTGATCGGGCTTGACGTCCTTGGCCCAGCGGGTCATGATGTGGCCGGGGACGGGCTTCCAATCCTGCGCCGACGCGCTGCAGGCGAGGATCGCGGCGAGGAGAACGGTGCTTGCGGGCGTGCGCATGGTGTTCTGCTTTGATTGGGAACGCGGCCGAGGGGGCGATCGAATCGATAAGTTATGCGCGCAGTCGCGGAGGCACACCGGCCGCGGCGGGCCGGTGCTTGAGGAATCGTGACACAGGGCCGGAGGGCTTCCCGCATGGAGGTGGACGGACATGCTCCCCGCCGTCGGCACTCACACACAAAGGACCCCCGATTAGACTCCGGCACATCGCCGCCGCGTTGATCGCGTTGGCCGCGTTGACCGCGCCCGCGTTCGCACAGACCGGGTACACGATCACCGGGTACATGTCGAACTTCGACTACAACAACCGGTGCGACGACGACTGCGACGAACTCGAGGTGGACATCGACGGCGTGCACCCCGAGGACATCGTGCACACGTACCACAACGGCAACTACGGATCGCCGTCGGTCACGCTCTCGGCCGCGACGGAAGGGTTCTACTCCGTGCGGATCACCAACACATGCGCGTCGATCATCTCGAACTCGGCGCTGGTCTTCATCACGGGGCACAACAGCCCGCCGGTGCACCAGTTGGAGTGCCCCGTGATCACGGCGCAGCCTGTCTCGACGGCCGGGTGCGTCTCGGACACGCACCCGTTCGCGATCACGGCGACGGGGTCGGACCCGATGGCGCTGCGCTGGCAGCTTCGGGGCGCCAACGGGGCGCTCGCGGCTGACCTGTTCGACGGCACCTACTTCGACCCGTCGACGGGCCTGCGGTTCACGGTGTCGGGATCGTCTACGAACGCGCTGCGGGTGGGCGGGTTCGCCCTGGGCAACAGCCCCGCGAACCTCGCGTTCGCGGCACGGGTATCGAACGCGTGCGGAGCGCTGACCAGCGACGCGGCGAACCTGAGCCTGTGCGCGTGCCTGGCGTGCCCCGCGGACTTCAACCAGGACGGCGGCGTGGACGGCGCGGACGTTGAACGCTTCTTCAGCGCCTGGCAGGCCTCCAACTGCGATGCGGACGTGAACCAGGATGGCGGCGTGGACGGGGGCGACGTCGAGTCGTTCTTCGTCGCTTGGGATGGCGGGGGCTGCTGAAGACGCCCACGGGGCATCAATCGCCGCGTTTGAATGGAGGATCATCGTGACCCCGCCGGCGGCCGCCGAGGCCGCTCGCGGGGTTATCTCATGATCATGCATTCGCCCGAGATACGTCTATTCATAACATAACGTCGTACCGCAGGACGACGATGCCCTGCCATTCTCATATCAAGGATACCTCGCCGGAGTGTTTGCAACAGCAAGGAAATTTCCCCGATCATTCACCGATCTGGTCCCGGGATTCCGCGATAATACCGAACAGGTTGACCGTCGACGGCGACGTCGAGGCTCGCCGTGTTCGCCGGGGGTCAATGCCGTCGGCAACGTCCGGCACGGCGTGCGGATTCGATCGTGAGTAGACCTATCCGCTGAATTACAGTGATTCCTGCACGCTTTCCGCGGCCGAGCCCGGGGGTCAAAGATGTGCCGGGAGTTGACTCTCCCCGGCCTTCGCACCGGCGCCGAGAGCGAGCAGGCCGCTCGCACGGCGGCCGGCGGTGCGAACACGCCCCGTCTGAATACCGGAAATCGTGGTGACGCGAACGACTCGCCTTGGACTGTGGCGATTGAATGTTGTGTTCCATCGAATAGGATGTCCCATGCTCGCATGCGCTTGCGCGATTTGTCGCATGCGAAGGAAACACCTGGCGCGGCCCGACCGGGACAAACGCAAGCACACCCGATGATGGCCGAGCGCGTCTTGACTCCCTCACGGGAAAGGGACCATCGATGAACATTCGCAGAATCGTGCTCATTGCGGCCGCGACGGCGGCACCGTTGAGCATGGGACAGGTCCGGATCACGGAGTACATGTACGACGGCTTCGGCGGCGAGTATGTGGAGTTGACCAACGTCGGCGCCAGCGCCGTGGATGTCACGGGTTGGAGCATGGACGATTCCAACCGCGTTGCGGGTTCGTTCCCGATCGGATCGCTGGCGATGATGCAGCCGCACGAGTCGGTGGTGATGTGCGAAACCAGCGCCGCGTTGTTCGCGTCGCGTTGGAATCTCGGGGTGGGCACGCGAGTATTGGGCGACATGGGGATCGCCAGCGGCCACGGGCTGGGCCGCAACGACGAGATCAACGTGTTCGACGCGTCCGGTCAGGTTGTCGATCGCCTCACCTACGGCGACCAGACCTACCCGGGCAGCGTGCGGGCGCGGTACTTCAGCGGCTGGTGCCCGGCGTCGGCGTTGGGCGCCAATCTGCCGCTGCTTTGGACACTCTCGGCGGTGGGCGACGTCCAGAGTTCCTGGGGGTCCGCGATGGGCGATGTCGGCAGCCCCGGCGTGTTCACCTCGGGCGACACGCCGGCGGTGACGGCTCCGCCCGTGTTCTCGCACGGCGGGGGCTTCTACCAGGAAGGATTCCAACTGGGGATTACGCCCGCGGCCGGTGCCGCGGAGATCTACTACACGCTCGACGGATCAACTCCGACGGCGTCGTCGACGAAACTGAGCGGCACGCTGCCGATCCAGTCAAGGGCCGGGCAGGCCAACTACTACTCGCTGATCCAGACCTGCGCGAACGAGATCTGGCGTCCCCCGACCTCGGAAGTGTTCAAGTGCACGACTGTGCGGGCGATCGCGATCCGTCCCGGCGCGCTGCCCAGCACGCCGGTATCGGCGAGCTATGTCGTTACCCCCGCGGGCGCGGCACGCTACTCGATGCCGGTCTTCTCGATCATGAGCGACCCGGACAACCTGTGGGGCTACGACCGGGGCATCTACGTGCCCGGACGCATCTACGACGAGAACTACGACCCCAACGTACCCACCTACGCCCGCCCGGCGAACTACAACCAGGAGGGAGCCGCGTGGGAGCGGACTGCCAACATGGAGTTCTTCGAATCTGACGGCACGCCGATCTTCAACACGGGCGTGGGCCTGCGAATCAACGGGAGTTCGTCGCGGTACCTCTGGCAGAAGTCGCTGCGGGTGTACTTTGACTCCAACTACGGCATGTCCGAACTCAACTACCCGATCTTCGGCGATCAGTCGGTCGGGACATTCAAGCGGCTGATCCTGCGGAACTCCGGGGCGGACGCGTACAACGGGCTGTGCCGCGACGATCTCTTCCAGACACTGGTGGCGGACCAGGGTGTGGCGTCACAGGCGAGCCGGTTCGCGATCGTGTTCATCAACGGCGAATACTGGGGCATTCAGGGGATCAGGGAGCGCATCGACAAGTACTACTTCCAGTACAAGTTTGGCGCCGACTCGAACAACATCGATTACCTTGAGCTGAACGGATCGTGGGAACTCAAGGAAGGCGACACCGCCCACTTCGACGCGATGATGAGTTTCATCCGGATGCACGACATGACGAACGACGCGAACATCGCCACCGTCGAGACAATGGCGGACCTGGACAACCTTCTGACCTACATGGCGTGCGAGGTCTATGACGGCAACTTTGACTGGCCGGGCGCGAACCTGGAGATCTGGCGTCCCCGCACGGCCGACGGCCGCTGGCAGTGGGTGATCAAGGACACGGACGTGGGCCTTGCTTGGAGCCCTGACTCGGCCGCGACATACGACTCGCTCCACCGCCTGCTGGTGGATCGCACTCTGGGCTCGGAGATCTTCCGAGCGGTCATCGTCAACCAGGGGGTTCGTGAGCGGTTCATCAACCGGTTCGCGGACATGCTCAACTCGGTATTCCTGCCGGACGCGGTGACGCGGCACGTCGAGTCGTTCCGCGCCCGCCTTGCAGCGGAGATCGGCGAGCACTACACCCGGTGGCATTTCCCGTATTCGATCGCGTAT
>JBGAMO010000260.1:0-3754 GCA_044222845.1 Phycisphaerales bacterium
GCGGCCCTTGTCCAAAGGCCGCCGGTCCCCACGAGGTACTCCCTCCCCCCGTGCACCAACATTCCGCCATACCGCTCAGCAGCCGCCGGACCACCTGTCAAAGAAAAACCCGACGTCCTCCCCGTTGACCGCGCCGTCGCCGTTCACTTCCGCGTCGGCGGCGCCCGCCGACCAACTGGCGAAGAACGCGTCAACATCCCCGCCGTCGATACCGCCGGAGGCGTCGAAATCGGCAATACACCGAGGCGCAAAGTCGGCGATGAATATGCCTGAAGTTCCGTCGGTAAACGTCAAGCCGAAAGCCAGTTGCCCGGTATTGTTCAGCGGCCGGGCATTGGAGGCACCGCCAGCGTGCTCGGACGTCAGCAGCACCGACCGAACCGTGCGGGTATCACCCGGCGACACGTCGAACGGCTGAGTCTCGGCCGCGATGAGGTGCAACTGCCCATCGAGATCCGTCGCCCAGATGCCATTGAACTGCACACCTCCCGAGACTGTCGGAGCGGCCAACGCCTGCACCGCGACCTGTCCCGAATCCGCGATGCAGACACTCGAGATGCGGCTGTAGGTCAAATCTCGGGAAAGCCCCACCGCGGGCATGCTGCCGCTCAAAACGACCCGAAGAACCTGCGGATTGCCCGCGGCGACCAGGGGCCCGCGGTAGTAGTTCACGCCGCCGACGTTTTCATAGAGCCCGAACGTCGCCGCGACGAGTTCCCCGCTGACGCTCACGTGTGCGTCAATGAGGTTTGACGCCGTGAAGGCCGGCGGCAGGTCGATTGTCATCGGTCGGGAGGAGACCAATCGGGTCAGTGCTCCGAGCCGCCCCTGAAACAGAGCCTTGCCACCACGAGTGTCGGCCATGAAACTCACGATCCCGCTGCGGCTCACGAACGGCGCGTAGAGATTGATGTAGACATCCGCGGGGACATCCGGCGGCGCACGATCGCCGTTACGAACGAGCACCCGCGGAGCCGACGTTGTGTTCGCGTACAAGATAAGCCCCGAAAGCTGGGTCCCGTTGCGGACGTTGGCGTTCAATGCCCATTCCCCTTGCGGGCCCAGGCCCACCGAGTTCATCTCGGCGACTGTCCAGCCAGATGTGAAACCCGGTGCGGCGGTCCCACCGAACAACGCAGGCGACATCTCCGTCCCCGCGAGCGCGAGGCAGGTGTCGGCGGGGTATGACACAGGCGTGAACAGTCGGAACGCCGCGGAAATGCGTCCGCCCGACGCAACGAAGCTGGTCGGTCCACGCCAGAGGTTGCCTGGGTACCCGGGCACCACTTGACCATAGAAAGAAAGGACGTCGAATCGAGGACCACGGATGGCGAACATGGCTCCCAACATCGTCTGCGAGGTGCCTACCGCTCCGTTGACGAAAACAGCCCCTGAATCGTCGAGAAGATACGAGTCGGCGGTGCCCGCCGGCCCAAAGACCGTACCACCGGGCTGTCCGGGGACCGGATCACCCTCACGAACGAGCAGAGCCAGTTCGCCGGAACGCAGAATCCAAAGGCCCGAATCTGAGTTGCCGTTCACCGAAGGGCCTGATATCCGTGCCGCGAACAACACATCTCCCGCATCGTTGATCTGCGGAGACTGCATGCTGTTCGCAAACACGACGCCCACCGGTGCGGACGGAACTGACTGACCGCTGAGCGCAACAACACCGATCCGTGGCGGGCCGGCCATGGCATCAGGGTGGCACACGCCCAACGCGCCCCCGACGGCCATGAAAGCCACGGGCCAACGGCGCAGAGACATACGCTGCTCCTTCTAGCACTCTCTTTGGATGTCCGAACGGGTCAAGAAAAGCCCTCCGAATGGAGGTCGCTATGAGCCTACAACGAGTTGTACTTCGTGTCAAGGGAGTAGTTGCGGTATTTTGCGTGAAACGCTCTCCCCAGAGCGTAATTTCACGACACTCGCATGCCCTTCACGGGGTGAAAACCACGTCAAAACCCCGGATTACCGCCCAACACGCACGGGCTATTTCGGTGCAATAGGAACTCTGTCTTATTTTGGAACTCGTTTCACGTACGGCATTGCGAACACGCCGCGAACCTTGATAACGCGACCTCGGCTCGCGCGTTGCTCGCACGTCACGAGCGCAGGTCCGTTCTCGCGCTGAGTGCGCACCGTGTGGATGATCACTCCATCGTCGCCCGGGAAGTTCGGGTCGTACAGACGAATGTCAATCGTGTTTCCGTCGATCCTCGTCGCAGCGAACGCGAGCACCTGGTGGTTCTCCCACAACCTCGCACGCTCTTTCTCGTCGGGCTTGCCGTTCACGCCCGTATTCGCCTTGGCGTATACCAACCCCAGCGGCACTACTTCACCCGCGTCGAGCCGCTTGACGATCGCCGGAAGTTCCGCGGCTGTGAGCGAGGCGGTCGAAGGCTCGACGTCGACGCTCGTGTCGGGCAGTTGCATCCACTGCAGGAACTTGGAGGCCATGATGCCCAGCGAACCCATGCTCTGCACCTGCCGCTCGTAGATGTAGTCGTACAACGGCGTCGCATCCCTGGGCGGCATGGTGTCGGCCGGAATGTCCTTGTTCGCTAGGAAATAGTCCGCCGCGGCGAGCGACATGCCCCCGCACAGCCCGAAATGGTCCGGCAACTGCATCTGTTTCTCCATGCCCCAGTTGCGCAGCGCGGGCGGGAGGGAAGTGCCTTTGAAGGAGTTTCGGAAGTGAAAGCCGTGCCGTGAAGGTACGAACTCGGAATTCGAACGGTCCGCGACCGTTCCCAGACACAGCACTGCCGAAGCGATGAGAGGTACGAGGCGTGCCAGCATGTGTCAGTATACGAACAGGCGGTTTGAATCGTGACGGCGCCTGTTCCCATGGTCTGTACGGGAGATTCCGGTCACATGCACTCCCAACGAGTACTGACGGAATCCCTTCCGAACGCTTCCCTACTATCTGTTGGGGTGCGAGTTGGAGCCGATGCCCACCGTCACCCCGACTCCATTCGAAGATCAGCGTCAGGCCCCCTGCCATGGGGCGAAACCAACCTACCCTCTCCCCACTCATGCAACCCCGTCGCCCAACCCGTCAGATTGTGCTTGGTGATTCCCGCGTCGGCTTCGTCCGCATCGGCGGCGGCCTGCCCAACCGCGACGGCACACCCACCACACCGGCACCTATCAGCGTCCAGACCATGACGGCGGGATACACCCACGACATCGACGCATGCGTTCGCGAGATTCACAAACTCGCCGCGGCCGGCGCGGACGTTGTCCGAGTCGCCGTCCCGGAAAAGAAGGACACCGACGCGCTCAAGCACATCATCCCTCAGGTGAAGGTGCCGATCGTCGCGGACGTTCACTTCCATTTCCAGCGGGCGCTGGAGGCCGTCGAGGCCGGCGTTCACAAGATCCGCCTGAACCCCGGCAATATCCAGGACCGTTCGCAGGTGATCGAGGTCATCAAGGCGTGCAAGGCCAAAGGCCTGCCGATCCGCGTGGGCGTGAACGAGGGCTCGATCATCGAGCGCAAGGACAAGCAGAAGCGGATGAAGGAACTGGGCGCCGTGTTCAGCGAGCACAAGCAGGGCTACCTGCTGGCGATCATGATCGCCAAACTCGAGGAGTACCTGGACATCTTCTACGAGCAGGATTTCTACGACATCGCTATTTCCGCCAAGAGCATGGACGCTTCGCTGGTGATCGACGCGTACACCGAAATCTCCAAGCGGTTCGATCACCCGTTGCACCTGGGCGTCACGCACGCGGGCCCCAAGGAAAC
>JBGAMO010000063.1:0-25202 GCA_044222845.1 Phycisphaerales bacterium
TTCACGCACCCCACCCCCGCCCGACGCTGACCCACCACCACCCCCCGCCGCCCACACCGCGGCGGCCCAATCGCGGCGTATCAGGATGAACGACCGGAGCAGTTCCATCTCAGCACCAGTCTCGGCGGGCCCACGGGCCACCCGGGTTCGTCGTACGACCACACGGGGTGTTAGGACTCATCGAGCGACGGCGATCCGGAGGTGCGGCAGCACTTCCTGCAGAACTGGCGTGCGGCGCGGCGTGGAATCATCAGACTCGGGATCGCCCGGGCCTCGTCCCCGTTGCCCGGATCATGAAACGGCACCCCGGTCTGGCTCCGGTCTGGGCCGAGAACCGCTCCCTCACCGGATTCCGCCGCGAAACCTGAACCGATACGACATTGTGCCGTGGACTTTGTCGGAGGTACGCCATGAGCACCATCCGGTACACCAAGATCACCATTCGCCAGCCCGAGTCCCTCAAGTCCAAGGTGGAGAAGGCCGCCGCGCTCCGCGGCATCACGGTGACGAGCTTCATCAACGGAATTCTTGAGTTGGCCGCCGACAAGACGCTCAGCCGCATCCAGTCTCGCGAACTCTCGGAGCGCGATAGCGCCGCATTGCTCGCGCTGCTCAGCAAGCCGGCTCGCCCCAACGCGGCACTCCGCAGAGCGGCCAAGCGACACCGGGAGATCACCGGTGCCTGACCCGCTCCGGTTCGAACCGTTCGACAAGGCCAAACACGATCGAGACAGCTTCGACTGCGGCATCCCCGCGCTCAACGACTACCTCAAGACCAGGCGGGGGCAGCACAGCAAGAAGAGCCTCACACGCGGCTACGTGCTCGCATCGCACGATGGCACAATCGCGGGGTACTTCACGCTCGCCGCGAGTCGCATCATGGTGAGCGTGATCCCCGATGGTCACGGGTTCCCTGCCAGGATGCCGCTTCCGACCACGCTCATCGGTCGGCTCGCGGTGGACCTGAAGTTCCGTGGTCAGGGACTCGGGGGCGCACTGCTCGTCGAAGCGCTCAGGGTCGCTGTGAAGGTCTCTGAGACGATCGCGTCGGCCGCGATCGAGGTTGATGCGAAAGACGAGCAGTCACGCTCGTTCTACGCGAAGTACGGGTTCGAGAGCCTCACCGACGACCGCCTCCACATGTACCTGCCGATGGCAACCGCCCGCGAACTTGTCCGGCAACACACCGGTTGATCCCTGAGTTCGATGACCAAGATTGCCTTCCGGTATGACAGTCGGCACGGTTCAAGTCGCCCCCGGCGGTGGGGTCAGGGCGCGATGCATGCCAGATGTGGGACAAGCACCTTGGGTGCATGGCCCCTTGCGGGCCTTGGCGTGCGCCCGCTCGGCATCGCTGAGCCGGATCTCCGCAGCCGCGAGACGGGAAGCAGGCCCTCCTCGTAGCTCGCAGACACCCGCGGCGGCGCGGCGTCGCTCCCTCGCGAGCGGCAAGCCGCAAGACGCATAAGACACGCCGCCGCTCCGACCGGCCATTGCACCGACCACGCCCTCACTTCCCCGCATGATCGTGCTCGATGTGCTCCCTCAGCAGATCGTGCCCGAAATCGCGCTCCCGATCCCGCCACACCGTGTGAATGTGATTGGCGTCGTTCTGCGTGTTGTCGTACTCAATCACGAACGTCGGACCGCTGAGGCGGTAGAAATGGCCCTGCCCGCGCTGGTCGCTGCCGATCCACGCGAAGCGGATCTTGTCCTTCCCCGCCGCTCCGATCCGGGCCAGTTCCTGCTCCGCAAGTTCCTGCCGCAGATTGTGGGCGTACTCGCGGAGCAAGCGGTCCACGACCCCGCGCTGGCGGGCGTTCATCGCGCCCACCGGGAGCCCCGTCCCGTCGACCTTGCTCACATCCCGGCCCGGCGCGGCGAGAATGTCCTTGGGCGCATCGCCGCTCAGGATGGCCTCGCGCCGCTGTTCCGGCGTGAGCGAGGCGAGCAGTTCGCGGGCCAGGTCTTCCTCCGCCGCGAGCACGCGGACGCCCGCGCGGTCCCCCTGCCGCACCTCGCCGGGATTCGATCCGAGAAACGCGGGCGTGGACGCGGTGTGCTCGTGCACGCCGGTGAAGTTGAGCGAGATGTGGTGTCCCTCGAGCTTCCAGCCCCAGGGGGCCCGGTGCGCGTCATCGTGCCCCGCGCCGGGCGCGTCGGCCGCGTCCCGCGCCGGCGATCCGAACACGCTGATCGAATACGCCAGCGGGTCCCGCCGCGGCCCCTTCTCCTGCTCCATCTCGCGCAGCACCGCGTCCAACTGCATGATCTGCTCGACCTTGTTCATCCCCTGCGAGGAGAGCGCGCTCCGCATCAGGTCCCGCGCGGCACGGCGCTGCTCAACATTCATCTCGCCGAACTCGATCCCCGACCCCTTCCGCGGGATGTAGTGCCAGTCCTCCCGCGCCTTGTCATCGAACGGGCGCTGAGCCCGGGCACGCAGCTCGGGCGAAAGTGACTCCAGGAACCGCGCCGCGGCGACCGCCATCGCGTGCTCGACGGATTCACCCGAACCCTCGGAGGTCACCGCCAGGGCGGCCTCGGCCCTCGCCGAATGGGAGTGGCACCCCGCAGCGCCCACGCACGAAAGCCCCGCCGCGGCGGCCATCAGAGAGGCGGACAAAACACAGACTCGGTGAAGGCTTGGCATGGTAGACTCCGCCCGGTGACGTTCCCCCGGTTCACGTGCCGGACTCTATGAGACATGTCCGATCGCCGCACCCTGCTTCTGGTCCGACCTGAGCGTAGCGGAGGTTGGATCAGCAGCGATCGTTTCCGGCGCCGGCGGCCGGTAGCCCAGGGCCGAGTGCGGCCTCACCGTGTTGGAGTGCTCCCGCCAAAATTTCGATCAGCGCCTTCGCCTCCTTCTGCGAATCGAAGTTTCGCCGTTGAGAAGCTCGTCCCGCCGCGTGCCGTTGAAGCTCTCGGCGTGCCCGGTTTCCTACGGGCTTCCCGGCTCGATGTACAGCGACTTCACCCCCACCTTGCCCAGCCACTCCTACACCACGCCCGCCGTGAACTCCGCGCCGTGATCGCTGCGGACATGCTCCGGCACACTCCGTGTCGCCATCAGCCACGCCAGCCGTTCAGGCACGCCGTCGCTCTTGAGGTTCCGTGCGCCCCCCAACTTCCGCTTCGTCAACGGGTACGGCGAAATCAACAAATCCTGCCTCCTGTCCCTCGACGGTCACGCCGCGTACGTATCTGTGCTGCCCGGAGCGACCGCGACGATGTACAACAACGCCGTCTACGACTTGATCTTCACCGCACCCTGAACCACCCCCGCCCCGCACTCCGGGCACACCTCCCCGCGCACCCCCCGCAGGTCATACCCGCACATCCCGCACGCCTTTTCGTGCAGCCGCGGCCACGCATCCACCGTCGCCCACCACACCACAAGCACCAAGCTCGTCGCGTGCGCGATGATCGGAATGCAATACTCCACCACCGGCGCCGCCCAGGCACCGCCTTTCCAAATCAGGGTGCTCGACACCGCCAACAGCACCAACTGCGGCATGAGCCACACCGCCCCCCGCTTCGCGCTCCCCAGCATCACACCCACCAGCGCCGCCGTCACCAGCAGGCCAACCGCTTCCGCCGCCGACACCGCAGTCACCACCCCGTGGCCCCCCAGCCCCACCGTCTTCCCGAAGAACCCGATCGCCCGCGACCACAACGCCACCGGCACCACGAGCGCCCCCAGCGTCCCCACCGCCGGCCACCACCCGCTCACCGTCCGCGGCGATGCAAACCACGCCACGAACACCACCGGCAGAAACGCCGGGCCCCAGATCGGCCAATCCAATCCCATGAACCGAAACGCCGGCAGCACACTGCTCACCAACTCGGTCGTCCGCCGCCACCCGCCGAACCGGTTGACCAGCGCGATCAGTTCGTGCCGCGGGTCCAACCCCGCCGCCAGCATCGCCACCAGCCCCAGCAGCACCAGCCCCAGCGGCACGATCAACCACGAGGGTCTCTGCCGCCGTGAGCGCACCACCTCCGCCAGCATCCTCCCAATCCCGGGCCGCCGAGCCGTCGCCTCTCTCTGTACGCGTTCAAACTTCATGGTCGTCCAACGTTTACCAATCGCCGCTGGCATCCGAGCGCCACGTGTCCACCTGCCACCGCGACAGCGGCACACCGACCCTTCGAGCCGTGCGGTCAGTTTCGCCGCCGCTACGAGTCCCGGGCAGCAGAGAGGTTCGCTTCCCCTGATGCCCGATGCCTGATGCCTTCCGGCATAATGCGATGACCGCCCTCCCCCTGGCTACGCCGCGCCACCCTCGCCGCCCATGAAAACGACGAGCATCCCCACGCGGGCGCACGAACGCGGCACATCCGAACAAAATCGCAGGCGCCGCCCCCACTCCGTGCGTACACAGCGGACGCCGCACCCCGGGTCTTTGATAACCAAATCAAATGCGAACGTTTTCAAGAGCCGTCGCACCCCACCAAAAGTTCATGCGCGCCCCCGCCGCCGTGAGTCGTTCTCCGGCGCTGTTGCCGCCTGATTCCACAGGGGGACGCAGGCAACGTCCTAATAACTACCCTCCACCGCGCGGCGCGCACACCACCAAAAGTTCATCCGCACGCCCGCACAAGGCTCTTTCAATCGCCGCCCGCCGCCGTGCGAGCCACCAAAAGTTCATCGTCGCACCCGACGGCAGGGCACAGGCAGTCGACGAACATGGGCGCGCACGCCACCAAAAGTTCATCGCCACAACGTCGCACCGGCACCCTCCGAAGCAGTTTAGAGCCCTGTCCCCCCGTCGATCCCGCTTGTTACGTCCCAATAACTACCGTGCCCCAGCCGGCGCACGCGACCAAAAGTTCATCCGCACCGGGCAGCACCCCACCCCGTCCGCCACCACCTGAAAACGACCCGCCCAAGCGCCGCGCGACCCGTGCTCGCCACCAAAAGTTCATCCGCACCGGGCTGCACTCCTGCCCGTCCGCCGCCACCACCCCTCATACCCATCGCCGCTGGCATCCGTGCGTCACGGGCCCGCGTGTGACCGCGACCGCAGCACGCCGACCCTTGAGTCGCGCGGCAAATTTCAACGCAGATACGATCCCCCGGCGGCAGAGTGGTGTGTTTCCCCCGATGCCCGATGCCCGATGCCGGATGCCGGATGCCCGATGCCTGATGCCTGATGCCTGATGCCTGATGCCTGATGCCCGATGCCTGATGCCTTCCGGTATGACCCCCCGCTTGCCCGCCCCGCGGCACCCGCCTAGCCTCCCGCCCTGTACTATCCTCTGTCCCGACGTGGGACCCCTTTGGAGATTGTTCGCGCATGGAAAAGATCTTTTACTCGCTCGAAGAGGCCGCGGCGAAACTCGGCAAGAGCCCCGATGAAGTGCGCGACATGGCCAAGAACGGTCAGTTGCAGGAGTTCCGCGACCGCGACAAGCTCATGTTCAAGAAGGAGCAGGTCGACCTCATGTCCGGTCACGGCGATGAGCTCGACGTGATCCCCCTCGCCGAGAGCGGCGAACTCGAGCCCATCTCCCTCGCTTCCGCCAGCGGCACCGGCATGCCCCTGAAGGACGAGAAGGAATCCACCGGCATCAGCATCTTCGAGACCGAAGAAACCGACGACTCCGATCCCTCCGCCGTGACGCGCGTGACCAACTCGCCCACAGCCCTGGTTGATCCCGGTGAAGAGAGCGGCAAGAGCGCCTCGGGCTCCGGCGGCCTGCTCGACCTCACCCGCGAAGGCGACGACACCTCCCTGGGTTCCGACCTGCTCCAGGATGTCTACGGCTCCGAGACCGTGGCCCAGCAGACCGCCATCGACGCGCCCGCCGCGGGCGGCGGCGACCTGTTCGAGAGCCCCACCGGCGAAGCCGCGGCCGAAGTCGGCGCGGGCGCTGGCGGGCTGATGATGATGGCCGAGGCGTACGACGGGGCCGGCTCGGGCCTGGTCGGCGGTCTGGCCATCGGCATCATCACCGCGATGGGCCTGGCGGCGTTCGCGATCATCATGGGCATGACCAGCACCGCAGGCGGCGGGCTGCTCTCCTGGTTCGGCGAGAACTTCATGGCCGTGGTCGGCATCGCCGCGGGCGTGACGCTGCTGGGCGGCGTGATCGGCTGGTTCCTGGGCCGCCGTTCCTAAGCCTTCGGAATTCCGTTCCGCAACTCGCCGTCGCCGAGCCGATACTGGTGATCGGGCGTGCGCAAATTACTCTCCACCCTGACCCTCCTGGTTCCGCCGGCGCTGCTGTTCATCGCGCTCGCCGCGTGGATGCACCGTGAGCAGGCCCAGGCCCTCGATTCCGCCCGCGCCGCGGCACGCCTGAACAACCTTTCCCCGCCCAGGCCCATCGCCGAAGTCGCCTCCGCCGTCGCCGCGATGAAACTCGTCACAGTCGAGATCGACACGACCATCAAGGTCGAACGCGGCGATGAAAGTTGGCGTGGCGATGTCATCGCCGCGATCGAAGCCCCCGTGCGCCTCTCCTTCGGCACCGACCTCTCCAAGATGTCCGTCTCTTCGCTCGCCTTCAGCCCGGTGACCGGCGAGTACATCATCCGCGTCCCGCGCCCCACGGTGATCGCGACGCAAGTCTTCCCCGAGCGCGGCGTGCCCCGCGTGGACGTCGGCTGGCTGCGCCTGCGTAGCAACGCGGGCGAGTACTACCTCAGCCAGGCCCGCAAAGACCTGCCCGCCGTCGCCCAGCGCCTCCAACTCCGGCCCGACGATGCGCTCCGCATCGAATCCACCACCCGCGAGCAGGTGGAGAAACTGGTGCGCTCGATCGTCGGCGATTCATCCCACGTCGCGGTCTCGTTCCTGGATACCGAGCCATGATCCGCCTGGCCTTCCAACTTTGGCGGTGCAAGTGGGGCTTCCTGCGGCTGCTCGTGGCCTGCTTCTGCGTCTACGCCCTGGCGTCAGACGCGCCCGCGCGATTCGCCCGGATGCAGTTGGCCGCGCTCCCGGACTTTGACTACCTCGCCGAGACCCGCGCGCTGCGTGCCCAGGGGCGGTACGGCGAAGCGGTCATGGTCGCCCAGACCGGCCTGGAATCCCAGCCCGCCAACGCCGAACTCAAGAGCGAACTCGACAGCACCATCGCCGAGCGCGACGGATGGCTGCTCAAGGCCAAACGCTTCGGCATGGGCGCACTCTCGGGACGCGGGGATTCGCTCGAGTCGCTCATCGGCGCCGTCGCCGCGGACTTCTTCGTCGTCGGCGACCTCCGCGACCTGGTGGTCGAGGGCAGCAAGCAGATGATCGACGGCGACAGCGACGAACTGGTCCTGACGCTCAGCCTCGTGGGAATCGTCACCACCGTGGCGCCGGAGATCGACTGGGCCCCGTCCATCCTGAAAGCCGCCAAGCGGGCCGGCCATATGACCGAGGCGATGATGGATTCGCTCAAGAAGATCATCCGCTCCGGCGACAAGCCGCAGTTGGCCCACGTCTGCGAGGACGTCGCGGGAATCGCGAAGAAAGCCAGCCCCGGGGCCGCGATGCGGGTGCTCAAACTCACCGACTCACCCGAGGACCTCGCCCGCGTCGCCCGATTCATCGAGAGCAACTCCGCCGGCGCCTTCGCGCTGCACGTCACGGGCAAGGAAGGCGCGCTGGTGCTCAAGGGCGCGGGCAAGAGCGGCGAAGACCTCATCATCGCCGCCGCCAAAAAGGGCCGCGCCGGCACCCACTTCCTGACCGGCCCCGCGGCCAGAGTCCTGACCCGCCCGCACCCGCTCCTCGGCCTGGCCAAGGCCGTCTGGAAGGGCAACGCCGAGAAGATGCTCGCGCGGATCGCCGAGCGCGTGGACCCCCGCGCCTGGTTCCTCCTCCCCGCCGCCGCGGCGTGGGCGATGCTCGAACTGGGATTGCTGGTGCGCCGCCTGCGGCCTCAGCGCGCCGCCGCGCTCAGGTCGCGGATGTAGATGTTGCGGAACCACAGCTCCCCGCCGTGGTTCTGGAGTTCGATCTGGCCGGTCGGGTAGATCGGCTTGTCCCGCTCCCAGTAGTTCTCGAGAACCACGTTGTCCACCACAAGTTTGTCGTTAAGGTGCACCGTGACCCTGTCGCCCACCATCTTGATGCGGAACGTGTTCCACTCGCCCACCGGCTTGTCGGCGACGACGAGCGGGTCCTTGGGGTTCTTCTGGTTGTTGTACAGGCCGCCGGAGCCGATGGGGTTGTCCCAGATCTGCACCTGCGGCGAGCCGCGGAGATAAATGCCGCTGTCGCCCTTGGGCGGGATTTTCCAATCAACGAGCAACTCGAAATCGCCGTAGTCGCGCGCGGTGCAGAGGCTCTCACCCTTGCCGTCGTAGTGCAGCACGCCCCCCTCGTTCTTCCAGTGCGCGAGCATCTTCGCGTCGGCTTCCTTCTGCGCCGGGGCGAGTTGCTCGGGGGTCATCTTCGCGCGCTTGGGCGGGTCGGCCACCAGCCCCTTCCACCCCGTGAGATCTTTGCCGACGATGAGCGGCGTGAACCCCTCCGGCGCTCCGCCCGGGCGTGACCCGGCGCACCCGGCGATGATGAAGCATGAAAGACCGATGGCAAACGTACTGCGCATGTGGATTCCCTTGGAGGAGCACAATGTAGCGTCCCGCCGGGGCGTACGCTGACCTTGCCGTGCAAGACTCTCAGCCGCTGCTCATGCGCCGCCCCCTGCTCGAGATCGCCGTGGACAACGCCCCGGACGCGATCGCCGCGGCACGCGCCGGGGCCGATCGTCTTGAACTCGTCGCTGATCTGGCGGCCCAGGGTCTGACCGCTCCCCCGGACCTGATTCATTCAGTGGCCTCGTCGGTCGCGATCCCGGTGGTCGCGATGATCCGGCCGCACGAGGACGACGCGGCGATCACGGACGCGGACTTTGATCGGATGCTCACCGACGCCGCCGCCGCGATCGAGGCGGGTGCCCGGGGCCTTGTCTTCGGCATCCTCACCTCCACCGGACACATCGACCGCCGCCGCACCGCCGCGATCGTCAAGGTGGCGCAGAGCGCGGGCGACATCGAGACGGTGGTTCACCGCGCCTTTGACTTCACGCCCGACGCCGGAGAAGCGTTGGAAGAGTTGGTCAGCCTGGGTATCTCGCGGATACTCACCGCCGGCATCGGCAGTTGGAGCACCGGCGGCGACGCCGCGCTGCCGGCGCGGCGAGAGCGTGTTGCCGCGCTGGTGCGGCAGGCCGCGGGCCGGATCCAGATCCTGTGCTGCGGAGGCATCCGCCCGGGCAACGCGCTGGGGTGGTTGGAACGAACAGGCTGCGATCAGGTGCATAGCGCGTGCCGCCCCAGCGGGGGCGTGCCGTGTTCGGTGCCGGCGCGGCTCGATCCGGGAATGGTCGCTTCGATGCGGGTCGAGATTGATCGCGCCGGGTGAAAGAGCTGGGGCCAAATCCCGTATCTATGGGCTGTTACCTACAGCCAGAACTGGAGAAGCACATATGAACCGTACACGAACCGCACGCAGAGCCGCAACCACTGTTGCCTTGCTGGCGTTGGCCGCTATTCCCGCCGGGTGCGTGGTGGCGATCGGCAACGACACCGCCGACCGCTGCGCGCCGGGATCAAAGATCTCGCTCACCGCCGCCGAGCGCGAAGAACTCCCGGTGATCGAGTCGAGGTCGGAGATCCCGACGATCCGGGAGAAGTACAGCGAGCAACTGAGCACGCTGGGCCCCAACACGACGTTCGAGCAGTTCAAGCAGCAGTTCCCGCAGGCGCAGTTCGTGGAGCGCAAGGACAACAGCACCGACGCCTACTCGGTGGAACTGCGTCAGAAGTACCGCTACCGCACCAGTTCGTACGGCTACCTCGCCCGCGACGAAGCGTGGTTCTACTTCCGGAACGGCACGTTCGTCAAGTGGGGTTCGCCGCACGATTGGCCGTGAACCGGCTTACTTCTTGAAATCGAAGAGTTCGATCTCGAAGATCAGGTCGGACTTCGGCGGGATGTCCGGGGGGCTGCCCGCCGCGCCGTACGCCATCGCGTAGGGGATGGTGAGCTTGCGCTTGCCGCCCTTCTTCATGCCCGGGATTCCCTCCTGCCAGCCCTGGATCAGGCGCTTGAGCGGGAAGGTGGCGGGCTGACCCGTCTTGTACGACGAGTCAAACTCCTTGCCGTTGAGCAAGGTTCCCTTGTAATGAATCGTCACGGTGGCGCCGGCCGGGCAGGGGTCGCCCTCGCCGACTTTGAGGTCTTCGATCTGGAGGCCGTTGGGGAGTTTCTGCACGTTGGGTGACTCAGCTTTCTTGTCGGCGGCGGGAGCCGAGGGCGTCTCCGCGGCCTTGGGTGCGTCAGTCTTGGGGGCTTCGGTCTTGGGAGCCGCGGGCTTCGCCGCGTCTGTCTTGGGCGCTTCGGCCTTGAGTGCCGTGGTCGCGGGCTTGGCCGGTTCGGTCTTGGTCTCGCAGCCGGCGCTCGCCAGCAGCGTGCCGGCCGCGATGACCGCGACGCGACCGACTGTGAATCGTGTCGAACGAGTGCTGTTCATAGGCGGCAATGATACGGCGGGGTGTGTCGTACCGTTGTGAATGAACATGCCACACATCGCCGTGACGCTCGGCGATCCCGGCGGGATCGGCCCGGAAGTGGTCGCCAAGGCGCTCGCCGACGCGACGCTCCGCGACTCCGCGCGCTGGGTGGTGCTCGGCCCCCGGGGCCCGCTGGAGGCCGCCGCGGCGAAGGCGGGCGTATCGCCGTGGTGGACGCCGGCCGTGCCGGGCGCTCCGTGGTCGATCGGTCCCCGGCCGGTGCTGCTTGATTCCGGCGTTCAGGGGCCGTTCTCCGCATCCAACAGCGCGCTGAACGGAGAAGTTTCGTTCCGGTGTGTCAGCGATGCGATCGATCTGTCGCAGTTGCCGCCGGACCATCCACACCACGTCGCCGCGGTTGTCACCGCCCCCATCAGCAAGCAGGCGTGGGCGTTGGCGGGCCACGGCGAGTTCCCCGGCCACACCGAGTTCTTCGCCGCTCGGTTCGGCGTCGAGCGCTTCGCGATGTTCTTCCATGCCCCGCCCGCGGCGGAGGGTCCGGGGCTCAACGTGATTCTCGCCACCGTGCACATCCCCTTGATGCGGGTGCGTGAGCACCTCAGCGTGCGGCGCGTGATCGACACAATCCAACTCGGCCACGAGGCGCTCATGCGGCTGGGCGTGCCGCGTCCGACGATCGCCGTGTGCGGGCTGAACCCGCATGCCGGAGAGGAAGGGCTGCTGGGCACCGATGATCGCGAGGTCATCGAACCGGCCGTGCGAGAGGCCGCGGCGATGGGGATCAACGTTCGAGGCCCTTTCCCGGCCGACACGGTCTTTCAGAGAGCTTTGTCGCGCGTGGGACGGCCTGCGCAGTTCGATCTGGTGGTGGCGATGTACCACGACCAGGGCCTGATCCCGCTCAAGACCCTCGCGTGGGATCGCGCCGTGAACATGACCGTGGGCCTGCCCATCGCGCGGACCAGCCCGGACCACGGAACGGCGTTCGATATCTCGGGGAAGAATCTCGCCGACGCGGGAAGCACGAAGGCGGCGATGGCGCTCGCGGTGCGGGCGGCGGCTCAGTGCAGCACGCGGTAGATCTCGGCCTCGTCCGTCATGCCCAGCCGCACTTTCTCCGCCGCGTCCTCGCGCATGGGCTTGAAGCCCTTTTCCTTGGCCTTGTCGTAGAGCGTGACGGCGTCGGCGCGGCTGGCGGTGAGCTTGCGCAGTTCATCGTCCATCGTCATGATCTCGTATACGGCGAGGCGGCCCTTGTACCCCACGCCGTAGCAGGTCTCGCAACGTCCCGAACCGTCCTTGGCCTGGCCGCTGCCGCCGCAGGCGCGGCACGAGCGGCGCATCAGCCGTTGCGCGAGGCAAGCCAGCAGCGAAGAGGTGACCAGGTACGGCTCGATGCCGATGTCCACCAGGCGCGGGATGGCGCTGGGGGCGTCGTTGGTGTGGAGCGTGGCGAGCACGAGGTGGCCCGTGAGCGAGGCCTGGATGGCCAGCTGCGCGGTCTCGGCGTCGCGGATTTCGCCCACGAGGATCACGTCGGGGTCCTGTCGGAGCAGGCTGCGCAGGCCGGTGGCGAACGTAACGCCGCGCTTCACGTTCACCTGCATCTGGCTGATGCCTTCCAGGTGGTATTCGACGGGGTCCTCGATCGTCATCACGTTGCGGCTGCTGCGGTCGATGCGCGAGAGGGCCGCGTACAGCGTGGTGGTCTTGCCGCTGCCGGTGGGGCCGGTGACCAGGATGATGCCCGTGGGCCGTTCCACCAAGTCCAGCAGTTGCGCCTGCATGGCCCGGGTCATGCCGATCTCATCCAGCGAGAGCTGCGTGGCGGTCTGGTCGAGCAGACGCAGCACCAGGCGCTCGCCGTACACCGTGGGGATGCATGAGAAGCGGATGTCGACCTTGCGCGAACCCACGCGGACGGAGGTGTGGCCGTCCTGCGGGGTGTGGCGGTTGGCGATGTCCAGTTCGGTCATGACCTTGAGACGCGAGGAGATCGCCGGCGCCAGGCTCAGCGGGGGCGAGAAGGCGTCCACCAGCATGCCGTCGATTCGAAAGCGGATGACCAGCTTGGTCTCCATCGGGTGAACGTGGATGTCACTGGCGCGCCGGCGCAGCGCCTCGAACAGGATCATGTTCACCAGCCGGATGACGGGCGTCTGCCGCGCCAACTGCAGCAGGTCGGTGGCCTGGCCCGCGGAGCCCGCCGCGGCGGCGATGGCCCGCTCGTCCAGCGGCATCTCCTCGATGATCTCGGTGACCAGGTCCTGCTTCTGCTCGTAGCCGCGGTTGATGAGGTTGGCCACGCCCGCGCGGGGCGCCAACGCCACCCGCACCGGCATGTTCAGCATGTCCTCGAGCATCGAGAACGTGGCGGGTTGCATCGGCTGAGCGGTGGCGATGGTCATCACCGCTCCGTCGCTCTCGAGCCCCGCGCACTGGTGGCGGCGGGCGATCTCGGCGGGAACCACCTCGTAGAACCGCGTGGCGGATTCGCTGCCGCGGGGCTCGGGGATGAACCGCAGGCCCGTCCGGCGGCTGAGCAGTTCAAGGCCCTGGTGCTCGTCCATCGCGAGCATCTGGAGCATTACGTCCCAGGGCTCTTCGTCGCTGCCGTCAACCTTGGGGAACTGGCGCAGTTGCTCCGCGGAGAGGGGCAGCGGGCCGAAGAGCGCGGACACGCGCGACAACTCCGCGACGGAGACGGTGTCGCCCGTGAGTTCCGCGCGCGCGTCAGGCTTGCGTGAGGCGGGGAGCAGGTTGGAACGTTCGTTCGCCATGGTGCGTTGGTCAGGTCGGGTGCGTCGGGGGCGTGATCAACTGTCCATGTTCACGGACGCTTGGGGGCGCCTTCGTCCTTGGCGGGCTCGGTCGGCACGGGTGCGGGCGTGGCCGGTTCAGTCTTGGTCGGGTCCGCCGGAGCGGGCTCCGGTTTGGCCGGCGCATCGGCCTTGGGCTGTTGAGGCGCGGGAGCCGCGGGCGGCGGAGCGGCCGGCTGCGGCGGCGGGAGCGGGCGGGGCTGCAGCACCTCGGCGCTGATGTCGATGGCGGTGGGCTCCAGGTCCGGCACGTCGGGCGCGAGCTTGCTCTTGGCCTGCGGGCCCTCGGTCAGCAGCCGCAGATCGGCGAAGTTGGTGTCGCGGAGGATGCGGGGGGTGATGAAGATGTAGAGCGTGGTGATGCGGTCGGTGTCGTTGTAATCCTGGAACAGGTGTCCGATGAGCGGGATGTCGCCCAGCAGCGGGACCTGTATGCGGGTGGTCCGCTTGGTGTCGATGTTGATGCCGCCGACGATGACCGTGGTGTCGGAGGGCAGTGTGATGCTGTCCGAGCCGATGTTGTTGGTCTGCTTGGGCGGGGGCAGGCCGTTGGTGCCGTTGCCGGTGAAGGTCGAGAGTTCTGCGTCGTAGAAGAGCCGCAGGTAGCCGTCCTCGGCGATGTGGGGCTTGATGCTCAGCGTGGTGCCGGCCTCGGCGTAGCCGCCGAAGCTCGTGGTGTTGGGCGAGCCCGTGGTCACCTGCGTAGTGGAGTAGGGCTGCTGCTCGACGGTGGCGATCTCGGCGCTCTCGTTGTCGTCAACGAGCAAGGCAGGCGAGGAGAGGATCCGGGTGTCGGCCTTGGTCTGCAGGGCGGTCATGACGATCGGCACGTATTCGCTCTTGATGATCGCCGACGTGAAGCCCTGCAGGTTCGGGCGGACGGTGCGGGCCTGCAGGATGTCGTCGCCGATGGTGGTCAGGCCGAAGTTGGTCTGCAGCAGCCCGCCCGTTCCGTTCGCGTTGATGAGCTGGGTCTCGAACGCCACGCGCAGATCGTCGCTCCAGCTCACGGCGATGATCTTGCACTCCAGGTACACCTGCGGGCGACGCAGGTCGAGCTTCTCGATGAGCTTGGCGAAGTCGCGCTGAACGCCGGCGGGTGCCTTCACCAGAAGCTGGTTGTTCTTGATGTCCGCGATCACGAACGCGTTGCTCGCGTCCAGTTCCACGCCCTCCCCGCCCAGTCCCGAGCCCAACTGGCGGTTGGGGTTCTGGTTGTTGTAGAACCCCTGGTTCGCGAAGGAGTTCGACCCGCGGTTGTTGCGCGAGTTGGTCCCGGAGGAGTTGTTGCCGCTGCGGCGACGGCTGCCGGAGCGCACGCCGCTCAGGTCTGTGCTGCCGAACCCGCCGGAGTTGTCCGCCAGCAGCGGCGAACTGCCGATCGTGCTCTGGTTGTTCAGGAGCCCCAGCACCACGTCGGCCACGTCCTGCGCATCGGAGTTCTTGAGGCGGTATTCGCGGATGACGATCTTCTCGGAGTTGGTGTCGAGTTCCTCGATGAGCCGGGCCAACTGCTCCTGCTGCGACTCGGTGCCGTAGTAGATGATCGTGCCGTTGGCTTCGTCCACCACCATCACCGGCCCGCCCACGAGCCCGCCCTGGTTATTCTGGTTCGCGAACTGGTTGCGGTTGTTGAACTGGTTGGGCTGGAAGCCCCCGGTATTGAAGTCTGTTCCGTTGCCGCTCTGGGAACTGATCGTGGTCACCTCGCCCAGGCCGGACTGGCGGGCCAGGTCCGCGATCTGCGTGGCGCTCGAGCCCGCGTAGTACCGCTTGGGCTTGAGCGACTTGGTCACGTCGATGACCGCCAGGATGCTCTTGACCTGATCGATCTCCGCCTGCTGGCCCCGGAAGACCAGCGCGTTGCTCTGCGGATCGACCGTGAGGCGGTCGCCGATGTTGTCCAGCGCGCCGCCGCTCCCGCCCGCGATGCCCTGGGCGCGGACCGCCGGGTTGAACTGCTGCGGCTGGTTGGGGTCGCCCGTGCCGCGGGCCTGGGACGCCTGCCCCAGAAGCTGGAGCACGCGGTCGCGCGCCGCCGGGGCCGCGATGTTGTTCAGCTCCAGGCGGATGAACTGGGCCTTGCCCCATTCCGTCAGAATCTTCTGGATGAGCTCATCGATGATCTTGAGCCGCCGGGGCGTGTCGGTCGCGACGATGATGCCCAGCTCGTCGATGGGCTGGATCTTGCCGCCCCCGCCCGCGGCGCCCTGGAACCCCGGGGCCGGCGCGCCCGGCGTTCCCGACGCTCCGCCGATCTGGCCGCTGATGGCCTGCTGCACCGCGCTGGGCCGCAGGTTTGGCGTCGAGAAGACCTTGGTCGTGATGATCTCACCGGCGAAGTTCACGCCCACGCTGTCCATCTTCCGCACCGTGTACCAGCCGATGCTCTCGTCGCGCGTGATCGTCCAGCCGTGCTGCTCAAGCAAGGCGTCGAGCAGCTTGAGCAGTTCGGACTTGCGCACCGGCACCGCGGCGTTGAAAGCCACCTTTCCGTCCAGGGTGTCGATGATCGTGACGTTGATGTTCAGCGTCGTCGCCACCAGCGTGACCAGCGCGGAAAGGTCCACGGGCTCGGAGAAGGCCGAGAGTGTGACCATGTCCGGGTCGGCCGTGAGCAGGGGGTTCTCGGCGGGGGCCGCGTTGTCCTTGGGCACCTCGAGCGTGGACTGTGGATTGGCGGGCTGATTCGCGGGCTGTGCACCCTGCAGTGTCGGGCCCTGTGGCGCCGGGCTCTGGGGAGCGACGGGCTGGTTGGCTGCTGGAACGGGCTGGGCCTTGGGGTTGCCGGTGGGCAGCACGGGCTGCGCCTTGGGGGCCGCCCCCGCCGGCACCTTCTTCTGCGGCGTGACCACCGTGTCGGGCTGCAGCGTCTGAGCAGACGCGACAAAGACGCACGCCACCGCCGCGGCGATGGGCAAGGCGGTTCCCGCTCTACCAACGAGCGAACGAGTTGTGGCCGCACGAGAAGCGCAGGTCTTGGGCACGGTCGGTCTCCAGATCATCCCCCTTGAAACCCGGAATCGGGGGCTGACGGGGTATTCACGCTTGTATCGGATGCAATCGGTCAGAAACCGGGAAGATTAGGGGTGCGTCGGGGACGGCGGCGAGCGGCGGCCCGCGGCCCACGCAATTGTCAGCACGCGGCGGGTGTAGCGAACCGCAGACATCCCACGGCGGCGCGGGCGTCCAGACAATGGCGGAGCGGGCGCGACCCGGCGCGGGCCCCATCACCCTTGTTTGCGGCGTTCGATGTGGTGCAACGCCCCCGGTGCACGAATCTCCGCACCTTCCCGATGAGCGTTTCCAGAAGGCGATCGCCCTTCTCCGCGTTGCACATCGTGACGAGCACCACGCGCGACGGCGGATATCCCTCGGCGTGGCCCCACCAGCCCGGTCGGCACCCGGCATGACGGAAGATCGGGCTCCCCCCGTGCTGATCAATCTGGAAGCCCAGTCCCCAAGGGCGGCCGATCTGGTTCTCTCGTTGGTCGCGGGTCATTTCGTCCGCGAGGGCCCGCGAGAGGAGCATGGGGCGGTCGCCCGTGGCGTACGGCCCGGGCATGCAGGCACGCCAAAACCGGGCGATATCCAGCGCCGTCGCGAACAGCCCGCTGGCGGTCAGGTCCGCGATCGGTCGGTATTCGATCGGCTCGCCGGACGCATCATGGCCGGTGGCAAGTCGGCCCGCGATCGACTCGTCCAGAAAGAAGCCGCTCGAACTCATCCCCGCGGGCGTGAGCACCTCCTCGGCGATCACTGCGGCCGCGTCGCGCTTGGTCGCCGCCTCCAGAACCAGGCGCAGCAGCGTGTACCCGCCCCCCGAGTAGGCCCATTCGGACCCCGGCGGGCGAACCAGTTTCAGCACGCCCCACGGGCCCGTGATTCCGGCGATCAACTCGCGGGCGCTGGGCAACCTGAGCTCGGGGTCGACAAAGTCGTAGCTGTGGACGTTGAATCCGGCGGTGTGCGAGAGAATTCGCCTGAGGGTGACGGCGCGCCAGTCGAACTCACCGCACTGCGCGTCGCTCAGGGTGTTGGCGGGCAGCAGGTCCGCGATCGGCGCGTCCAGCGAGAGCACCCCGCGGTCCACAAGCCGCAGGCACGCCGCGGCGGTCACGACCTTGGTCATGGAGCAGGCGCGGAACACGGTGTCGCGTGTCACGCGCGTCCGCGCGTCGCGACGCAGCACGCCCGACGCGACGCAGGCCACCGGCAGCCGATCAACCCCGATGGCCACGCACGCACCCGGGACCACACCGCCCATGTGGGGGTGTTTGGCCAGATGGGTCTCCACGATCGCGAGAATACCGTCGCGCAACGCTTCGGGGGAGAGCGTTTCCGGCTGCGATTGACGCATGGGGAGTGTGGCGACGGAGGTAATTTGACGGTCTTGGTCAAACATGCACAACAAATGTCCGCAATGAGGCCGAAGGGGTGTACGCGGCCCGACGGCCGGGTGTTTCAACGACGGCACGATCGACGAATTGCAGCGTGACCGAGGGAAAGGAAAGAACTTCCTACCCCATTCTTCGCAGGTTCTCCAGAATGTCGAGAACTCCCTGCACTTCTTCCAGAGGAGAAACGTAATCGGCGCACTGTTTCAGGACCGGATCGGCGTTGGATGGGCACGCAAAGAAGGCGACCCGCTCGCGGATCGCCATGTCGCCCAGTGTGTCGCCGATCCCGGCGGTGCGGTCCTTGTTCAGGCCGGTCATGGCCATCATGCGGGCAATGCCCGTGGATTTGCTCACATGAGCCAAGTCGCAGTTCACCCACGCCACCGTGTTGGAAACACGCAGCGGCCACCCGTGCGCGGCGAACGCCTCCACGATCCTGGGCTTCTGGGCGAGCAGGAACGCAGTGTCGGGGTGCCAGATCGAGATGCTGGCGGTTTTGCCCGGCTGGATCACCACGCCCTGCGGAATCAGCTCTCGCTCGAACCAGACGGTGGCGTCGCGGACGGCCTCAAGGTGCTTGGGGAGGATCGCCGGGTCGAGGATGAACCGGTTGTCGCGCGGGTCGTACAGCCAGACCCCCATCTCCGCGATGCAGGGGATGGTGGAGTTGCCGATCAGCCGGCAGATCGCCTCTGCGTACGGCTGCGGCCGGCCGGAGCAGAGCGTGACCACGGGCGCGTTGCCGGTGCGGATCGCGGCGTGGTTGTACGAAGCGATCCGTCCCAGCGCGTCGGCGTCGAGCGGGGCGTGGCTCTCCGGTCCCAGGCAGCCGTCGATGTCGCAGATGATGGCGTCGAAACGTCTGTGGGCCATGACCGTGGGGAGAAGCGCCAGCCGCGAAAAGAAAAAACCGCCCGGCAGCGGGCGGTGAAATGCACGAAGCGGAGGGGAGGGGATTCGAACCCCTGAAACGGTTACCCGTTTACGCGATTTCCAGTCGCGTTCCTTCAGCCTCTCGGACACCCCTCCGTGCGAAAATTGGGGCACGAGTATAGCAGAAGTTCGCGTCGCGCGTCGGGCCAAGGGCGTGGGTTCTGCGGTCGTTCGCGCCGGATGCTCCGACCACGTCAGGGCCGGCCCGGACCGGTCATATCGGTCATGTGTGCTGCGCACCATCTGGTTCAGGCGTGGACGCTCCTCACGCCCCCAGTATCTGCAGCACCAACGCCGTCCAGCCCGTCTGATGCGTGGCGCCGAGGCCCCGCCCGGTGTCGGCGTGGAAGTGCTCGTGGAAGTATGCCAGGCCGTTCCAGTGGGGATCGTGCGCGAACCGCGGTTCGCCGCCGTGGCACGGGCGGTGCCCGGAAGCGTCCGGCAGGAACAGACGCCGCAGCCGCGAGCGGATCTCCCGCGCCGCCCGCGCGAGCGTGATGCGGTCGCCCCGCGGGCCCGGGACGGTGAGGGAATCGCCGTAGTAGTGGTGGTAGCGTTCCAGGGCCTCCACGATCAGGAAGTTGAGTGGGAACCAGATCGGCCCTCGCCAGTTGGAGTTGCCGCCGAACAGGCCCGAGGTGGATTCGCCCGGCGCGTAATCCACGCGGAACTCCTCGCCGCCCACACGGAACACGTACGGGTGCGACTCGTGGTGCTTGCTGAGCGAGCGCACGCCGAACGGCGAGAGGAACTCGCGTTCATCCATCAGGCGCGTCACCAGTTTCTCCAGCCGTTCGCGCGTGGGGATCGCCATCAGCCGGTGCGCCGGGCCCTGCTCGCTCGCGTGGGCGCACGCGCAGGTTGCATGCCAGGCGATGTCCGCCCGGTTCCGCAGGAACCACTCCATGCGGTCCTTGAAGTCCGGCAGCCGGTCGATCGTGCCAGACTCGAGCACCTCCACCGCCAGCATCGGCACCAGGCCCACCAGCGACCGCACGCGCAGAGGGGTTGACTCTTGCCCCGTGCGGAGCTGGTCGTAGTAGAAGCCGTCATCCTCGTCCCACAGCCCGCGCCCGCCGAAGGTGTTGATCGCGTCGGTGATCGCGATGAAGTGCTCGAAGAACTTGGTGGCCATGTCCTCGTACGCGGCGTCGTCCGCCGCGAGTTCCAGCGCCATGCTGAGCATCGTGCCGCAGTAGAACGCCATCCACGCCGTGCCGTCCGCCTGCTCCAGGTGCCCGCCGGTGGGGAGCGGCCGCGAGCGGTCGAACACGCCGATGTTGTCCAGTCCCAGGAATCCGCCGGAGAACAGGTTGCGGCCGCTCGGGTCCTTGCGGTTGACCCACCAGTTGAAGTTGAGCAGCAGCTTCTGGAAGCAGCGGGCCAAGAACTGCCGGTCACGCCCGCCCTTGACGCCTGTCATCTTGTACACGCGCCACACCGCCCACGCGTGCACCGGCGGGTTCACATCGCCGAACGCGAACTCGTACGCGGGGATCTGACCGTTGGGGTGCATGTACCACTCGCGCAGCATGAGCACCAACTGGTCCTTCGCGAACGCGGGGTCCAGGTGCGCCAGCGGGATCGTCTGGAAGGCAAGATCCCACGCCGCGTACCACGGGTACTCCCACTTGTCCGGCATCGAGATGATGTCGCGGTTGTTCAGGTGCCGCCAGTCGGCGTTGCGTCCCTGCCTGCGCTGCGAGGGTGGGGCGGGTTGGCCCGGGTCGCCGTCGAGCCAGGGGTTGATGTCCACGTGGTAGAACTGCTTGCTCCACAACAGACCCGCCGCCGCCTGCCGCGCCACGGCGCGCTCGTGCGGCGTGAGGGCCGCGTGGTTCCTGGGCGGGGCGTTGTAGAACGCGTCGGCCTCGCGCACGCGCTCGTCGAACACGCGGTCGAAATCGCGGCCGAAGCCGGGCTTCGCGGCGGCGTCGGCTGTACGCAGGCGCAGCCGAAGCGTGACCGATTCGCCGCCGGGGACTTTCAGTGCGAACCACGCCGCGGCCTTGGTTCCGGACCGTTCGGGGTTCACCGCCGCTTTGTTGCCGTGGATGACGCGCTCGTGAAAGGCGTCCTTCACGAACGGGGTTGCGTTCGGCACGCGCCACAAGCGCTGCGAGTTGTGCTCATTCTCCGTGAACAGCAGCGTGGGCGGTGAGCCGTCCGGCCCCGTGTCGATGTTCAGCATGTACCCGCCCAGGTCCGGGTGCGCCGCGGCGATCGCGGCCGGCCCATCGGCGCGCAGCGTCGGGCGCCGCGAGCCGGGGTTCCAGGACCAGGTGTTGCGGAACCAGAGCGTGGGTAGCGCGTGGATCGTGGCCGCGGAAGGGCCGCGGTTGGCGATGGTGATGCGGATGAGGACGTCGTCGGGCGAAGCCTTGGCGTACTCCACGAAGACGTCGAAATAGCGGTCGCCGTCAAAGATGCCCGTGTCGCTGAGTTCGAACTCGCGTTGGTCGCGGCTGGCGCGTCGGTTCTCCTCCACAAGCCGCGCGTACGGGAACTCGCTCTGCGGGTACTTGTACAGCGCCTTCATGTACGAGTGCGTGGGCGTGCAATCCAGGTGAAAGTAATGCTCTTTCACGTCTTCGCCGTGGTTGCCCTCCGGCCCGGTGAGCCCGAACAGGCGTTCCTTCAGGATCGGGTCGCGTCCATTCCACAGGGCCAGCGAGAAGCAGAGATTCGCGTCATCGTCGCAGATGCCCAGCAGGCCATCCTCCCCCCAGCGGTATGCGCGGCTGCGGGCTTGATCGTGGGGGAAGTAGTTCCAGCAGTCACCGTGCTCCGAGTAGTCCTCGCGCACGGTGCCCCACTGGCGGTCGGAGAGGTACGGCCCCCACCGCCGCCAACTGTGGGTGCGGGCGTCGGCCTCGACCAGACGACGCGTTTCGGCGTCGGTCGTGGTCGCGGCGGTGGTGGTGATGCGTCGAGAGCGAATGGTGGAGTTCATGGTCTTTCGTCTGCGTGGATTCAAGATGCCGTCGCGGCGACATGCCGCGGCGAGAACAAGCCGCCGATGATGGGGAGTTCCCCGCGGCGGATGAGCAGGACTCCCGCCGACCCGAGGAAAACGACGATCGCGAGGCCGAAGAGCAGGCCGCCGTCGTTCTGCACGACGATCCCCAGCCGCGTCAGGTGGCTCACGATCGCGCCGGAAATAACACCCAGCGACAGGCCGGCGCCGTACACCACCGCGCGGGGCGTGAGCAGCAGCACCACGGCGACCAGTTCCGCCACACCCGAGCCGATGCGGCCCCAGGGCTCCAGGCCCAGCGTGCGGAAGATGTACTTGGATTCCTCCGCGCCCGTGAACTTGAAGAAGAGGGTCTGGAAGAGAATCGCGGCGACGAGCAGTTGAAGCGTCCATGAGACCGCCGCGCCGCGGCGGTTGACCGGGCATTGCATGTGAAATCCCCCTGATTGGTTGCGATGGGCTGCCGCAAGTGCACGCCGCCCGCGGCGAAACTTGGATGCCGCCCGCCGCCGGGCGTGTCTCAGTGCTCTCGCGGGCCGCTGATGATCACCGCGTGCCCGTCGGGGTCCTTAATCTGCATCGCCGCCGACGTGTTGTCCTGCGCGTCGGCGATGACGCCGGGCGATACCCACGCCGCGCGTTCACGCGTCAGGCGAGCCGCCGCCGCGGTCAGGTCCGGGCCGGTCAACATGGTGTGCCAGTGGATCAGGTCGTTGGCGTGCGCATCGGCGGGGTAGTCGCGTCCGTCCGTTGGCGCGAGGTACTCGAGCAGTTCCACGCCCGGCCCGCGCGGCGCCCGCAGGGCGGTGATGCGCAGCCGTGCGCCGAAGACATTATTCAGGTGCTCCTGCTCGGTGCCGTAGTTCTCGCTGGCCCCGGCCACGCGCATGCCCAGCGCGCCCGAGTAGAACGCGATGCTGCGATCGGTGTCCGCGACGACAATGGCCGTGTGGTCGATGCCCAAGAACAGCCGCGGCGCGCCGGTCTGCCACCTGGGATCGCCTTTGCCGGGCGGGAAGTGGATGATCTCCAGGGCGTGCCCGTCGGGGTCCTTGAAGTAGAAGGCCGAGATGCCCCCGGCGTTCGGGTTCCACGCCGGCAGCGTCTGCGGTCCCGAGGAGGCGTGCCGCACGCGCCGGGCGCGCAGGTGTTCGTACGCCTTGTCCATGTCTGAAACGACGATCGCAATGTGTTGGAACCAGCGGTCGTTGCTCCGGGAATCCGCCGGCGTCGGCCGACCCTCCGGCGCGAGGAACTGCGTGAGTTCAATCTGCTCCTCGCCCAGCCGCAGACGCGCCACGCGGCAGCGGGCGCCGAATACGCCGCTCAGACGCTCGACGCTCTCGCCCGCGACTTCCGTCTGCTCCGTCAGTTCGAACTGCAGCGCGCCGGTGTAGAACTCCAGCGAGCGGTCCAGATCACCCACGGTGATCCCGATCGCACTCACCGCTTGGACCACCGGCCCGGAATCGCCGCCGGCCAGGGGCGGGTCGACGGGGGCACCCCCGGCGCAAGCGGTCAGGAGCGCCGCCAGGAGCGAGACGGTCTGCGTTGATCGACAGTACAACGTCATGCCAGCACCCCGCGCTGCACCGCGATCGACCGCGACTCGACCGTCGGCGTGCCCCCGAGCCGGCGTGCGAGATGATCGCCCAGACGCAGTGCGTTGGCCATGATCGTGAGGGACGGGTTCACCGCGCTGCTCGAAGGGAAGAACGAGGAATCCGCGACGTAGAGGTTGTCCAGGTCGTGCGCCTTGCAGTTGACGTCCAGCACGCTGGTCGAAGGGTCCGTGCCGAACCGCAGCGTGCCGCACTGGTGGCTCACCCCGCTCACGCCAAGCCGCGAGGTCAGGAATACCGGCTGACTCCGTCCACGGGCGTGCTCCACGCGCGTGAGAATTCGAACGAGCGTGTCGTGCAGCCGGTCGTACGCCTGCGTGTTGTTGGGCGTGTACGACACGCGGATGGAACCATCCGCTCGCAGCGTGATCCGGTTGTCCGGGTCGGGCAGGTCCTCGGCGGTCAGGAAGAAGTCGATGGTGCGGCCCGCGATGTCTTCAAGCGGTACGCCGGGCAGTTGGCTGCCCCGCAGCCACGCGAGCGTGCCGCGGTCCGGCTTTCCCATGAGCTGGATCGTTCCCAGCGGGAACGGAGCTTCGGTCGAAGCGCGGTAGAAGTCCGTGAGCCCGAAGTGCTTCTGGAACTGGGATGGGTTCTCCTCCTGCATCACCGCCACGAAGCAGCCGTTCTGGTGCGTCATGTAATGGCGTCCGACCATCCCCGAGGAGTTGGCGAGCCCCTGCGGATGGCGCGGCCCCGCCGACCGCAGCAGCAACGCGGCGGAGTTAATGGCCCCGCACGCAACCACCACGATCCCGGCCCGAAGCGTCGTGGTCTTGTCGCCGCGGCGGACCACCACGCCGGTCACGATGCGGCCGGAACTGTCGGTCTCCAATCGCTCGGCGTACGCGCCGGTCATCAGCGAGACCTCGCGTCGCCGCAGCGCCGATTGAACGCCCACGACATGCGCGTCGGCCTTCACCTGCGTCAGGTCCGGGTACCCGTCGAAGCGACTCAAGCGGTACGGCGAGGCGCCGCGCTCGGAGTGGTTGGGCCGCACGCCCAGCGGGATCGGGAACGGCCGCAGGCCCAGCGCCCGCAGATCATCGAAGAGTTCTCTGATGCGGGGTTCGGGCTCAACAGCCGGCTGCGGGAACGGCTCGCTCGCGGGCGGCTCGCACGGGTCGGAGCCGCGCTCGCCGTGCACGCTGTACAGCCGTTCGGCCCGCGTGTAGTAGGGTTCCAGGTCCCGGTACGAGATCGGCCACGCGGGCGACACGCCCCCGGCGTGCCTGACCTCGCCGAAATCATCTTCACGCATCCGCAGGAGCGCTGCGCCGTACACCTTGGTATTGCCGCCGACCCAGTAGTGCGTGTACGGCTCGAACGGGCGGTCGTCCTTGTCGTACCACGTTTCCCTGGCCAGGTATCGCTTCTGCTCAAACACGGCCTTCTCGTCCCAGTTCTCCCGCTCGCGAGGGAGCAGCTCGCCGCGTTCGAGCATGAGGATGCGGGCCCCGGTGGGCGCCAAGGCGTGGGCGAGCGTCCCCCCGCCCGCGCCGGTGCCGATGATGATGACGTCGAACTCGGAATCTGAATCGTGAACAGTGGACACGTGCGGTCCCTTCCGGACGCGTGCGCGTCCTTGGTGATCTTGAAAACCGGCTGTGCTCAGGGCGTGCGAGGCGGGCGGGGCGCGCCGTCGTGCCGAGCTTGGATGCCGCCCCGCGCGGCGCGTGTCGCGCCCATCATCTCTGATTCGTTGCAATGGAAAATGCAGCGCGAGTCGCCTTGATGGCACATCTTGGCGCAGTACACGCCCTGTGCGCCCGCAACAGACACATACAGCCCTGCCGACGTAAGCATCGCCAGCGGCGGCGCGGTGAAGTAGACCCATACGCCGCGGAACGCGCGGGCCGGCAGCGCCGAAGCCAGCGTGCGGGCCGGGTTCATGCTCATGCCCGAGAGCGGCGCTTCAACCGCGATGTAGAGGGCGACCAACGCCCCCGCGAATATGCCGGTGTACGGGGC
>JBGAMO010000064.1:0-25220 GCA_044222845.1 Phycisphaerales bacterium
GCAGTACATGAAGACCGCCGCGCCGCTGAGGAACGCGGGGGTGGTGTCGGCGTGGCGCGTGCGGTTGCCCAGCGAGTTGGCGTAGATGCGGTAGCAGACCGTGACGGTGTCCGCGCCGAGCGTGTTGATTCGCCACGAGGACTTTGCTGTCTTCTCCAGCGCGAGCGGGCGGTCCGCGGCGTCGGTCGCAGACACTTCACGCACAGTGCCGGCGAGATCGAGCACCTCGTACCGGCCGGGTCGCCAGACGGGAAGATGAACATCCAGCAGCAGGCCGTGCCAGCCGCGGATGGTCATGCAGACGTCGATCATCTGGGTGCGGGCCAGGGTGGCGTCGATCGTGTACTCAACGCGGGGCGGCGCGCCGGCGCGGGATGCGGACGCCGCGAAGAGCGAGATCGCCAGGAACGCGAGCAGGAGTGCGGGGTGGTGAAACATGAGAGGCCCCATTCTTGCCCTGTTCCCGCAACGGCGAAAGAAAAACGGCCCGGCAGTTCGCCGGGCCGCTCGTGTGCACATTGGGGATGAAACTCAGGCGGAGAAGCTGGAACCGCAGCCGCAGGAACTGGTGGCGTTGGGGTTGTTGAAGACGAAGCCGCGGCCCATGATCTCGTCACGGAAGTCGACGGTGACGCCGTTCAAGTAGAGCAGGCTCTTGGGGTCGCAGATGACCTTCACGCCGTGCTGATAGAAGACCTCGTCGGTCTCCTTCTGCGATTCGGTGAGGTCGAGCAGGTAGCTGAACCCGGAGCAGCCGCCGCCCTTGACGCCCACGCGCAGGCAGACCTTGGCACCGTCGAGTTCCTGCTCGGCGATGATCCGCTTGATCTCTTTCGCGGCCAGTTCGGTGATGATGACCGCGGCGTTTTCGGTGTGCTGTTCAGTGCTGGTGGTGGACATGGTTGTTTGGTTCCCTTGTGCTGACCGGGAATAGTACGTGCGTGGCGCCGGCCGGTTCAGTGTGCCGCGGCAGTGGTGTCGGCGGGGATGCCGTTCTTGGTCTTGTAATCTGCGATGGCGGCTCGGATGGCGTCCTCCGCGAGGACGGAGCAGTGGATCTTGACGGGGGGGAGGCTGAGTTCCTCGACGATTTGGGTGTTCTTGATCGCGAGGCCCTCGTCCAGGCTCTTACCCTTGAGCCACTCGGTGGCCAGGGAGCTGCTGGCGATGGCGGAACCGCACCCGAAGCACTTGAACTTGGCGTCCTCGATGACGCCCGTGCCGGGGTTCACCTTGATCTGGAGCTGCATGACGTCGCCGCACTCGGGCGCGCCGACCAGGCCGACGCCGACATCCTTGCGGGCCTTGATGTCCGCCTGGGTGCCGAACGTGCCGACGTTGCGGGGGTGCTCGTAATGGTCGATGATTTTGGGACCGTATGCCATGGGGTTCTGTCTCCGTCTTTTCTACTGATTCGCTTGGATTCTTGTTCGGATGCGGCTCGTCAGGGAAGGGTTCAGTGGTGTCCCCACTCGACCTTGCTCAGATCGATGCCTTCGTTGTGCATGTCGTACAACGGCGAGAGTTCGCGGAGCTTCTTGACGGCCTGCACGATCTGCTCCGCGGCGTAATCCACGTCGGCGTCCTTGGTGAAGCGCCCGAGGCTCAGTCGGAGCGAGGAGTGGGCCAGGTCATCGCCCACGCCCAGGCCCTTGAGCACGTAGCTGGGCTCGAGGCTGGCCGAGGTGCAGGCCGAGCCGGACGAAACCGCGATGTCCTTGCAGGCCATCATGAGGCTTTCGCCCTCGACAAAGCCGAAGGAGATGTTGGTGATGTGGGGCAGACGCTTCTCGCGGTGGCCGTTGATCGCGCAGTGGTCCAGACGCGAGGTGACGGAATCCTCGAGCTTGCGACGCAGCGCGAGCAGACGGGTGCCGTCACGATCCATCTCGGCCTTGGCAATCTCCGCGGCCTTGCCCAGGCCCACGATGCCGGTGACGTTGAGCGTGCCGGGACGGAAGCCGCGTTCCTGCCCGCCGCCGTCGACCAGGGCCTGTAGGCGCACGCGTGGCTTGCGGCGGCGGACGTACAGAGCGCCGATGCCCTTGGGGCCGTAGATCTTGTGGCCGGACATGCTGAGCAGATCGATGTTGTCGCGTTCCACATCGACGGGCATCTTGCCGGCCCACTGGGTGGCGTCGGTGTGGAAGATCACGTCGTGTTCGTGGCAGAGCGCGCCGATGCGGGGGATCTCGTTGATCGTGCCGATCTCGTTGTTGGCCCACATCAGCGAGACCAGGATGGTGTCGGGGCGGAGCGCGGCCTTGACCATCTCGGCGGTGAAGATTCCGTCCTTGGGCGGTTCGAGGAAGGTGACGTCGAACCCTTCCTTCTGGAGGCGCTTGCAGGGATCGAGCACGGCCTTGTGTTCGATGATCGAAGAGATGATGTGGCCGCGGGACTTGCCGCTGCCGGCCGGGGCCTTCTCGTACATGTACGCGGCGCCCTTGATGGCGATGTTGTTGCTCTCGGTGGCGCCGCTGGTGAAGATGATTTCCTTCTCGTCGGCGCCGAGCAGCGCGGCGACCTGACCGCGGGCGGTATCAACACCCTCTTCGGCTTCCCACCCGTAGCGGTGGTTTCGGCTGCCGGGGTTTCCGAACTTCTCGGTGAAGTACGGCAGCATGGCCTCCACCACGCGGGGATCGCACGGGGTCGTGGCGGCGTTGTCGAGATAAATGCTTCGGTGCGCGTTGCCGGCGGTCATGGTTCTGCTCCGGATCAGGCTTCGACAAACGAAGCCTGCATTGAGTTTTAGAATCAGTCTAGAATAATAGGCGCAGCGCCAGCGGTTTCCAGCGTTCTTTCCGGCGTTGGCGGGTTCAGGCCTCCTCGGGCCGCTTGTAGACCATCTCGAGGCGATTGCCCTTGCGGTTGTAGTGCGCGCTGGCCATGTATGAACGGATCAGCAGCAGGCCGCGGCCTGAGCCGCGCTCGAGGTTTTCTTCCAGCGTGGGGTCGGGGACTGATTCGGGATTGAAGCCGGGCCCCTGATCCTCCACCGCGAGCACGATCCGTTCGTTGCCAACCTTGTAGGACACGTGGACGGGCACGTTTGGGGGGAGCTTGGAGTGACCGTGCCGGAAGGCGTTGCTGACCGCCTCGTGCAACGACAGTCGGATCGCGAACAGCGACGCCTTGGGGTAGTTGTGACGCTCGATCGCTTCGACCACCTTGGCCTCCGCGTTGCGGATCGAATCCGGCTCGTTCAGCACGGAAATCGTCGCTTCATCCGGGGCGTATGGTGGCATGTCGCTCATGAACTGGACGGCTCAACGATCGATGAAACAGGCACGCAAAAGCCCACCGCCGCGGCCCTGCGGCCGCCGGGGCACGGACGCGATCAGGTGAAGCTCTTCATGGCGACTTCGGTGTTCTCGTGGATCTGGAAGAGCTTGTTGAGGCGCGTGATGACAAAGACCTCGTAGATCTGGGGGTCGATGTTGGCGAGCCGCAACTGCCCGGACCGGGCCCGGATCTTGTTGTTCACCGTGATGAGCGTGCCCAGGGCCGCCGAGGAGAGATGCTCCACGTTGGCGAAGCTGATGAGCAGTTTGGGCTTGTCCTCGGCGTCGACAAGGCGGCCGATCTCCTCGCCGATCATCTGGATGTTCCCTTCATCGAGGATGTTGCGGTCGATGAACTCAACCTGTGATACGTTGTCGACGCGCTTGACGCGGACACGAGATTCTGAAGCGGGCATTCGGGCGGTCTCCTGAGATGATCGCTTTTATGGTAGCGGCAAAAGCGCGACCGAGCGGCGTGGAAACGCGCGACCCCGCCGCCGACAGGTTCCCCACAAAAAGACCGAACGCAGCGGTATCAGCCGACGGTGAACCCGCCGGCCCCGGATGTGTTGTTGACCGGCGATTCTCCGTTGATCCCGTCGGCCGTCACCATGGTGACCATGATGGTGTACGAGCCGGGGGCCGCGGGGGCCTTGATCGACAGACCGGAGAGCTTGGAAGTGGCCCCGGCCTTGACATTGATGTTCTTTGAGAAGGAAATGACCGATCCGACCTGCGAGCCCATTGAATCCAGAATCGTGAAATCAAACCGGACGCCGCCCTTGAAGAGGCTGTTGCCCGCGTTGGAGAGGTTCAGGGTGACCTTGCCGGACTTGCCCGCCCGGATGGTCGCCGGGAAGGAGTTGGTGGCGGAGGAAATGCCCGGATCGAACGTCGGCGCGACGACGGTGAAGAGCCGGCCGGTGTCGACGGTGTTGTTGTCTTCGCGGTACTCGGCGATCCTGTTGCCATCATCGATCTTGGCGATGAGCCGGTACTGCCCGATGACCAGCGAAGACGGCGGCTTGAAAGACAGGTCGACGAGCTTGGACGCCCTCACGCCCAGCCCGCCGACCGACACGCGCTTGGCGTCGCTGACGGCGATATCGCCGGAATCGTCCGCAAGGGCCACAGGGCGCAGGTACAAACGCACCGTGGTGGAGAGGCCGTTGGTGATCGGGTAATCGCCGGCGTTGATGACGCTGATCCGCGCGGTAGAGTTCGCGGGCTTCTGGCCCTTGACTAGTTCGGAGGGAACGGTTGCGGAGACGAAATCGCCCGAAAGGTCGCGGGACCCACCGATGCCCACGCCCTGGACGACCGATGAGCGGTTGTTGGTCTCGTTGGTCTCTTCGATCTGGTTGGCCGGGTCGGCGATCGCGTACAGACGGACGGCGCCGGTGGCGAGTTCGGGCGAAAGCGTGAAGGAAATGTCGCCGACGTCGGTGGCATCCGCGGCGAGGGCCGCGATGGACCGGGAGCCGAGCAACAGGTCGGTGGCCGGGTTGGGAGTGCTCCCGCGGGCCAGATAGAGCGAGACCGTCGTGCCCGTGCTAGGCAGGGGCCCGGTGCCGGCGTTGCGGATGCCGACCGTGGCGCGGGCCGGTGTGTTGGGGATGATGACGTTGTTGGGGAGCGCGATCGACGCTGTGAGGTCAACCAGGATCGGCCCGCCGCCGCCGCCGCCCGCGTTCACCGTCACGCCGATGCCTGAGGAGAGGTTGTTCGACTCGTCGGCCTCGGGGATGATGTTTTGGGGATCGACCATCGCGAACAGTCGATACGAGCCGGTCGCGATCGAATCGGGGAGCGTGAAGTCCAACGCACGCTGCTCAACGCCGCCAAATCGGGGCGCCTGCGCGATAGACGCGGCTCCCAACCACGTGGAACGCGCCGGGTCGAATGTATTGCCCGGCGAAGCAAACAGGTGTACCGCAACGGGCACGGACGCCAGGGCCGTGCCGGGGTTGGTCACCAGCACCTGCGCCTGGTATTGGGTGTTGGGAACCAGAGCGCCCTGCGGCGAGAACTGCAACTGAACGGAAAGGTCTCCGGCGAGCATCTGCCGTGCTTCGAGTTGTTCGATGGGTGACTGGTGTGTGCGGTATTGGCGCATAAATCGTTGTTCCTGACGCGAACTCTGGGCTGTGGCACGCTCCGCACTGGTGCAGGCCGGGACCTCAACGGCGCGGTGCGCAGTTGGCCCCCCCGGCCCTCCCGCCGGTCCATTATTCGCACGCACGCCCCTGCCGGTTGCGGACCACCCTACATACCCCCAACCCCGCCCGGTCACCTCAGGCCATATTCCTTCAGTTTGCGGTACAGGGTTCGCTCGCCGATGCCCAGGAGCTTGGCGGCGTGCTCGCGATTGCCCTGGGTGAGGCGCAGGGTCTCGCGGATGGCCCGCTTCTCGATCTGTTCAAGACTGGTGCCCGCGAGGCTGGCGTGGGCGCCGGGCCCCTCGTCGTTGTCGGCGATGTGATCGGCACGAACTTCTTCAGGGATGTGGCGCAGTTCCACCGACGGTCCCTGGCCGGGAGGACGCTCTTCCCCCAGGGCCATGACCACCATGTTCTGAACAACGTTCATGAGCTGGCGGATGTTGCCCGGCCAGTGGTACGCGGTGAGCCGCATCATCGCGCTGTCCGTCACGCGCGGGATCACGACGTCGGCGGGTTTGGCCGCCATCTCGCCGGCGAACCGCTCGCAGGCGTACAGCACCAGCGGCGGGATGTCCTCGCGCCGTTCGCGCAGCGCCGGCAGGTGCACGTGGGAGCCCTTGATGCGGAAGAACAGGTCCTCGCGGAACTGGCCCGCGGCGATGGCGGTCTTGAGATCGCGGTTGGTCGCGCTCACGAACCGCACGTCGGTGTGCCGGGCCTCGTTGCTGCCCAGACGCACCACCTCGCCGCTCTCGAGCACGCGGAGCAGCTTGGCCTGCATCGCCATCGGCATGTCACCGATCTCGTCCAGGAAGAGCGTGCCGCCGTCGGCGTATTCAAACACACCTGCGCGGTCCTTGTCGGCCCCCGTGAAGGCGCCCCGCACGTGGCCGAAGAGCTGGTCCTCGAGCAGGCTCTCGCTCTGGCCGGCGCAGTTGAACGTGACGTACCGCTGGTTCGCCCGCTTGCTGTTGCGGTGCACGGCCTGGGCGATCAGCTCCTTGCCCGTGCCGCTCTCGCCGGTGATGAGGACCGGGATGTTGCTGGGCGCGATCGTCTTGATCATGCGCAGCACCTTGCGCATCGGCTCGCTCTGGGCCACGATGCCCTCGAAGCCGGCAGAATCGAGCTCGGCCTTGAGGCGGTCGTTCTGGTGCCGCAGCAGGACCGTCTCGGCCGCGCGGTTGACCAGGTTTCGGAATACCTCGAGATCCAGGGGCTTCTGGATGAAGTCGTACGCCCCCAGCTTGAATGCTGCCCGAGCGGTGGGCACATCGCCGTGGGCCGTGACCAGCACCACCTCGGCATTAGGCTGCAGCGTGCGGGCGGATTCGAGCACCTTGAGGCCGGCGTCGGCGCCGTCGGTGGCGACGCCGCTCTTGCCGCCGCTGGTAGGCATGCGAAGGTCGGTGACGATGACGTCGAACGTGCCCAGACGCAGTTCTTCCAGAGCCTGGGCCACGCCCCCCACCACCGTGCAGACATGGCCGGGCTTGCGGAGGGCCTCGGCCATGACGTCGGCGTGCTCCTCTTCGTCTTCAACGATGAGCACCTGGGCGGCGAGGTTGGGGCGGTCTTGTTCGGTCATTGCGGCGATCTCGGTTGCGGGTGGCTCTCAGCCTCCCTTTCCCGACTCCTTGGCCCAGTTGTCCTTGAGGGTCACGGTGCGGTTGAACACCGGTGAACCGGGCTTGCTGTCCTTGTCTACGCAGAAGTATCCCAGGCGTTCAAACTGGAACGCCTCGCCGACCTTCGCTCCGGCGAGAACGGGATCGATCCAACCCTGCACAGTAACGAGGGAGCTGGGGTTGAGGTCGTCCAACTGGTTGCCGGTGCGTTTGCCGGGTTCCTCGGCATTGAAGAGGCGGTCGAACAGCCGCACCTCGCCCTTCACGGCGTGGTCCGCGCTGATCCAGTGGAGCGTGCCCTTGACCTTCTTGAGCGGCTTGCCGTCGGGCCCGAGCGGAGAATCACCGCCGCGGGTGGCGGGGTCGTACGTGGCGCGAATCTGGGTGATGTTGCCGGCGGCATCCTTCTCCACACCGGTGCACGTGATGAAGTACGCCCAGCGGAGCCGAACCTCGCGGCCCGGGGACAGCCGGAAGAAGTTCTTGGGGGGGTTCTCCATGAAGTCGTCGCGTTCGATGTACAGGACCCTGGAGAACGGAACCTTGCGTGTGCCGCCGCTCCCGCCCCTTGCCGCTTCCTCAGGGTTGATGACGAAGTCGAGGTCGTCAGTTTTTCCTTCGGGCCAGTTCTCGATGACGACCTTGATCGGGTTGAGCACGCACATGGCCCGCGGGGCCGTGGCATTCAGATCCTCGCGGATCGCGTTTTCCAGGCGGGCGACGTCGATCACGCTCTCCTGCGTGGTGACGCCGATATCGTCGCACAGGGCTCGCAGCGAACGCGCGGTGTAGCCGCGGCGTCGCAGGCCGCGGATGGTGGGCATGCGGGGGTCGTCCCAGCCGCTCACGCGCCCTTCCTTCACGAGGTTGAGCAGAAACCGCTTGCTCATCACGGTGTACGTGAGATTCAGACGGGCGAACTCGATCTGCTGGGGATGGTGCACCCGGGCAGAGCCGCTCCGCCCCTCGTTGATCGACTGGATGAACCAGTCGTACAACGGGCGGTTGTTGCGGAACTCCAGCGTGCAGATGGAGTGTGTGATTCCCTCAAGGCTGTCCTCAAGGCCGTGGGCCCAGTCGTACATCGGGTAGATGCACCACTTGGTGCCGGTGTTGTGGTGCGCCTCGTGGAGAATGCGGTACATCACCGGATCGCGCAGCACGAAGTTGGGGCTGGCCAAGTCGATCTTCGCGCGCAGCGTGCGAGAGCCGTTGGGGTGCTTGCCGTCCCGCATTTCGGCGAACAGCCTCAGGCTCTCCTCGACCGGGCGATCGCGGAAGGGGCTGGTGGCGGGCGTTCCCGGCGTGCCGCGGCGCTTGCTCACTTCATCGGCCGAGAGGTCACAGACGTACGCCTTGCCTTTGCGGACGAGATCGACGGCGCACTCGTACATGTGCTCGAAGTAATCGCTGGCCCAGAACACCCCGCCGAACCGATAGCCCGCGTGGTTGTCGGTGAGCCAGGCGACGTCATCGATGATGGCGTCCACGTACTCCTGCTCTTCCTTGGCGGGGTTGGTGTCGTCGAATCGCAGGTTGAACGCGCCGTGGTACTTGCGGGCCAGGCCGCTGTTGAGGCAGATGCTCTTGGCGTGGCCGATGTGCAGGTACCCGTTGGGTTCGGGTGGGAAACGGGTGTGGACCTTGGGCTGGCCCTGCTCGTTCAAGCCCCACTTGCCCGAGGCGTTGTCGGCCTCGATGATCTGTTCGAGGAAGTTGAGAGGTTTGTGTTCGGGCGTGGTGGGCGGGGTGTCGGACATAGCGGGGGGCATCGTAGAACTCATCGGTGGCCGTGTTTGGAGGCGGGGATCATTCTTCGGGGCGGCGCCACCGGGCGATTGTGGCCCCGAAGACTAAAACGGTGGCCATGCCGGTAGAGTTTGGTGGGCCAGCCTGCGTGGAGGCGGCAGCCGCCCCGACGCGGCGGAAGTACACTGAACCGAGTGTCGCAGGTGAGTGCACGCACGCAGGCCGGGGGATGACGTGCGTGCCGCGAAGAGGCGGCGCGGATCGTGAATGGCCGGCGCATGGAGGGAAAGAGATGGCACGCGGCAACTGGTACGACGAATCGGAGTTGTACGACATCGCGTTCGGTTGGGACACCGGTGCGGAGATCGCGCTCCTCAACCGCCTCTTCGCCCGGAATAGCGCCCGCCCCGTCCGGACTGTGTTCGAACCTTTCTGCGGCTCGGGGCGATTGATGATCCCGATGGCGGCGGCGGGGTTCCGGATGATCGGCGCGGACTTGAGCGAGCCGATGCTGTCCCTCGCGTCGCGCAGGGCAGCCCGCGCGGGCGTGAAGTTGGAACTGCATCGGGCGGATGTAACTTCGTGGACGCCTCCGAGTTGTGATGCGGTCGTCACGTTGATCGACAGTTTTCGGCATTTGCACCTGCGGTCGGACGCGGCAACGGCGCTGCGAGCCTGGGGCAGAGCGTGCGGCGTCGTCGTCATCGGGCTCTCGCTCGAGTCGATCGACGGGCGTCCCACTCCGGCGGAGCAATGGGAGGCCGAGGGTGATGGCGTGACCGTGCGCACGACGGTCGAGATGCTCGACGGGAATGGGCCGGATCAACGCGTGATGAGGGCCACGCTGCGTGCGAAGTTCGTGAACGGGCAGACGCGTGAGATCGCGACCGAGAGCCCGATGGCGGCGTACACCTACCAATCGTTCGCGGCGTTGGCGCGGGAGTGCGGGCTTCGAGTCTCGGAATGTCTCTCATGGCGATCAGTTTCGCGAGGAGATGTCGCCGCGACTGAGGGCAACGTGGTCGCGGTGCTGACTCCCGTGTAGCTGGGCCTAGGCTCCGGATTGCCAACCACACCACCTTTGCCGACGGTCCAAGTGGTGACACCGAACTCACCGCGCGCGTCGGCCCGATATTCGCGCCGATAACCGATTCTCGGTCGGGAGTTCCACAAGGAGGCTGACACGCGCGGGGATACCATGAACTTGCGCTCAACGAACGCTTCCTTCGAACCGGCGCGTCCACTCAACTTCCTCGGCTTTCGCGGGGTACGCCTGGAGAACACTCAATGCGCCATTGGATCGCCGTCATCACGTGCCTGGTCGGATTCGTCTCGGGCCACGCGACAGCACAGCTCGCGGCACGGGGATTCGTCCGCGAGCCGCGCCCGATCACGGCGGTGGTGCCCAGCCCGGGAGAAGCCGGTCCATCGGTGGAGTTGAACACTGATCGCGGAGTTCTCGTATTGTCCCTCTCGCTGGTGGCGATGCGTACGCCCGATGCGGTCTGCCTGGTCGACGACGGCCGCGGGACGCTGTCGTCCGCGCCGCTGCCCGCTCCCGCCACCTGGCGGGGTGTCGTGCGCGACCATCCGCGCAGCGTCGTCGCCGCGGCGGTGGTCGCGGGGGGTTTGCGAGCGGTCATCGATTTGGGCGAAGGCCCGGGGAGCATGCTGTATGTACAGCCCGCGCGAGAACTGGGGCTGGGCGAAGGGCACGTGATGTACGCCGCGGCCGACGTGGCCCCGGGCGATTGGCGGTGCGGCGTGGTGGAGCCCGCGCAGACCACGCCCGCGCCGGCCGGCTACGGGCCCCGGGCGTGCGCCAAGGTCGCAGAAATCGCGTTCGATGCGGATTACGAGATGTTCGTGGCCAACGGCGAGTCGGTGGCGAACACGGTCGCGGATATCGAGTCGGTGTTGATCGCCAACGACGTGATCTATCTGCGCGATGTGGGCATCGGCCACCAGTCGACAGCGTTCGTCATCCGCGCCACACCCACCGACCCTTACACGGCCACCGATGCGGGCGGGTTGCTGGACCAGTTCCGCGCGGAATGGGAGACCAACCGCGGAGGGATCCGGCGCGACATTGCGCACCTGATGACAGGGCGCGAAGTGGACGGCAACATCATCGGGGTCGCGTACGTCTCGGTGGTGTGCAGCAACTTCTCCTACGGCCTCAGCCAATCCCGCTTTACGGCTCAGTTGGTGTATCGCGTGGGGCTCACGGCCCACGAACTGGGACACAACTGGTCGGCGAGTCATTGCGACGGCGACGCGGACTGCTCGATCATGTGCAGCGGCATCGGCGGGTGCGCGCAGAGCGTCGCCGCGTTCAGCAGCCGAACCATCAGCGAGGTTACCTCCTTCCGTGACAGCCGCTCATGTCTGAGCGTGGGCGTGCCGGTGGCGTACGACGATTCGTACCAATCTCTACCGGGCCAGTCGGTGCGGATGGACGTGCTGGGAAATGACTCGGACGCCGGGTGCGGCGTGGTCACGATGCCGTCGTTCCAGACTTTAACGGCGGGGGGCGGCGCTGTGACCCGTTCGGTCGGCACCGGTCCCAACGGGCGGGACGAGCTTCTGTACCAGCCTCGGGCGGGCTTTTCCGGGCTGGATTCGTTCACGTACCAGATCCGCGTGGGCGCCGGCACCCTTGCGACGGGAACAGTGCGCGTTGAGGTCGTGACGCCCCGGGCACCCGATGCTGTGGGGCTGACCGCCCCGGGGCTGGACGCGGCGTATTACCTCACGCTTCCTCTGAGCGTGGCTGAGTTGCCGCGGGGCACGGTGGTGGGAACCGCGACGGCGCCCACGATCAACTTCCCCTCGTCGAGCGCGAACATCGCGGGCGGCTCGCGTCACGACGGCGTGGGCATGATCCTGACGGGCACGCTGCAGATCCCCACGGCGGGGGCATACACGTTCTACTGCGCCTCGGACGATGGCTCGGTGCTGTACGTAAACAACTCGCTGGTGGTGATGAACGACGGGCCGCAGGGGTTCACCGAGGTGGCCGGCACGATCTCGCTGCCCGCCGGGCTCGTCAGTGTGCGGCTGGAGTACTTCCAGGGCGGCGGCGATGCTGGGCTGGTGCTCAGCGTGCTTCCGCCGGGCTTTGGCGCCGGCAAAGTGGTTGTGCCCGCGGCGTGGTGGACGGCCCCTGGCGTGTCGATCACGTTCCTGGATCTGGGCGGGCTCTACGACAATCTGCCCGATCTTTCGACCCTCAACCCTGTACGCCGCGGCGTCGTCACCAATCTCAACCAAGCGAACTTCGACCAGTACTTCGCCGGCAGCACGCGGCGCGAGCACGTCGCGGCCGGCTTTGATGGCTACATCGTCATCCCCACCACCGGCTTCTACCGCCTCTACACCACCAGCGACGACGCGTCGAAACTAAGCATCGGCGATAGGACGGTCGTGAGCAACCTGGGCCTGCACGGCATGGTCGAGCAATCGGGCGTGATCGCACTCGCGGCGGGCATGCACGCGATGCGCGTCGAGTTCTTCCAGGGCGGCGGGGGCGGCGGGCTCATCGCGTCGGTCGAAGGGCCGGGCCTCGCCAAGCAGGTGATACCGCCGTCGATGCTGGTGCGTTCATTGCCGGACTGCAACGGCGACGGGATCAACGACGCGGCTCAGGTGGTTACTTCGCTCGACGTGGGCGACATTCTCGTCGGCGGCAACGGGCTGGGCTCGGCTGTGGCGGGCTCGGGCATCAACCCGGCGACGGGGGTTCTGATCAGTTCCCCGACGACGTTCGGGGGCAATCGCTCCACGGGCGCATCGGTCTTCCAACCGCTCAACGGTCAGTTCGGCCGCGCCAACGTTCCCATGGTTGCCGGGGTGTTCGTTCCCAACGGCACCACGACGATTGCAACCGGCCGCACATTCAGATTCTCCACTGTGTCGGGCGGGTATTGGGATTGCCTGCGCAACGGCGCCGGGCCATGGGACACAAGCACGGTTCCGCTCGTGCTCGCCGACCAGAACGCAACGCCACGCAAGGGCGTGGGCATGCACGCCAACAGCGGGTTCACGATCGACCTGGCCGCGGTGCGGGCGGCGAACCCGGGGCGTTCGGTGCTGCGGGCAACGGGCGTGGCGGGGCTCAACCGCGATGGTTGCGCCGGACGTGACGCCGCGGCGGAGTTCTACGTGCTCTTGGACGGCGTGGTCGCGTACCACACGGTCTGCACCGACGACGCGCTGGCGCAGCAGTTCGATGTCGCGCTGGCCGGCAGCGCGCGTTATCTCTCGCTGGCGATGCTCGAGGCGGGCTCGAACAACTGCGACCACTTCGCCGTGGCGGATGCGCGGCTAATCCTCGACGCTACTGCGGATGTGGATCGCGACGGCATCCTCGACTCGTGCCAGTGCTTGGCGGACTTCAATCAGGACGGCGGGGTGGACGGCGCGGACGTGGACGCGTTCTTCGGCGCCTGGCAGAACAGCCTTCCGGCGGCGGATGCCAACCATGACGGCGGAGTCGATGGTTCGGATGTGGAGACGTTCTTCCAGCACTGGCAGGGCGGAGATTGCTAAGAACGGAGTCATCCGCCGGTCAAAACCCCTGCTCGAACCCGGCCGCCGCATGTAACGTACGGTTACTTTCGGCGTATCGAGGCGTCGACAGTCGCCTCCCCCACCCTCACCGAACAGTATTAAGGAAAGACTTCATGAAGATGTGCCCGATGTGTGTAGTTGTCCCCGGTTTGATCCTCGGCCTTGGAGCCGCCTCGTTGCTGGGCGGAGCCGGGGAAAAGCCAGCGCCGGCCGCGGCTCCCGCGATGGCGGCCGACGCGTACACCGTGGACAGCGTCCACTCGTTCGCCACGTTCCGCGTGAAGCACATGAACGTGTCGTACTCGTACGGGCGTTTCGACAAGATCGAGGGCAAGTTCGACATCGACCCCGCCAAACCCGAGGCCTGCATGATCGACATGACGGTGGACGCGAGCAGCATCAACACCGGCAATGACAAGCGCGACCAGCACCTCAAGAGCCAGGACTTCTTCTCGGTCAAGGAGTTCCCCACGCTCACGTTCAAGAGCAAGAGCTTCAAGAAGGCCGGCGATGCGCTCACGTGCGAGGGCGACCTCACGCTGCACGGGGTCACCAAGACCATAACCATTCCGGTTGAGCTCGTGGGTCAGGGCGAAGGCCGCGGCGGCGCGAAACTCGCTGGCTTTGAGTCCAAGTTCACCATCAAGCGCTCCGACTTCGGCATGAACTTCATGCTCCAGGGCATCGGAGACGAAATCACGGTCATGGTCTCGGCTGAAGGCGGCAAGAAGTAAGCTCCGAATAGCGAACAGCGGACGACCTCATCACCCCGGCGCTCCGCGTCGGGGTTTTTTCTGAAACCAATGCGACGCGGCGGCTTGGCGTACTCAACCAGAAACCCATATGACGAGCGAACAGATCATCCAGTTGTTGCTGTGGGGTTTGGCAACTCCGCTACTTGCAGGCTTTGCTGTGTTCCTGGCCGTCTGGTGGCGGCGGAGCGAATCTCCCGCGGCGATCCGGCTGCAGACGGCGCTGTCGGGGGTGGTGGGCGTCGCCGGGGCGTACGTTCTTTCGCAGAGCATGATGCTCGGAGTTCCGTCGGTGCCGGCGAAGGAGGCGGCGCACTGGCTGCCGATCGCTGCGCTCGCCGGGGCGGGGTTGGGGGTGCTCGAGTTGCTCGTGCCTCGGCTGGCGAGCAAGTACGCTTCTCTCGCGGTGATCATCGGCATCGGCGTCGTGCTGCCCCGCACGCTGACGTTGGAAGGGCGTGCCGAGTGGCTCAAGCCCGCGTTACTGCTCTGGTCGCTGCTGTGGGCCTCGCTGCGGGTGGTGTCGGCCGTGCCCACGCGGTTCGTCGGCATCATCGCCATGGGAATTCTCAGCGCGTGCGCAGCGGCGTTGCTGGCGGCGTCGGGCAGCCTGAAACTCGGACAGCTCGCCGGTATCGCCGCGTTCGCGCTGCTGGGGTCGTGCCTGGCGTCAGTTATTCGACCGGGCACGCGGTGGGTCGGCCCCGCCAGCGGCGCTGTCGCGGCGCTGCTCGCCTCCTTGCTCGGGCAGGCCGTCACATTCGGGTCCACCCCCCAGAGTGCCACGATGGTGCTGGCCGGCGCGGCGGTCGCGGCGATGCCGGCCGGCACTCTGGGCATCGTTAAGGCGTCGAGTTGGAAACGGGTGGTGCTGGTGGGCGCTGTCGTGGCCGTCATCGGCGGCGTCGCGGTGGCGATGGCCGCGAAGGCCGCGGCGGGAGACGGCGAGTATTGACCCGCGATTGGTTCAGCGTTTCGCGCTGTTGATCGGCGCGGCGTCCGGGCGATCGCCGGTGATCAACCTGGCTCCGCGCTCAAAGAACATGTACGACCAGATCCAATCGAGCATCACCATCACGCGGCTGCGGAAACTGATCAGCGCCATCACGTGGACCACCGCCCAGAGCAGCCACGCGAAGAACCCGCCGAACTTGGCGCCGAATACGGCGGCAACTGCGCGGTTGCGGCCGATGGTCGCCAGATCTCCCTTGTGTTTGTAGCGGAATGGTGGGCGCGGAGATTTGCCGCCCGAGACCTCCGACACGATCGTGCGGGCGGCGTAACGGCCCATTTGTATTGCCCCGGGGCACATGCCCGGCACCATGCCTCGGGCGGGGTCCTTCGCGTGCGCGAGGTCGCCGATGACGAACACCTCCGGGTGGCCGGGCGCGGTCAGGTCAGGCCCCACCACCACACGCCCCGCCCGATCAAGTTCCACACCCAGCGAGGCTCCCAGCGGCGAGGCCCGCACACCAGCGCCCCACACGGCGTTTCGTGCGTCGATGCGCAACGCGACGCCCTGCTCATCAACCGCGTCGATGCCGTTGGCATCCATTCCGGTGACGCGTGTGCGCAGCCGGACTTCCACACCCAGTTGCGTGAGATCGCGCAGGGCCCGCGCAGAAAGCACGGGATCGAAGCCGGGCAGCACCCGGTCCTGCGCTTCTACGAGAATCACCCGAGCGGTGGCGGTGTCGATCCGGTCAAAGTCGCGGGGGATGGCGTGGCGGGCGATCTCGCAGATGGCCCCGGCGATCTCCACACCCGTGGGGCCGGCGCCGATCACGACAAACGTCAGCTCCGCGCGGCGTGCCGCGGCGTCGGTCTCGCGTTCGGCACGCTCGAACGCCAGCAGAAACCGCGACCGGATCGCCAGGGCATCCTCGATGCTCTTAAGGCCCGGAGCAAAGGCGGCCCAGTGGTCGTGACCGAAGTAGGAGTGCGTAGCACCCGCCGCGAGGATCAGGTAGTCGTACTCGACGGCGCCGTCCTTTAGAATCACCCGCTTGTTGGCGGCGTCGATCGCGGTGGCCTCGGCGAGGAGCACCTCGGCGTCGGGCACGCCCCGGACGATGCGGCGGATCGGCGCGGCGATCTGCGCGGGCGAGAGCGCGGCGGTGGCCACCTGGTACAGCAACGGCTGAAAGACGTGGTGGTTTCGCCGATCGATCAGCGTGATGCGGACGCCCCGGCCCGCGAGGGCGTTGACCGCCGCGAGACCGCCGAACCCGCCGCCGATAATGACCACGTGCGGCTTGACGGCGAACTACTCCTTCTTCGCAGGCGTCGGGGCGAGAACCGGCTCCGCCTTGGGCGGCAAGGGGGTCCCGGACTTGGCGGCAAAGTACGATTCGACGGCGTCACCGATGGCCTGCACCGTGGTGCCCTTGGCGTAAGCGCCGTCGATCTTCACGATCTCCTCGTTGAGACCGACGACGACGTACGTGGGAAATGTCTTGACACCCCACGACTTGGCGACCAAGTCCGCTTCCACCAGCAGCGGGAAGCTGTAGCTCTTCTGCTTGAACCGGTCGATCGCCGCGTCCGGGGACTTGTCGCGCACGGACATCGCCAGCACCTTGACGGGCTTGTCGCGGAACTTCTGGGCCAGTGAATCAAGCTCGGTGCGCGAGTCGCGGCAAGGCAGGCACCACGAACCACCGAACTCAACAACGAGCACGTTGCCGCGCAGGCTCTCGAGCGTGACGTGGTCGCCACTGGAGGAACGCAGATCGAATGCGGAAACGGTCGTGGGAGCCGCGGGGGCCGGCGGCGGCGCTTCCGGCTCCGCTTTGGCCTCCGACGCGGGCGGCTCGGGGTTGGCGGGCTGCTTGACCTCGGGCGTCTTGCCCGCAGGAACTTCGATCTTTTCGCCCGAGGGCGTCGCGATGTGCGTCGCCGGCGGCGTGGTGGAGATCTTGGGAAGCTCCTCGTTGGCGTACCCGTCCGGCACCTGGATCTTGAACGCATCGGGCGTGAGCGCGGGCGGCTTGGACTCGTCCACGTGAACCTTGGTCAGCTCCAGGATCATCGAGCCGTTGGCCATGGTGCCCTCGATGAGGCGTTCAACCTTGCGCGGCAGGTGGTCGGTGGTGGCGAAACTCCAGCGTGTCTTGGCGACTTTCTTCTCGCCGAAGGTCACGACGATCACGTCGCACTCCACCCCGTCCACCGTCTGCTTGTCGAGCAGCTCGTAGTCGGCGTTGGTGCCCAGTTCCTTCGCGAACGGGCGCGCGGAGCTGAGCTCGTCGTTGCGCGACGAGGTGGCGACCTGGAAGGCCTGGTTCTTGGCCTCGCGGGGCTGGCGTTTCTCGATCACCTTCTTGTCCGCGTGCGAGATGAACTGGATGTTGTTGCCCGTCCACATCACGTCGAAGTTGATCGTGTCGGCGGTCGCCTTGGGCGTGCCCGAACCTGTGGAGCGGATCAGCCAGCCGCTGGTCTGCGTACCCGCCGTCGGAGATCGCAGCATCTTGACGTCGGCCTCGATTTTGGCGGTGTTGGGCTCGAACATCGCGCCCACGGCATACGCCTTGGCGTGGTACGTGATTGCCTGGGCTCGCTTGATCGCCTCGGACGCCGCGACGAAGAGCTCGCTGCCGGGCTTTTCGTTCTGTGTCGACGGCTTCTCGACCGCGGGGGGCGCAGCCGCCTTGATCTCATTGGGCGCGCCCGAATCCGCCGGCGCTGCCGGGTCATGCGCGGGCTCCTTCGCCGGATCCGGCTTCTCGACCGGCGGCGGGGCCGGGTCCGCTGGCTGGAGCGAGGGCGAATCCTGGAGGCCGTACGCCGCCGCAGCCATCATCCCGACAACCATCGCCAAACGAACGAATCTCATCGCGTGTACTCCGGGCGAACCCCTTCGTGCGGGGCCAGCAAATTGACAAGCGCAGCCCCTGGATCGGGCTGCCGCATCAGGTGTTCACCGACCAGCACCCGACGAACACCGAATTCCCTCAACTTCGCAAGATCTTTGGGCGTTTTGATCCCCGATTCGCTGACCAGGGCGGACCTGTCCCCCACTCGATCGGCCAAACGCGTCGTGTGATCGAGATCGACGCGCATGCTTGACAAATCCCGATTATTGATGCCGAGCAGAGCCCTGCCGCGGGACGCGGCCACCACAGCCCACGATCGCTCGAGATTCACCTCGTCGTGAATCTCCAGCAGCGTGGCCAGACCCAGCGATTGCGCGAGCGAAGCGAGTTCGGCCAGCATTTCTCCCGGCAGGCATTCGGCGATGAGAAGCACCGCATCGGCGCCCGCCACGCGGCTCTGCCACACCTGCCAGGGATCGATGATGAAGTCCTTGCGCAGCACCGGGATCGGAACTTCCGCGCGGATGCGCTCCACAAAGGAGATGTCGCCGCCGAAAAACGGCGAATCGGTCAGGCACGAGATCGCCGCGGCCCCGGCCCGGTGGTATTCTCTTGCGATGCGCTCAGGCGAAAAACCATCGCCCACGTACTCGGGCCGGATCAGCCCCGCGCTGGGGCTGCGCCGCTTTACCTCGGCGATGACGCGCGTGTCTGAATCGCCCCGCGGCGTCAGCGCGGCGATGAACCCTCGCGTGGGCGGGCAGTCTCTGGCCCGGGCGCGAAGCGCATCGAGCGGGGTCCGGGCCCTGGCGACTTCCACGTCGTGGCGCGTGCGGTCAGTGATGTCCTTCAACGTCACCATGCTCGGGCTGATTGTTGGCTCGGCGCACGCGGCAACACAGGCCTCCCCCGCCGCGGTGTCAACGCTCGCCAAGGCGTCCACCACGGACACCACGTGGATGATCGCCTACGCCTTCGCCGCCCTGGTGTCCCTGCTGGTGATCGTGAGCATCGGGCTGTTCCGGCGCGGCGGGCTTTCCAAGGGCCGCTCGGTAGCCGAGCATCCGTGGTACATCTGGCTCTGCTGCGGGCTGCTCGTGTGGCTGGGCATGGGTGTCGCCGCGGGAATGCTCGCGGGCGGCTCGGGGTTGCGGAACCAGGCGCTCTCGATGCTGGGGGCGTACGCCGCGGGAGTCGGCATCGGCGCTGTGCTTCTGCGGCTGCTCAACGCATCGGCGCCGGGCTCGGGGTTGAGCCTGAGTTGGCGTGCGGCGGGCAAGGGCGTGCTCTGCTTCCTGCTCGCCTGGCCCATCGTGAGCGTCGCCGGGATGCTCGCCGCGTACGCTCACACGCTCGCCACCGGGCACGCGCCCGACACCGTCGCCCACGAAACACTGCGTTCGCTGCTGGACAACCGCTCCGACCCGTGGGCGTGGGTGCTCGCGGCCACGGCGGTCATCGCGGCGCCGATCCAGGAAGAGATCGTCTACCGGGGGCTGCTCCAGAGTTCGCTGCTGGCGCTCTTCAAGAGGCCGTGGGCCGCGGTGGTTGCGTCGGCGGCGGTGTTCGCGGCGATGCACGTGGGCGGCGGAGAAAAGGGAATGCCCTGGTACGCAGTGGCGACGGTGTTCGTGCTCGCGGTGTGCATGGGCGCGGCGTTCGAGCGAACCAAGTCGCTCGCCGCCCCGATCGTGATGCACATGCTCTTCAACGCCGCGAACGTGGCCCTGGTCTTCGCATGAGACTTTCGTTCATTTCAGTTCCGCGAGGAACTTCTCGAAGCGGTCCATGCCCTTGTTGATCTGGTCCTCGGAGCAGGCGAAGGAGATGCGGACGTGGTTCTTGCCGCAGCCGCCGAAATCCTCGCCGGGAACGAAGGCGACCAGCGCCTCATCGAGCAGGGCGTTGCACATGTCCAGCGCCGAGTTGATGGGCTTTCCGCCCTTGCTGGTGGTGCCGAAGTACGCCGACACATCGGGGAAGGCGTAGAACGCGCCCGTCGCCTTGGCGTTGACAACCTTGGGGACCTTGGAGAGGCGGGCGTTGATCACGTCCGCACGCGCGGCGAAGGCCTTTCGCATCATCTCAACGTCCGCCGAGCACTTCGTCAGCGCCGTGCGGATGGCGGGATACACAAAGCTGGTGATGTTCGTTGACATCTGCCCCTGCAGCGTCGCCATGGCGTTGGTGAACTTTTTTCCGAACTCGCCGGGCATCGCGGTGTACCCCACGCGCCAGCCGGTCATGCCGTAGGCCTTGCTCAGGCCGTTGAGCGTGATCGTGCGTTCCGCCACGCTGGGATCACTGCCGATCGAGAAGTGCGCGATGCCGCCGTACACGATCTTCTCATACAACTCGTCGGAGAGAATGACAAGGTCCGGCGCGATCGTCGCCGCGGCGTCGGCGCACACCTTGGCGATCGCCTTGAGTTCATCGGGTGAATACATCGTGCCGCAGGGGTTGCTCGGCGAGTTGAGGATCACCATCCGGGTGCGGGGGGTGATGGCGGCCTTGATCTGCTCGGCGCTCGCCTTGAAACCCGTCTTGACGGTGGTGGGTACCTCCACGACCTTGCCGCCGGCGAGTTCGACCAGCGGGGCGTAGCTCACCCAGGCGGGCACGGGGAGCACGCATTCCTGCTGCGGCTGGCCGGCCTTGGGGAAATCAAAGAGCACATGGCACAGGACGTAAAGCGAGTGCTTGCCGCCGCTGCCGATGGTGATGTGGTCGGCGGTGAGACCCGGGATGCCGTTCTCTTTCGTGAACTTCTCCGCGATCACGCGCCGCGTCTCGGGGTCGCCCAGGGTGGGCATGTACTTGGTCTGCCCGGCCAGCAAGGCCTCGATCGCCGAATCCTTGATCGCCCGCGGGGTGTCAAAGTCCGGCTCGCCCGCCGCGAACGAAAGCACATCCAGCCCCTGCGCTTTCATCGCCTTGGCGCGATTCATGAAGGCGATAGTCACCGAAGGCTTGAGGTTCACGACACGGGGCGCGAGCGAGATGTTGGGCATGGGCGGAGGGTAGGTGATCGGAGCACCGCCGCGTTGATCAGCGGGATCGCCGGCGAAGACACTCGCGACGATCGGTCGCCGCGACCAGGGGTATCCCGAATGGCGGCGACACCATCCCGCCAGCGGGCGTGTTCGCAGCCATGGTGAGCGGCTGCGCCGGCAAGGGTGAGGGCCCGTACTCATCAGCCGCGGAATCCGGTCGCCAACCGGAGAAGGCCGAACGCCTCAATCTTCAGGCCGCCGAGGCCATCGAGAAGGACCCGGTGAAGGCGGAGCGTCTGCTGCGGGAGGCTCTCAACTGCGATCTGTACAACGGCCCCGCCCACAACAGCCTCGGCACGCTCCTGCTCAAGCAAGGCAAGTTGTACGGGGCGGCATCGGAGCTTGAGTGGGCGAGAAAGCTCCTCCCGGGCCACCCGGACCCGCGCATGAACCTCGCGCTAACGCTCGAACTCGCGGGGCGTGCGGACGAGGCGATCACGACGTAACGCACGGCGCTGGAGGTATACCCCGATCACTTACCGACGATGCAGGCGTTCAGCCGGTTGCAGGTGAAGAGCGCGAAGCAGGACGTGGACACACCGCGGCTGCTGAGGGAAGTGGCGCTGAGGGGAGAGACTCAGGAATGGCGGGAGTGAGCGAGGCTGCAATCGGAGAAGGCCGGTGGTTGACGTTGTTGCTAGCAGCGGAAGCGCGGAGTTATCGAGGTTCGCAATCAGCTGCACTCACTCGCTGAAGGCGCAGCAACCGATCAGTTGGTGATCGAATGTGACGTGCATTCACCGGAGTTGATCGGCGTGCGCCGCAACACCACGTAGATGAATGACTGAGTCGATCCCCAGGGTGTGCGGTGGAGTTCGGTGGTGGACGTGGCGAGCTCGAACGCGGGGGAGAACTCGCGGGCCAGTGACAGAGGGTCGTAGCGGCGGATGTCCAGGCCGCTGCACTTGGGGGGGCCGTCCGGGGCGAATGTGGCGACGATCATGGAGCCGCCTGGCTTCACGATGCACGCGGCGCGGTCGGCGTAGGCAGCGCGGTCGGCGGGGTTGGTGAGGAAGTGGAAGACAGCGCGATCATGCCAGAGGTCGACGGGCGGCGAATGCCACTGGGCGGTGACATCGGCAACGATCCACTGGACGCGGAGAGCGGCTTCGCCCAGGCGTACTTTGGCTCGTTCGATGGCGGCGGCGGAGATGTCCAGGACGGCGACATGTTCGACACCTCGGGCGAGGAGTTTGGCGGCGAGGAGAGATTGACCGCCGCCGATATCGATCACGCTTCGCGGCGGCGGCGTGATGGCGTCGATCAGCGCGAGTGAAGTGTCGGGCGAAGCCTGGAGCCAACTCAACTGCTCATCGCTCTTGGTTTCATAGACGCGATCCCAGTGCTGGGTTCGGGAAACTGGATCGGTGGGTGGATTGGTCTCGGGCATGATCACGCAGACCTCGGGGGTGCGATGACAGAGTCATGGTAAGGCGAGCACCATGCCATCGGTTTGCATGCCGTGGGGAAGAGAGTGCTTCGCGGCGGTCGGCGGGCTACCGTGGGCGAAATCGGCTGGGTTCGTTGCTGCGGCAGGCGATCAAGGAGATGTGTCTACATAAAGATGTTGATTTCAATCGCTTGGAAGGTGTCGCTCGTGGGGCTCTTGGGAGTGATCGCGTGGGGGTTGCGGTCGATTGAATCGAAGCTCAACAAGACGGTCTGGGTGAATGGGACGGTGGACATCGAGCGCGCACGCAACACGGTGCCTGTGTACCAGAAGAACTGAATGCGGAAGGTTCCGGGCATGGAGCATCAGGTCGAGCAAGTCTGTCCGCTGCGAAGGCCCGCGGTGCGCACGGGAACTTTCGCCCTGATTAGGCAACGGAGTTTGAGCGTCTGGCGCGCGGAACACTTCGATGCTCAGTGCCTATTGGCTTGAGGATTTCGAATGGAGATTTCCCGCCGCCCATTACTCGCGTTCATCGCTTCGACGAGCCGGAGCGATGCCACCCGAGCTCTAGCATCGTCGCGGGGGGTTGTTGCACACAGCGTCGACGTCCGAGCGACTTCGGTGGCACGTTTTGGAGCGATTCCTTCGATTTCAACAGCCGCCGGCTTGCCAGGGGACGAAGAAGGCTTCGACGTCGGCGCCGTCGATGCCGCCAACCTTGTTGGCGTCGGCGGATGGGTCGCTTTCGATCCAAGCCATGAAGAACGCGGCAACGTCGTTGCCGTCGACGCCGCCATCGTTGTTGAAATCGGCGATGCAGGGTTCGGCGCGGCGTGGAGCGCCAACCAGGCTTCTTCACCGTGGGGGCTGACGCCGTTGCCGACGATGACGGAGCCGTCGCCGGAGATTCCGGTGGCCTCGGCATGTCCACTTCTGCATATCGGATGGTTGTAATCGTTTGCGAGGACCTGGCGGAGTTCACGCAGCCCGCGGAAGGGGTCCATGGGATGAGCGGTCTGGGGGCCACGGGCATCACGAGCGAGCCGACGATGACTTCCGCGTGGCGGCAGACGGCCGCGGGATCGGTCTGGCGGCCGCCGCTGGCGGGCCCCAGGCCGATCATGGGGCCCGAGGGCGTGGAATACTTGAAACCTTCGACACCTTCAAGGGGGCCGATGGGGCCATCGGGATCGAGGCGCGCTGCTGCTGGCACCAACGATGAATGCGATATCGGGAGAGATAGCAGCGGGCGGAGCCGGAAATGTTCTAGTCGGGGGTCTTGACCGAGGCTCCGGGGCGTGCCAGCGACAAGTCATGTCGAGCCGGTCGAGCGGCGGCGCTAAGCGGGGCCAGCCGGACCGGCCAGTGCCGCGTTTGCATCGTCCATCGGTCCGATCTTCCGCATCGCAATCATTGTTGTTTCGGCGAGAGGTCCGGCCGTCCGACCCCGATCGGGCACGATCCGTCACCTTCAGCGGCGGTACTGTCGCACCACCGCTTACTGGGCCACGGGTGGTTAGGCGCGGGAATCCGCAAAGCACGCAGTAATCGTCGAAGCGTGCTTGCTCGCCCGGCTGACGCCGCCTCATGGGTCAGACCGTGCAACCCGAACATTCATGACCTTGCGAGCGCGATCCCGGATCTCAATCCGCCTCTCGGCCGGGATCGCGAAATAGTCGGTGGTTCGGCGCGGGTAGTAGTGCGCTTCGATGTAACCCTCGGAGGAGAGTGAAGGTCCATTGTGGGCTACCTGCCCGGCGTGGAAGATCAGGTAGTTCTGGAATGCGAAGCAGTCGAACAGCTCACACAGCCGCCGATCCGCGGGATTCCCGTCGGGAGGAGCCGCTTCAAACATGATCAATGGGCGGCATCGCCGGGCGATCATCGCGGCGGCACCCCGCACGACGCCGAGTTCGTGCCCCTCGACGTCGATCTTGACGAAATCAACGCGGGCGGCAGCCGGGACAAGGTCGTCAAGGCGCCTAAGTTCGACAGAGATTTCTTTTAGACCGCTGACGCCATTCCCGTGTGCGGAGAGCGAACTGTAACCGGGTCGATTGACGTCGACGAAGAAAGGGACAGTACCGGACTCGGCACCGACGGCGCACTGGTGAATCGTGGCCGCGGGGAACTTGGCGGCGAGCGACGCGGCTTTGTCGGGCACGGCCTCGAATGCAATCACCTTGATCGATGGATCGTGGTGTTGAACCGCTGCGATGACGGAACCGATGTGCGAACCGACATCGAGATACACGGTTCCTGGCGCAGAGGCGGTCACGCAGCACCGAGCAGATGTCCGACATCACCATTCCGGCCCTGCCGGGACAGTTCGACACCACCTGAACACCACGGTCCGCAGCCACGAACGCGACCGAGTGGTACCAACCAATAAGTCGCCTCAACGCGAGCATGTCGATTGCTCCTATCTCCGAACCTCACGTTGGATTGAAAACGAGGGTAGCGCCCGCTCGCCTGCGATTCGCAGCGCCGATGGTAGATCGAAACCGAGGCGGCCCCGCGGATAACAATGTGCGCGGCGGGCGATTGTGAATGGGAGTGCTTGGCATGCGAGCGGTGAATTGTCGTGAACAAAGGGCCAGCAGGGCGTTCTAAAGCTCATACTGAATGGCCAATAATTGCGTATCTCTCGCGGTCGGGCTGCCAAGCTAGCGCGACTTCATCTCAAATCTAGCGCCGTACGGCGCATGGTCGGGTTGCGCGATGGGTGGTTTTCGTGTAGCTTATGTTCTTGCACGCGGAGCGTGCGGTACCAAGGAGCTTCACGGATGGCATCACCGTTCTCGCA
>JBGAMO010000261.1:0-1157 GCA_044222845.1 Phycisphaerales bacterium
CTCTACACCGCGTGGGACAGGGCCGAGCCCGGCAAGGGGTACGACGCCAAGGCGGCGGACTGGAAGGCCAAGCTTGATGCCGCCAAGACCGAGGCAAAGCCCGCCGAGCAGGGCACCACGGAGAAGAAGTAACTCGCGTCTCGACCGTCGCGGTTCGATGAGTCTGCCCGGTCTCGAACCTGCACCCCGATCGCCACCCCGATCCGGACGCCCTGTTCAATCGGAGAGCGAGAGCGAGAGAGCAACGCGGCCCTTCGGTCGGTTTTGAGCCGTTCCGGTCAGCACCGATACGTCCCGGTCCAGATCGCCTCACAGTTGCGATTCCCATTGGCGGTGTCGGGGTAGCTGTCGCCGCACTGATCGGGACACCCGCGTGCTCTCGATGAGCCGGTTCAGCTCTTCATGCTCCACCGTCGCCTGCCCCGTGTGCGAGCGCGGGCTGTTCTTCCTGCTTGGGGAGACATCGGACCAATGTCCGATGGGCCACGGCGCGCGCCTACGCTAGCGTAGAGGAATTTCGCTGGAGACAACCATGACCACGAATCTGCTTCGGACAAGTGCGTTCGGATTTCAGAGGTTGGTGTGCGCGCTGATCGTCGGCGGGCCGCTCTCGCTCGCCAGTCTCGCGCCCGCGGGCATGCAGGCGGTTCAGCCCGCGGAGGCACAGCCCGCACGCGAACCTGCGGCGTGGAAGGATGCCGGATGGCCGCGCCAGTTCGAGACGGAGACGCACGTCGTTCGTGTGCATCAGCCCCAGGTCGATGAATGGCCCAAGTTCGATCGCATCCGCTTCAGGTCCGCGATCACTGTTGCGCCGAAGGGACAGGACGATCCGACGTACGGGATCCTGGTGGTCAGCGCGGATACGCGCGTTGCGTTCGAGGAGCGGCTGGTGGCGCTCAGCGATCGCCGCGTTGAGTCGATCGAGTTTCCGGGAGTGGAGCCGGCGAGCGCGGAATTACTTCAAAAAATCGTGCTTGAGGCGGCACCTCCCCAACGCACGATGACCGTGTCGCTCGACCGGATCATCGCCGAGCTCAACGTGGATGCGACGCAGATTCGAACGAGCCAGGTCGCCATGGCGCCGCCCAGGATCTTCTCGAGCGACAAGCCGGCTGTGCTGGTGATGTTCCTCGGCAAGCCGCGGTTTCGGGCTG
>JBGAMO010000261.1:1210-5227 GCA_044222845.1 Phycisphaerales bacterium
TCTCGATCCGTCGACGGGCACGCACTACCTGCTCCTCAACGACTCATGGCTCACGACGAGCGATCTGTCGTCGACGTCCTGGAAGCCGACGGGGCGACTGCCGGACGGGTTCTCGAAGCTTCCGGCCGATGACAACTGGTCGGATGTCAGGGCCGCGATCCCGGGCAAGCCCCCGACCGAAGTGCCGAGCGTGATCGTGACGCACGAGCCCGCGGAACTGGTGGTCACCTCGGGCGCGCCCGAGATGGAGCCGATTCCCGGCACCAAGCTCATGCTCGTTACCAACACTGAGAGTGACCTCTTCTACAAAACCGACGAGAAGCGCTTCTACCTCCTCGCCGCAGGGCGCTGGTTTCGCGCCGATTCGCTGGGCGGGCCCTGGGCGGCGGCGAGCGCCTCGCTCCCCGACGACTTCAAGAGAATTCCGGAGGACTCCGAAGCGGGTGAGGTCCTTGCGAGCGTCCCGGGCACAACCGCGGCGAATGAAGCCGTGATCCTCGCTTCCATCCCGAACAAGGCGGTCGTCAACAAGAGCGAGGTGACGCTCAAGGTTGAGTACACCGGCCAGCCCGACTTCCGCCCGATCGAAGGCACCGTGGTGCGCTACGCGTACAACTCGCCGTACAGCGTTTTTCTCGTGAAAGAACGGTACTACTGCTGTCACAACGCGGTGTGGTTCGAATCGGCGGCCCCCACGGGTGCATGGTCGGTGTGCTCGTCGGTGCCGCCCGAGATCTACACGATCCCACCCTCGAGCCCCAAGTACAACGTGACGTACGTGACGGTGTACGAGTCCACCCTGACCACCGTGACGACCGGATACACCGCGGGCTACACCGGCGCGCAGGTCGCGGTCACCGGCGCGGTCATGTTCGGGCTGGGTGTTCTCGTCGGCGACGCGCTCGATGATGACGACGATTGCTGGTCGTTCCACTACCACAGCGGTTTCTACTCATACGGATGCGGGGCCATCTATCACCACCACCACGGCGGGTACGTCTGCGCCGGCCGACATTACGGCCCCTACGGAGCGCGGGCGGCTTCGCGGCGTACAACCCCGCAACCGGGCGCCTGCGCGGCAAGCGCGCATGCCTATGGGCCGCGGAGCGGCCGGCGTCCGGGCAGGCTACAACCCCTCAACGGGCTATGGCGGGTATCGCGCCGGGGCTACCACGCCGTACGGGTCCTGGAGTCGTGGCGCCGTCACCAACGGCGACGACTGGGTTCGCGCCGGGTCGGTGTCCGGACCACGCGGCTCCGCTGGTGGTGTCCAGGGATCGGGCGGGGGGAGCCTCGTTCACGCCGAGAATCGCTTCGGCAACGGCGTGACGGTTGGCAAGTCCGGCGACGGAGACATCTACGCCGGAAAAGACGGCAACATCTACCAGCGCACCGAAAATGGATGGGAGCAGCAGACGCCCGCGACCCCAAAGCAGACAACGCAAGGTGCCGGCAAGCCCGCGGATCGTGCAAAGCCGGACAACACCGCGGCGACTCGAGCGAAGCCGAGCGCGGAGCAGGCCGGTTATCTGCAAAGAGAGTCGGCGGCGCGGGAGCGCGGCGATCAGACGGCGAGCGAGCTTCATCGTCGTCACGGTCTCGTGGCACAGGCCGCGGCCGGGCAGGCGGCGGACGATAGCACGTCGCGAGGAATCCCCTTCCCCGAGACCGAAGCAGAAAGACCGTGTTCGAACGCCGTCGCTCACGTGGGTTCCGCTGTGTCATGACCTGCGCCGTGCGAATCGAAGAAGGCCAAGCCCAGGCCGTGATCCGCCTTGTCTCGGCGGAGCATACCGCATCGGGCCTCCCCAGAAGCGATGATGGGCAGCCGGATCACTCCGACTGCCCATCGCGTTTGCAATTCGACCTCGGACAGGGGAATCAATCCTCGCCGCCGGTGTATCCCTCTTCCGTCGGCATGACGGGCTCGCCCTTCATGTTGGTCTGGATGACCTTGAACTGATCCAATAGGAAGAGCGGTTTGGCGGCCTCCTTGGCCAGTTCATCCAGGCGGCTCTTGAACTTGGCGACCAGCTCGGGATGGTCGGCGGCCAGGTTCTTGGATTCCGACGGATCGGCGGCGATGTTGTACAGCTCGACGCTGGAGGGAAGCATCGTGCGCCAGATGACCTTCCAATCGCCCTGACGCATCGCGGCACGGAAGGGCTCAATGTTGTAAACGATCTCGGTGCGAGGGGAGTTCGCTCCGGTCGAAATCGTGCTCCAGACGTCAACTCCGTCGAGTGGTTTGCACTTTTCGGTTGAAGCGCCCGCCAGCTTCGCGATGGTCGGGTAAAGGTCGACCGCATGGATGAGCCCGCCGACGCTTTGCGCTTTCACATGCCCCGGCCAGTTGGCGAAGCCGCACACACGGGTGCCGCCCTCGAACAGCATGCCCTTGCCCTCTCGGTAAGGTCCGTTGTTCGCGGGCAGCGTGACCTTGGACACGTCGGCCATGACGCCGGCGAACATCGCGTTGCGCGTGCCGCCGTTGTCGCTGTGGAAGATGATGAGCGTGTTGTCTCGCATCTTCTTCTTCTCGAGCGCCGCCACAACCCGACCGATCTCGTCGTCCATACACGCGACCATCGCGGCGTACGTCCGCCGGGTCGGGTCCTGGATGCCGGCGTAGCGATCGATGTACTCCTTCGGCGCCTGGTACGGCGTGTGCGGGGCGTTGAACGTCAGATAGAGATAGAGCGGAGCGGACGTGTCGTGCTCGTTGATGAGCCGGGCCGCGTCCTGCCCGATCAGCGTGGTGGTGTAGCCTTCCTCACGTACGGGCTCGTTGTTCCTGAACCAGTCGAGAACGCCGTGCTCGTCGTGTGTGAAATAGTCGAGCTCGCCGATCATCGCCCCGTACTGATAGTCGAAGCCCCGCTGCCTGGGCCACCACTTCTTGTCCGCGTGGCCGAGGTGCCACTTCCCGATGATGGCGGTCTGGTAGCCTGCCTCCTTGAGTGCCTGAGGCAGCAGCCACTCGGTGGTATCCAGTCCGTAGGCGGAGACCGAAGGAATGACGGCCGTCTGCAGTCCGTAGCGGAACGGGTAGCGGCCGGTCATGAGACAGGCCCGCGTCGGCGTGCACATGGGCTGCACGTAGAAATCGGTCAGGCGGGCGCCCTGCGCTGCCAGCTTGTCCAGGTTCGGAGTCTTGATGTCCGTGCACCCGTTGAAACCAACGTCTTTCCATCCAAGATCGTCCGCCACGATGTGGACGATGTTCGGCCGCGGCGCCGAGTGCTGAACCGCCTGCGCCACGCTTGTCGGCGCAAGACCGGTCAACGGAGAAAGCTGCGGCAGACCGAACAGGGCCGGCCCGATCGAGCGCACAACAAATCACGCGGACATGATGGAAGCGTGTTTTCATCAACCAAATGCTCGAGAATTGGGTGGATCGTCAACCAGAAAAATCGGGCACCGGCAAAATTGGCGTTCCGTGCCTCGGCGCCCGTTGAGGGATCAAAGCAGCCTGCCAGCCGGCGACCTTCCCGTCCATTGTACCTTGGTCCAACGCGGTGCCCCGGCGCTCATCCAAGGCGCGACACCAAAGCACCTGGATCACTCGCTAGGTGATCACGCCGTCGATGGACCAGTCCGATGCGAACCGGGAGGCGGACCGTGCCGAACCTGGCCGACACTCGAATAACCCCCCGGCACATGTTCTAGAGCACGGGCCCAATTTAAAGTCCGATCCCCGCGACAATCCAGCCCGCGGTGCGCTGACCAAAGAGAGTCGGAACAGCCGCGGCCCGCCCGAGTTGTGATCACGGGCGATGAGCCCACCCCGGCCAGAATACCGCGACGGCGGTCATCAGATTCCGCACATGCTGAAACAGGCCGTCGATCAGGTCCGTCCAGCGGCGCCCGCGTTTTCAAGGCCGCCAGCGGGGTACGCATACTCGAGTGACATGCCCCCCTCAACCCGGCCCAGCCTGAGGTACCGTGTATCTGGGCTTGGTCTTGACCCCATCTTCGGTCCAGGTCGGATGAGAGCCGAGGGCTTCACCCGGCCAG
>JBGAMO010000065.1:0-24743 GCA_044222845.1 Phycisphaerales bacterium
CCGCGTGCGCAAGCACACGCTGCACAAGGTGAAGCGCAAGTAAGGAACCGCTGGGATCCGGGAGTCGGGATCCGGGGTTCGAACGAACACCCGGCGCGACGATTCCTGTGCTCCCCGATTCCTGATCGGCGATTCCCGATTCCCGTCTTACTACGGCGGTAGCTCAACTGGTAGAGCAGCGGATTCCAAATCCGCAGGTTGCGGGTTCAAGTCCCTCCCGCCGTGATTTCAGATTTTTTACGATGCAAACCGCACCTATCCAACCCGCCGCTGAAGAGAACGGCCAGGACCGTCAGGACCTGCAGGACGCCGGAGCGCTCGGCTTCGGCATCTACAAGTTCGGCCAGGGATACTGGGTCCGCACCATGACGGCGATCTTTGCCGGCATTCTCGTGCTGGCGTGCGCCGGCTGGGCCTGGGCCCGCCTCTCGGCCGTCTCTCTCCCCGTCGCCGAGTACATCGTTCCCGTGACCAAGGCTTCGGCCGCCCTCAGCGCCGGCCAGACGGTCACTCTCCTCAAGGGCAAGGACGCCGCGGGCACCGCGACCCTGACCTCCTTCGTGGGCGACACTTCCAGCGGCTCGGCCCACCTCAAGGACCTCAAGCTCAACCCCGGCAAAGGCCTGCTCGACATCGACCGCATCGAGGCCCCCGGCGCCTCGGGCGCTCCGATCACCGGCATCGCCGGCCGCGCCGAGTCGATCTACCTCTTCCAGCGCATTTACCTTCAGGCCGGCGTCGCCCTCGCGATCATCCTGATCGGCGGCGGCGTCATCTACCGCTTTGTGGCCACCAAGCCGGTGACCGTTGACTTCCTCATCGCCACCGACGGCGAGATGAAGAAGGTCAACTGGTCCACCCGCAAGATCATCCAGGACTCCACCTCGGTGGTGATCGGCGCCACCTTCCTCATCGCCGGGTTCATCTTCCTCTGCGACTTCCTCCTCTCCAGATTCTTCATGCTCATCGATGTGCTCAAGAGCTGAGAGGCCCCGGAGTTCCGCCCCCGCCCGTTCCCTTCTGGCCGCGCCCGCGGCGTCCCACGCCGCCTCCGCCAACCCACAAGGCATCTGACCATGAGCGATCAAGACCAGGACCAGCAGGTAGCCGCAACGCCAATCGCACCGCCCGAGCGGTCCGGGCTGTTGCGCCCCGATGAGCCCATGCGCCAGGAGGGCATGAACTGGTTCGTGCTCCGCGTCGCGAGCAACAAGGAATCCAGCGTCCAGCAGACCCTGCTCCGCAAGGTGCAGATCGAGGGCATGGCCCACCTGGTCGGCCGCATCCTGGTCCCCACCGAGAAGACCAAGACCGTCAAGGGCGGCAAGGTCAAGATCACCGAGACCAAGCTCTACCCCGGCTATGTCTTCGTCGAGATGCGTCTGGAGCCCGACGGACGCATCCCCCAAGACGTCTTCTTCCTCATCAAGGAGACCACCGGCGTCGGCGACTTCGTCGGCACCGCCGGCCGCCCGACCGCGATGAAGGAGCACGAGATCGAGAAGATGCTCATCGACTCGCGCAAGCCCGAGGACGAGCCCTCCGTCAAGCTGGTGTTCGCCAAGGGCGAGCACGTGGTCATCAAGGAAGGCCCCTTCCAGTCGTACGAGGGAACGGTCGACGAAGTCCTCCCCGAGAAGGGCCTCGTCCGCGTCCTGGTCACCATCTTCGGCCGCCAGGCCCCGATCGAACTCGAAGAGTGGATGATCGGCAAGGCCGACGAGCAGTAATCAATCCGTTGATTCGCTCCGCAACGCGCAGCAACAGGCGCTCCGCCCGTCCCGCGGCTTCAAGTTGAATTCGTCCTTCAACACCACGCAGATGCGTGGGATTTTCTGTCGCTCTTGGCAATCCAAGCTCCAACCCGCATCGAAAGCCCGTCATCGTGGGCGGGCCGTGCGTGTGTCGCGGCCGGGGTGACGCCCTGTGACCACCATTGTTGATTGGAGAGCGTCATGAAAACCGTCGTTGCCGGAGTTGTCATCGCCGCCGCGGCGTTCGCGTCCGGAATCTGTCCGCCCGCGACCCCCGATCGTCCCGCCGCCGCCGCGGTGGTGGGGGGCCAGAAGGACATCATCGACACCGCGATCGACGCGGGCAAGTTCTCAACTCTTGCAAAGGCCCTTGCCGCCGCTGACCTGGTCGACGCGCTTCGGGGCGACGGCCCCTTTACCGTGCTTGCGCCGACCGACGAAGCCTTCGCCGCCCTCGGCGACCGCGGCGCGGCCCTGTTCAAGCCTGAGAACAAGGCCCGCCTCACCGAGATCCTCAAATACCACGTCGTCCCCGGCAACACCAGCGCCGCGTCGCTGATCTCAAAGGGCGCGATCGAAACCCTCGACGGCCAGCGCGTCCTTTTCACCCTCAACGACGGACGCGTCAACGCCAACGACTCCAAACTCGTCGTCACCGACATCGCCTGCAGCAACGACGTGATCCACGTGATCGACAAGGTTCTCGTTCCCGCCAAGTCCGACATCGTCCAGACCGCCGACAAGGCCGGCAAGTTCAAGACTCTGCTCGCGGCCGCGAAGGCCGCGGGATTGGCCGAAACTCTCTCAGGCCCCGGCCCCTTCACCGTGCTCGCCCCCAGCGACGACGCCTTCGCGAAACTGCCCGAGGGCGCCGTTGCGACGCTGCTCAAGCCTGAAAACCGCGACCAACTGCGCTCCATTCTCACTTACCACGTCATCCCCACCCGCGCCTATTCGAAGGACGCCGCGGGCGCGGGTTCGGTCGCCACCGTGCAGGGCGATCCCGTCCGTTTCTCTATCCGCGACGGCCAACTCTGCGTGAACAATGCTTCCATCGTCAAGACCGACATCGACGTCGCCAACGGCGTGATCCACGTCATCGACTCGGTTCTCATGCCCGCCAGCGCGCCGGCCATGCCCGCGCAGGGATCGAGTCCGGAGCGAATTATCTCCCTGGCGATCAGCCGCGGCGTGCCCCTCTTCAACGAAGGAAAGCCCGACGCCTGCGAAGCCGTCTACGAGGTCGCCATCAGCGGCTTGCTCGCCCTTCCCAAGGATCAACTTGGCGATGAGGCCCGCGCGGTGCTCGCCGCCGCGATCAAGGAACGCGATGCCTCACACGATCCCCGGGAGCGAGCCTGGGTGCTCCGCCGCGGCCTTGACGCCGTTCAATCCATGACACCCTCCTCCCGATAGTGTGGCGGGAATCCGATCTTGCCATTGCCCGAACCCGTCCGCAGACAACCCGGGCGGGTCGGGCCGACCGGCTTCACATCTCAGCCTGTTCCGGTCGCCCGACACCAGCCACTGCTACCATTGCAGTCACGGTTCACGCACGCAGCACCAGTCGGAGTCATTCATGGGTATCGAGGCGGCACTTCCTGTTGACGGGTTTCTCACCACGCAGTTGCGGCACGTGATCAACTGGTCGCGTCGCAGCAGCCTCTGGCCCATGCCCTTCGCCACCGCGTGCTGCGGCATCGAGCTGATGGCTACGGCGTGCAGCCGTTTCGACCTCGCTCGGTTCGGCGCTGAAGTCATGCGATTCTCGCCCCGCCAGGCCGATCTGCTGATCGTCGCCGGGCGCGTCGCGATCAAGACCCTCCCCGTGCTCCAGCGTATCTACGAGCAGATGTGCGAGCCCAAGTGGGTTATCTCCATGGGCGCGTGCGCCAGCACCGGCGGCGTGTTTGATACGTACGCCGTCGTGCAGGGCTGTGACCAGTTCATCCCGGTGGATGTGTATGTGCCCGGGTGCCCGCCGCGTCCGGAGCAGTTGATCGAGGGCGTGATGATGATCCAGCGCCACATCGATCAGGAAGGCCTGCCCCCCAGCGGCGGCAAGCGAGTTCCCCTGGGTCTGGCCGTGCAGCCCACTCACAGCGTGCGCCCCCAGCCCGCCGGTCTTACCGTCGGGATCTGAACTCGCGGTTCCCCACGTTCACGGCAACCGATAGTCGCCGTCATCCCACTTGAGCACGTCCGTGACCACGTCGCGCTTGATCGACGCCGCGTGCCCGTCGAAGTACATCGCGTTGCTGTTCCCGCTGTGCCGCGTCGGCGCCGTGCGTTGCCACGTCGTGTGGTCGTTCGAGCCCACGCCGTTCACGTTGCTCATGTTCCACATGTCGTAGTAGATCGAGATGTTCAGCTCGTCGTTGCCCGCGTACCACGAACCGAAGCGGGCCCCCAGCGGATCATCCACGAAGCACGTGAGGTAGATGATGTCCGAGGTGGGCCGTGTGTAGCGGTGCAGTGGGGTGGGGGGCTTGCCCGAGTTGGTGCAGACAGCGCGGCGGAGCCCCGAGTTCCATAGGAACGACAGCCCGTTGCAGACGTAGTTGATGTTGTGCAGGTCCTTGGGGCGTGACGGGTCGCGGTAGTACACGGCCCCGGCGTAGGCGTCGTCCACGCCAAGGTTGGCGAACTTCGAGTTGGCCAGCGGGTCCAGGAACGGGCGGAGGTTGAACGCCCACGTGATGTTCCGCGTGGCCCCGACGAACGCCGGCACCTGCGGCCCCCGCGCCGATTCGCTCGAGCCGGATTCCCGCGGGATCCACTCCTGGTACGTGTTGGCGTAGAGCGACAGCGCGGCGCCGATCTGCCGCTGATTGGAGAGGCACACCACCGCGCGCCCGGCCTCGCGTGCACGCCCCAGGGCGGGCAGCACAAGCGAGAGCAGCAGCCCGATGATCGCAATCACCACAAGCAGTTCGATCAGCGTGAACCCGCCGCGACGCACACTCATGTGACTCAGGATACCAGAACCGCGCGAATCCTCCAAGCGTTTCTTGCGTGAGAAGGAAAAAACCCCTGCCTCGCAAAGAAAACGCCCCCGGAAGAGGGGCGTGCTTGGTATTGATCGGTTGCCGGATCGGTCAGTTTGCCGTCCGCGGCTCACCACGGACGCAGCGACGCGAACTCTTCGTCCTGGTTCGTCTCGTGGTCCTCGTCCTTGAGGCCCGCCGAGGCCAGTTCGCCGCTGCGCAGCTTGTTGTGCAGCTTGGTCAGGGCGACGTCGACCAGTTGGCGGACGCGTTCGCGGCTGAGGTTGAGTTCCTCGGAGATCTGCTTGAGCGACATGGGCTCGCAGCCGTCCAGGCCGAACCGCATCTTGAGCACCTTGGCGTCGCGCTCGTCGACCGTCTCGAGCAGCCGCTTGATGATGCGGTGTTCCTCGCCACGCAGCATGCGGTCGTCGGGCGTCCCGACGCGAGGGTCGGCGATGATGTCGCTCATGCTCATCAGGTCGCCGCTCTCCTGCTTCATGGAGTTGACGGGCATCTGGAGAGCCCGCACCGCGCGGCGGATCATCCGCACGCGCTTGAGGGGCAGGTCCATCACCTGCGAAAGCTCGGTCATCGTGGGCACGCGGCCGTGCTCCACCTCGTACGAGCGGAAGGCCAGCTTCCACTTCGCCACCAGCTCGACCATGTACGCCGGGATGTGCACCGGCTGGGAGCCGTTGATGAGGGCACGCTTGATCGCCTGCTTGATCCACCAGGAGGCGTAGGTGCTGAACCGCGAACCCTGGGCGGGGTCGAAGCCCTCCACGGCCCGCATGAGGCCGATGTTGCCCTCCTCGATGAGGTCGGCGAGGGAGAGGCCGCGGTTCATGTACCGCTTGCCGATCGCGACGACCAACCGCAGGTTGGCGCGGATCATGCGTTCGCGTGCGGCGGGGCAGTTGTCGTTGACGATCGCCCAGCCCAGCTCCTTCTCTTCCTCGGCGGTGAGGAGGGGCGTCTTGTTGATCTCCTTGAGGTAGATCTCCAAGTCGCCGAAGGCGCTGCGAACAGTCGAAGTTGTTGTGGACATCGTTCCGGCGCGAGCTTCACTCACTGATGACCCACCTTCCCGGCGAGAACCGCCGTACCACCGATCCTTCACTGCACATGGACGCAGGGGGCGAGACGCCCTGGGTGGCGTCCAAGTATCCGCTTCTTGCGGGCCGGAGGTTTCATCGTCTTGCAGATTTGTGTGCTTGATCTCTCTCATGGCAGAATGACTCCAGCCTACAACCTGCCACACGGAATTAATTCCGCAAGGGAATTCCGGAAATTTTGTTTCAAAAAGTCACAATTGTCCGGTCTGAGCGGCTTTGAGGGCCAAAAACGCCTGGTTTGACCGGTATTTGGAAGGTAAATCGGGAGGGCGATTTTTTTTGAGGGGGTGTTTGCGGGCGTACTGACCCCGACGCGACCCGATCAAACAATCGCAGTGGGAAAGATGTCGATTTGAAACTTGGCAATCCGTTGGCCGCGCGATACCGTGCCGCCCGCATACGCGCTACCGAATCCTGCGTCCGAATACTGCTCAGCCGCTCACATGAACCACGACCTCACACCGCTGCTCAAGGAATGGCCGTACCAATCGGGGCAGGTCTCGGCTCGCGTGATCGTGGGAGAAGACGGTGAACACCATCTGCAGGTGCGGCTGGATCTTGGCATCCTCCAGATGATGCTCGATGGCCGGCCCGACGGCCAGGAGCCGTTCGGCTCTCCCAGTCTTTTGGACCATTTCGAACTGAGCCGCGAGACCGGTCACGAGGAGGCAGAAGCGGAGTCCATTGGCGAGGAGACGCGTTTCTCGCTCTCGGCCGAGGAATGCCGCCTATTGCGTGAAGAGATGGCTCAGTTCAACCAGCGGGCCCTGGCGCTGCTCGCCCTGGAGGATTACGAACGGGCCGCCCGCGACGCCACCCGAAACCTCCGGGTCATTGATTTCTGCAAGCAGAATGCAGAGAACGAAGACGACCGAACAATTCTTGAACAATACCGAGCGTACGTGGTCATGATGCGGAGCCGCGCCTTGGCCAGCCAGGCTCTCAAGGACAACGAGCCCAAGTCCGCGGTGCTCGCCCTGGATGAAGGCCTGGACTCGATGAAGCACCACTTCACCGATTCCGGCAAGCCCCAGTTGTACGAGCAATCGCCCGAAGCCGACATGCTCCGCCAGATGCGCGACCAACTGGTCCCCAAACTGCCCCTTTCTCAGCGGGCCGAGCTCAAGAAGCGCCTCGCCGAGGCGCTCGAGGCCGAGAACTACGAGCTCGCGGCGATCCTGCGTGACGAACTCAAGCAACTCAAGGACTGAGACGCCGCGGTGTTCTTCGATCGGAACTACTCCGTCGCTGCGCCGTTGCCGAATCGCTCCCTGAGCCGTTCCATCACTTCGCGTTTCATCGCCTGTGCCGTTGCGATCTCCTCCACGATGACGCAGTCCGCGCCCTGCGCCTTGGCCGCGAGCATGCTGCTCAGGAACCCCGCCCGGGCCGCGATGAAGATGTCGGGCGCGAGCGTTCGGATCGTCCCGCACGCTCGCACCGTCGTCTCGTCATCGGGGATCGTCAGGACCACCGCGTCGGCGTCGCGCACCCCCGCTGAGTCAAGCACCTCGGGGTTCGTGATATCCCCGTACACCACCGTGCGTCCCAGCCGCGTCTGGCGTTCCACCGTGCGCGGATTGAGTTCCACCACCGTGATCAGCACTCCCGACGCGAGCAGATCCTCCGCGAGCGACCGGCCCACCGGCCCGTACCCCGCGATGATGACCCGGCGCGTCGACCCTTCCGTCGCCGCGATGTTCCCGCCCGCGCCGGCCACCGGCGCCATCCGCTTACGGATCCACCTCGGCGGCGCGATCCGCTGCATGTGGGAACTCAGACGGTGCGCCGGCGCCACCAGCATCGGGCAGACCAACAGCGAGATCACGACCACCGCGATACACCCGCTCGATTCCGCGCCCGACACCACGCCTTTGGCGGCCGCCGCCCCCACGATCACGAGCGTGAACTCGCCGGCGTTTCCCAGGTACGCGCCCGTGAGCGCAGACGCCGACGCGGGCACTCCCGCCGCCCACCCCGTCACCGCCAGGATCGCCGCCTTGCCCAACGTTACCGCCGCCGCCCCGATCAGCACCATCCACCACTGCGGAGCCACTTCCGCCAGATTCAGCTTCAAGCCCACGGCGGTAAAAAACACGGCAAGAAGCAGGTCCCGCATGGGCGCGATCTGGCCCGAGAGTTGATAGCGAAAGGGCGTTCCGGCGAGCATCAGCCCCGCGAGGAAGGCCCCCATCTCCACAGAGAACCCCACCAGGCTGGTGAGCACCGCCGCGCCCAGCGCGATCGCCGTCGCCGCCACCAGCAGCAGTTCCGGCGTGCCGAGCTTGGCCACCTTGGCCAACGCCCATGGCAAGGCGAATCGCCCCGCGGCGAGCATCAAGGTGACGCCGCCGATCCCCAGTGCGCCGCCCGATACCAAGTTCAACCACAGAGGAGTCTGCTCCGGTCCCGAAGGCGCCGAACCTGCGTTGGTGAAATGCGCCAGCGGAGGCAGGATGGCCATGACCACCACCGAGATGATGTCCTGAACGATCGACACGCCCAGCCCCACTCGGCCTTGCGTGGTCCGCACCTCGCGCCGGGAAGTGACAATCCGCACGAAGACGGCGGTCGATGAGATGGACGATGCGAGCGAAATCGCGACCGCCGCTGGCCAGGCCACGCCGCACGCCCGCATGATCAGGAACGCGAACGCCGCAAACGCGAGTGTTGCACCGCCGCCTACCACCAGGATCGACACAAGCCCCTTCTTGAAGCTGTTGGGGTCCAGGTGCAGCCCTATCCCGAACATCAGCAGGATGGTGGCCAGGTTGCCGAACTCCGACACTTCCTGCGTTCGCGGGATGAGCCCCAGGGCATGCGGCCCGAGGAGCGCGCCGGTCAACAAGTAGGCGGGGATCAGGTCCAAGCGCAGCCGCCGCAGAAGCAGCCCCATGCCCACCGACACGCCCATGAGCAGGAGCAACCCCAGCGCGATCGGCGGCGCGGCGTTGGCGAGCATGAAAAGCGGTGTGCAGGCGTGTATGGGCATGGTCACGCCCCGTGCGTTCAATCGCCGGGAGCGAGGCCAATCGTTGGCCGCGTGCCGGCCCCGATCATCCGCACCCGCCCGCCTCCCAGAGCGTGAAGAACTGCTGGACGTCGGCCCCGTCGATCCCGCCGTCGGCGTTCACATCGGCCGCGTCGGCTCCCGAACTCCACGCGGTGAAGAAAGCCTCGGTGTCCGCGCCGTCAACGCCGCCGTCATCGTTGAAGTCCGCCGGGCAGGCGACCGTGATATTGATCGTCGCGAACGCGCGGGTGCTGTTGTCCGCCGCGTTGATCGCGCTGACGCGGAGCGTCTGGGTCCCGGCGCCCACCGGCGAAACCGAGACGCTCACTCCCCGCGCCGCCGCCGGCGCCAGAGCAAAGATCCCGCCCGGGTTCGCCGCCGCGGGCCACGGGGTGGGTGCGATCCCGTCGCTCCCGGCGATGCGCAGTTCGAAGGAGGCGACGCTCTCGTCCGTGTTCTGCACGTTCATCGCCACTTCGGCCGTTGAGCCGGAGTAGCACCGCAGGCTGCTGGTGGCGGGCGTGATCGTCGCCCGTGCGTCGCGTGTCACCGTGGTGTTCGCATCGATCGCCGGTCCCGGGCCCCACACCTGCGGCCATCCGGATTGATCCTCCTTGAGATACAGATTGAACCACAGCGTCAGGTGACGCCTGACCGCCGCCAGTTCATCCGCGCGGGGCAGTGCGATCGAGTCGCACCCCAGCGTGTTGGCGTCCAGGAATCCGCAGTGCGAGCCCCCGCGGATGTTGGCCAGTTGCCGCGGCGCATCGGTCGCGGCGTACATGGGCTGCCCGTTCGTCGCCGTGCCGACGATGCCGTCTGCGTCGCCGACAATGATCAATGTCGACGCCGCCACCGACGGTGCCGCGGCGATCGCCGAAGGGTTCGTGTCCGCCGGCGCCATCGGCGCGATCGCCCGCAGACGAGGATCACTCGACGCGGCGAGGATTGTGCACCCCCCGCCCATGCTGTGGCCGAACATCCCCAGGCGCGCGGTGTTGACGTTCCCGTTCAGGAAGCCGCCCGGCGCGACGTTCTGTTGCTCGAGGTACGTCAGGCACCGCGACAGGTCGGAAGCGAACCGCGTGTGGCTCGGCAGCAGACCCGCTTCGCTGTCGCTGGCGATGACGATGTAGCCGTGGCTCGCCAGATGCACGAGCGTCGACTGATACCGCGAGACCGATTGGAAGAATCCATGACCGAACGAAATCGCCGGCGCCGGCGCGGCCGATGTGTTGAATGGCTGTGATGCTCCCGCGGCGGCAGCCGGATAGAAGATCTGCGCCGTGAAGGTGGTGTTGTCCGCCCTGGTGACCGTGACCGAACGCGTGCTGACGGAGTACGGGCCCGCGAGCGCCCAATCAGTAGCGAACGCTGCCCGGGACAGGACCGCGAAGCAGATCAACGTGCGGAAGAGCATGCGTGATTGTTCGCCGTCGCCGCGCGCCCCGAGGTGTCGGTGCATCAATGCAAAGGCCGGGATGGTCGCCGGGTCGTGCGTGCCATCCCGGCCCTCGCCGGAGTGTCTGAGTCATCGCTCAAACGCTTTGAATCACTGGGAGAATCAGCAACCGCCGGCTTCCCAGGCAACGAAGAACGTCGCGACGTCACCGCCGTCGATGCCGCCGTCCTGGTTCACGTCGGCGGAGTTATCCGACGCTTCCCAGGCGACAAAGAACGAGGCGACGTCGGCGCCGTCCACGCCGCCGTCCTGGTTGAAGTCGGCCGGGCACGGGGGCGCCGCCATGGGCATGAGCAGCACGGCGATCGCGCCGAACTCGCCCTGCATGTTCGCGCCGATCAGCCCGTTGTCGCTGACGTCGTACGCCTCGGTGATGCGGAAGGGCGCGCCGAACGACGCGGCGTTCAGATCGATCACGGTGCCGCCGCTGTAGAGGAACGCCACGGGAGCAAGCCCCTCGAAATCGCTGGAGAACGAGGTGCCGACCACCTCGCTCGACTCGTTGATGTCGTAGCCCTGGGCGCTGTCGTGGCCCGGGAGCGTCGGGATGAGCTGCCAGCCTTCCTCGAAGTTGTAGATGCCCGCGCGATCCTTGCCCGCCGTGATGCGCGGGCCGGTGAGGTAACCGCCGACCAGGCCGGCGGAGTTGACGTTGTGCGGGTGCGCCGTCACGAAGTTGCCCTCGGGCGTGAGGTTGGTGGGCGTGCCGTCGGCCAGGTAGTGAACGCCGATGTCGCCGAAGCCCAGCAGCGGGGTGTACTCGATGCCCACCACGTCGCCCGCGTTGTTGATGCCCAGCGCGAGGTTGAAGGGGTTGCGGTTGGGCGGGTTGATGGGGGAGTACTCGAGCGTGGTGGTGCCGGTCCACACGGTGGTGTGGTACGGTCCCGTGGGCGGGTACGAGAAGCCGGCGATCAGGCCGGAGTTGGAGATGCGGTTGGCGCGGCCGAAGGCGCCGCCGAGGGTGCCCAGGTCGCTGATCTGCCACTGGCCGTCAACCTTCTCCCACTTCACGGGACGGTCGACGTTATCACTGTTCTTGCTCCAGCCGACAATGACGCCGGAGTCATTGATGCTGTTGGCGCCGCTCAGGTCGCCGCCGGTGAGGGTGCCCAGGTCGGTCAGGACGCCGTTCTCCCAGACGAACGCGTGCTGGAGGCCCTCCAGCGTTTCGCTCGTGCCCACCACCACGGCGTTGGCGTTGACGCCGCCGACGTTTGAGTAGGTGCCGCCCAGGGTGCCGATGGGGATCGCCATGTACGTCTGCGCGGACGCCGCGGCGGTGAAAAGCGCGAGCGCGCAACCCAAGCCCGTACGCAACTGCTGCGTGTTCAAGTGACCACTCCGATCTATCGCACGACTGACTTGCGAAAGGTGTTCCTGCGGCGTGCCGCGCGTTGGGCGTACGGTCGGTTGTGGACCGCGTCGCTCAACTCCCTACGAACACCGGCCCGGGCGCAACGTCCCGGACACTCGCATTCAAGCACGGATAGTACGCACGCTGCGCCGAATTGTTGCGGTGTTTTCCCTATCGCCGCCGCGAAGTCTGCCCGCGGGGTTTGCGGACCAAGCCGGCGTCAAGTTAGTGCTATAGTTAGTGAACAAGTTAGTATCGCCATGAAACGCCTTCCCGCCGCCAAACGCCGTGAGCAGTTGCTCGACTGTGCGATGGAACTCTTCGCACGGGTCGGCTACGCCCGCGCCACCACGGCGCAGCTCGCCAAGATGGCGGGCGTCACCGAGCCGATCATCTACCGGCACTTCGAGAGCAAGAAGGACCTGTTCGTTGCGCTCATCAACCGCACCGCCAAGCGCACGCTGGAGCACTGGGAGACGCGGCTGTCCGGCGCCGCCGATCCGCCCGAACGCCTGCGGCGCATCCTGGGCGACAACCCTATGACGCAGGAGGGGCGCGAGGCGTACCGCGTGCTGATGCAGTCGATCACCGAGGTGGATGACACCGAGGTGCACAAAGCGGTCTCCAAGCACTTCTTTGAGCTGCACAAGTTCCTGACGCGTGAGCTCGGCCACGCCCAGGACGACAACAAGCTCACCCGCATCTTCTCCGCCGAGCTCATCGCCTGGATCCTTATCGACGTGGGCCTGGGCTACGGCGTGCTCGAGGCGCTCAAGGTGCCCAACCAGGGCGAGGACCGCAAGGGCCGCAGCGTCCGCGACGTGCTTGAGCGGCTGCTCGTCCGCCGCGCCGTGCGGCATTCTCGCGGCGGCCGGCGCGATTGACCCCCGGACAGCAAAAAGAAAAAACGCCGGCCCGGGGCCGGCGTTCGCGTTCGTTGAGTTGGTATTGAGCGATCAGCCCATCGCCATGCTGATGAGGAACTCGGCGTTGGTCTTGACCTTCTTGAGGCGTCCCTTGAGCAGTTCCATCGCCTCCACGACGTTCATGTCGCTGAGCACCTTGCGCAGGCGGTAGACCAGCTCCAGTTCCTTGGGATCAAGCAACAGTTCCTCGCGGCGCGTGCCCGAGGCCGCCACGTCGATCGCGGGCCAGATCCGCTTCTCGACCAGCTTGCGGTCCAGGTGCAGTTCGCTGTTGCCCGTGCCCTTGAACTCCTCGAAGATGACCTCGTCCATCTTGCTGCCGGTGTCCACCAGCGCGGTGCCGATGATCGTGAGGCTGCCGCCCTTCTCGATTGCGCGGGCCGAGCCGAAGAACTTCTTGGGCCGCTGCAGCGCGTTGCTGTCCAGACCGCCGGTCATGATCTTGCCGCTGTGCGGCATCTCGGCGTTGTACGCGCGGGCCAGGCGCGTGATCGAGTCCAGCAGGATCACGACGTCGTCCCCGAACTCCACCATGCGGCGGGCCTTCTCGATGACCATCTCGGCCACCTGCACGTGCCGGCCGCTGTTCTCGTCGAACGTGCTGGCCACCACCTCGACGTTGCTCGCGCCGCAGTTGCGCTTGAAGTCCGTCACTTCCTCGGGCCGCTCGTCCACCAGCAGCACGATGATCCGTACGTTGGGGTTGTTCTTCGTGATCGCCTTGGTCATCTTCTGCATCAGCACCGTCTTGCCGGTGCGGGGCGGCGCGACGATCAGCATGCGCTGGCCCTTGCCGATGGGCGTCACCAGGTCGATCACGCGGCACTCGATTTCGTCCGGCGTTGTCTCGAGCACGAACCGCTTCTCGGGGTGCAGCGGGGTGAGGTCCTCGAAGTTGCGGATGTCGTGCGCCTTGGCGGGCTCACGGTTGTTGATCTTGTCCACGCGCAGCAGCGCGAAGTACCGCTCGGCCTCCTTGGGCGGACGCACGATGCCCCGCACGATCATGCCGCGCTTGAGGCCGTACCGACGCACCTGGGACGGCGACACGTAGATGTCGTCAGGCCCGGGCAGGTACGACTGATCCGGGCTGCGCAGGAACCCGAAGCCGTCGGGCATGATCTCCAGCGAACCCTCGCCGATCATCAGGCCCTGCTTGGTCGCCTGCGCCTTGAGGATCTTGAAGATCAGGTCGTGTTTGCTCAGTTGCTGGTAGTCCGTGAAGCCCTCTCGCTCCGCGGCCTTGAACAGCGAGTCATCATCCATCGCCTGCAGCTCGGCGATGCTCACGGCCTTCATCGTCTTGGGATCGGTCCCCGCGATGACGCGCTCGAGTTCCGCCGCCTCGCGCTCCAGCTCTTCATCGCTGGGCAGTTCGAAGTTGCGGACCATCGGCATGCCGCCGATCTGGTTGTTGCCGCCCCCGCCCCCGCCGCCACCACCGCCGCCCTTTCGGCGCTTCTTCTTCCGGCGGCCGAAACGGTGCGGATCGTTCGGATCGTTGCCGCCGAAGGGCCGGTTCTGACCGCCCTGCTGCTGGCCCCCGAACCCGCCCTGGCCACCACCTTGATTCTGGCCGCCCTGACCTTGTCCGCCTCCCTGGCCACCGCCGGGTCCGCCGGGGCCGCCCATCGGACGCTGATCGCCGCCCTGCCGTTGTTCGCCGCGGCCGTCGAACCCGCCCTGGGGCCGGTCCTGACGGAAATCGGGACGGCCCTCGGGCCGACCTTCTTGCGGGCGGTTTTCGCGCTGGTCCGGACGTGATTCCGGGCGTTGCTCGGGCCGTTGCTCCTGACGCTGCTCCGGGCGCGGCTCGGACCGCATCTCGGGGCGAGGCTCGGGACGAGCTTCCACCCGGGGTTCCGGACGCGGCTCGGCCTGCGCTACCGGACGCGGTTCGGGCTTGGTCACCGGCTTGGCCTCGGGCTTGGGCTCTGCCTTGGGCTCGGGACGGGCCTCGAACACGCGCGGCGGCAGATCGGCACGGCCGATCGGGCTCGCCGCCGGTTCCGGCGCGGTTTCGCGACGCGGCGCCCGGGCGCGGGGCTTGGAGGGGGTTTCGGCGGAGTCGGCGGCCTTCGCGGCCTTGGCGTCGTCAGCGGTGTGAGAGGTCTTTGCCATTGTCAGGATTCGATTGTTGAGTTGTCGCGATGTCGGAATGTGAGATGGGGGCCGGCGAACGGGCCGGAGGACGCCGCGGCAACAGAGATGGTGTGCCGCGGAAGTGACTTGGCTTGAGAGGTTCAGCGCCGTACCGGCGTGCGGGCCGTGGCGTGTGCTGTGTCACCAAATCCGGGTCGTCGGGTCGTGCGCTTCAGGAGCGAAACGCCGGGTCGGCGCGGGCATCGGGGACCGAAGCATTGGCCCGGATTGCCCGGGCCGAAAACCTTTCTTCATATCAACTGCTGAGCCGCTCGTGGTGCGCCCTGCGGGGCTTCCCCGGATCGGATGGGCTGTACCACCAGTGTTCGGCGCAAGAGTATAGCCGGTTCCATCCGGTCAAGGCGGGCCGACGAAAAGTCGCGGGGCCTCCCGCCGAACAGCCCGCACGCGCCGATCCCCGGAACCGGACTGCGATGCTACGCTGGCGCGTGGCGAAGAAACCCAGGGCCCCCAGAGAGATTGAAGTCGAGCTTCCGGAGACTCCGCTGACGTTCCCGGCGCCGTTGCCGATGTCGCGCGTCGTCGGCCACACCCGTGCCCTGGGCGTGCTCAACGATGCCCTCAAGAGCGAGCGCATTCACCACTGCTGGATCTTCCACGGGCCCAAGGGCGTCGGCAAGTTCACCGCAGCCCTTGCCTTTGCTGCGCTCCTGCTCGACCCCACCACCCAGCAGACCTTCGGCGGAGCGTTCGAGGCCGACCCGCAGAGCCAGGTGCAGGCGATGCTCGCCGCGGGCTCACATCCCGATCTGCAGATCATCGTCAAGGAACTGGCCGCGTACAGCGCAGACCCGATCATCCGCCGGTCCAAGCAGACCACCATCCCCGTGGACGTGCTGCGAGAGTTCCTGCTCGCCCCGGCCTCGCTCGCCCCATCGGTCCGCAACGCGTCACGCTCGGGCAAGGTGTTCATCATCGACGAGGCCGAGATGCTCGCCGGCGCCGGCCAGAACGCGCTGCTCAAGGTGCTCGAAGAGCCGCCCGCCCGCGTCACCCTGATCCTGGTGACCGAGAGCGAGGACAAACTCCTGCCCACCATCCGCAGCCGCAGCCAACGGCTCTACTTCTCTCCGCTGTCGCAGCCCGAGATGCACGAGTGGCTCAAGGGCGCGAACCTTGAACTCTCGCCCGAGCAGGAGAAATGGCTGCTGGAGTTTTCCGGCGGCGCCCCCGGGATTCTCCTGGCCGCGCACACGCACAAACTACACGACTGGTGGAAACGCATCGGCCCCATGATCGCGTCCGCCGAAAAGGGCCAGTACAGCGTCGAACTCGGCAACGCCATGTACGATCTGGCTGACAAGTGGGCCAAGGCCTGGGTGGAGGAGCACGAAGGCGCGAGCAAGGTCGCGGCGAACCAGACCGCACAGGATTGGATGCTCCGCCTGGTGGGCACGTACATCCAGCGACGCCTGCGCGAGGCCGCGCGGCAACCCGAGCCCGGCCCCAAGTGCAAGCCTTATCTCACCATGCTCGACCGCCTGCGCGACGCCGAGGCAGAACTGGGAGCGAATGTCAACGGGCAGTTCGTGATGGAGAAGCTCTCGGCGGAACTCTCCGCGGCGGCGGTGGGGGAGTAGCGTAACGGCCGGAGGTAGCGATGAGCCAGGCAAAGGAAGGGTTGGAGTTAGTCGCGGGTTTCTTCGGGACCCTGTTCGAGAAGATCGGCACGATCTTTGACGTCTTTGATTTCTCGTTCCTCTTGTCTGGCTCGGTGGCGTTGACGGCCGCGTTATGCACCTACTCCCTCGCCGGCGGGCAACTGCCCGGTTCAATGAACGAAGGAGTGCCGACAACGTGGGTGTTGGCTGGTCTTGGCAGCGCGTACGTGTTGGGCTTTGTGGTCTTTGCGCTGGGAAGGCCGATGCGGGATCGATTCTTGCCGCCGAAGGAAGGATTCGGACTGACCTTGCCAAGGGGGTCAAAGAACGACTCCGACGGCAAGCAGGTGCGAACGCCCGAACTTCTCACGGTCAATGCAATCGGCACCGACGACCTGAGGAAATGGGCGAGCGTTCACGGTCTGGACAAGGTTGAACAGTACAGGAAATACTTCGAGTTGGATGATCCGGGGCAGTTCGACAAGTTTTACGATCGGTTGTGGGCCGACGTTCGCCAGCGCAAGGAACTTGCGGATTCATTCGTGCTCGTGAAGCGATATTGGACGTTCGCGGCGGCGTTCGACGGATTGCTGCTCGCGACTCAGTTCTGGTGCCTGCCGACCGGGTGGTACCTCTACAAGCTGTTGAGCCGACCGGACATTCTGCCGGCGTTCAAGCTGTTCAAGTTTGATGCGCTCTGGATCGGCATCTTTACATTGTTTGTATGGATTTTCCCCGGCCAGCGGATCGCGCGCGAATGCGCACGACAAGCCCGTGACTACGGACTCAAGCAAATGCGTGAGCTCTTCGCGACGACGGCGTTCTGGGTCGCACAGCAAGAAGAGGCATCGCCCACGAAGAAGGAAGAACTGCGTGCCAAACGCTTGGCGAATGATGTCACGCACATCTCCATGAACAAGTCCGCCGCGGAGGTGAAGGAACTGCGAGACATGCTGAAGGCAAAGACCGACAAGGCCGCCGCCGAAGCCCGTAAAGCCGAGGCCGACGCCGACTTCCGCAGGATTGAAGCGACCAAGGAAGCGAACCGTCCTTGAATGCGGCGGACTGGTTCTGGACTGTTCTGCGATTACGGGCAGGCACACAGCGCGTGCACGCCGCAACCTCGCTCACAACCGGCTCGAGCAGACGAATCGGCGCGAGCGTCCCTCCGCCTCACCCATGCTCCCACGCGATGAAGAACGCCTGAACGTCGTTCCCGTCAACGCCCCCGTCCATGTTGAAGTCCGCGATGCCGTCGCCGGCCTCCCACGCGACGAAGAACGCCTCGATGTCGGCCCCGTCGATGCCGCCGTCGAGGTTGAAATCCGCGCCCGGGTACGCCGCGACGCTCAAGTCCATGTGCACGGCGTACCCCAGCAACTGTGCCGTCGCGTTCTCCTTCGTGAAGAACGCGGGGTAGTTGGGGTCGCCCGTGCCGCCGCCGGGGCCGCCGCTCGCCGGGGTCAGCGATGTGATGATCAGCGGCACGCGCCCGCTGTTGAAGGAGCGTGAGAAATACGCCTGAGCGATCGGGTCGCCCGCGTCGATGTCGAACGTGAACATCGCACCCGCCGGAACCAGTTCGCCCGGTTGCACGGCGTCGGTCTGGCCCACCGCCAGCGGATGAGCTTCAAACTTCTGGCGAACTTGGCGGCTCACATCCGTCGCGATGCCCGCGGCGTCGTACACCGCCGGGAACGCGTTGCGTACGCCCTCCCGAGGCGGGAACGGGGCGAACGGACTGAACGGCGAGGATTCCTGGAAGGTCACTCCCGTCCACCCGTTTCGGAAGCCCGCGGCGAACAGTTCCACGGGCTTGCCGGTGTCGCTATCGGGCAGGTACTGCGGGTCGGTCGGGTCGTAGGACGTGCGGACTGAATCAAACGTCGGGTCGTACGCGAACCGATAGTCCACGCTGATCCATGCCGTGACGCGGACGCTGCCCACCAGGTAGCGATCATCGCCGTACCCGGCGGGGATTGTCCCCGATGTATCGAATGTGAACAAGAACTGTCCGTCGCGGTCGTCGAATCCCGCCTGATTGAGCGCCGCGAAGATCGGCACAGATGGCTCAGCTCCCGGCTGCGACGAGAACGGGTAGTTCCATCGGTCGAGCACCGGTTGAGTCAGGGTGCCGGAGATTGTCTGGGCGCGAGCGAGCGACGCACATCCGGCCGCCAGAACAAGGGATGACACGGTGAAACGGGACAGTTTGAAAGTCATCATGGCGTCTCCGATCTCCGATTATCTTGGAAGCACGGCCGTCTTATCAGGACGTTGCGAGGAACGTCCGAAAATTCTTGCTTCACGGCAACCGTTGCTGTTTTGCAGGAGTATACGCTTAGGCCGAGTTTCGGTTTGCTCCAAAATGACCCCAAAACAGTCCACGATTTCCCTCTCCGTGCTCGCCGCTGAACCCGCAGAGGGTCTCGCGATGTGGCGGGCGGTGCATGCACTTTTGGCCGCATCGATCCGCAAGGGGTCATCCCAGTCGCCCGCGAGAGTGTCGCGCTGCCCGGTCATGAGGACATGGTCCGAAGTTCGACACATGACGGCGACCGGCTTCACGCTCATCGAACTGCTGGTCGTCATCACCATCATCGGCTTGTTGATTTCGATTCTGCTGCCCTCATTGGGCAAGGCCCGCGCTCTGGGCCGTCAAACCCGCGAACTCGCGGCCGCGAGCCAGCAGATGACCGCGTTCACGATGTACTCGGACGCGAGCAAGGGGATTGTTCTCCCCGGCTACCCGCCGCGGGATTGGGTGAACGGACCCATCGTGGTGCAGGATCAGGACGGAACCCGCCTGTTCAACGAAGACGCTCAACGCTACCCGTGGCGTCTCGCGCCGTTCGTCGATTACAACTTCCGCGGCCTGTACCAGAGCGACAAACTCCTCGCCGACGTACGCGACAACCAGGCCGAATACAGCCAGTTCGGCGTGGATTACAACTACGTCATCAGCCTCTACCCCTCGCTGGGCATGAACATCGCCTTCATCGGGGGCAGTGATCGTCACCAGGAATACGACCGCCTGTTCCGCCAGACGTTCGGCCGGGTCTACATCGAGCGGCTTGATCAGTCCATCCGTCCCAGCGGCGTGCTCGCCTTCGTTTCCGCTCGCGCCGAAGCCCAGCCCTCGGTGCCGGTGCTGGGAAGGCCCGAAGGATTCTTCCGCGTCGACCCGCCGCGATTCTCGGCAACGGGCTCGCCGCAGTGGCAGTCGGCGTACGACGCCAACGCCGCGACACCGGGATTGAACAGCGGATTCGTCTCGCTTCGCCACAGCGGCAAGGCGGTGTCCGCCCATCTTGATGCGCACGCACAGATGCTCGGCTGGGATGAACTCAACGACATGCGCCGCTGGGCCGACCAGTCCACCAGCCCCGACTGGGGAATCTCGCCCACGCCGCGTTAACCATTCCGTTTGGGGGCACGCTTGTTGTCGCCGTTGCTCGCCGGGCGCTCCGGGAGCTGCATCCCCTTCACTTTCAGCCACGCTTCCTGCACCCGCTTCTCGAGCGTCGCCTCGTCGCCGTCGTTCACGATTGTCAGCGTGGAACGGGCCTTCTTCTCTTCCAGCGGCAACTGAGCCTTTTCGCGACGCGCGAGTTCCGCCTCGCTCCAGCCGCGGCCTTTGATTCTCTCCAGCCGCACCCCCCGCGGCGCATCCACAAACAGCACCACGTCGCACTCCTTGTCGCTCTCGGCCTCGAACAACAGCGGCGCATCGATCACCACGCCCGGTTTGCGTTCGAGCGTGGCCCGCTCGATGACACGCGTCCGCTGCGACTTGATGATCGGGTGCACCAACTCTTCGAGGCGTGTGCGTTGCGTCGGGTCGGCGAACACGATGGCCGCCACCGCCTTGCGATCGACGCGCCCGTCGTCACCGATGATCTTCTTGCCCCACCAGCGCACCAGTTGCTCGCGCACCGTGTCGGTATCGAGCACGGCCTTGGCATCCCTGTCCGAATCCACCACGATGCACCCCAGCGACGCGAGCATGCCCGCGACCCTGCTCTTGCCGGCGCCGATGCCCCCGACCAGACCGATCACCACCGGCCGCTGCGGCTTCTCGGGGTCCTCAGACAGCCAGACAGGCATCGGGCGTGCCGCGTCCATCGCCGCCTTGATCTCCTCAACGCGTCGATGCGGGTGAGTCACCGCCACCCACGCCAAGTCGATCGTCTGCGAGCCCGCCGTGGTGATGCAGATCGTGCCCAGCCCCAGCATCCGCTCCGCGACCGTGCGGTCAACGACGATCTGCTGGATGTTCCGCAGCGGCACGACGGTCTGAGTCCGCCGCAGAACCCCGGTGCGGGCCGCGGCGTGGGTCTGTGTGATCTCGTACCGCCGAAACCACCAGAGCAGCGTGTGCTTCACGATCGCCCACGCCGCCCAGGCCGCCAGCAGCAGCGAGATGGCCACGTTTATCCCCGAAAGCGTCGCCGCCGGATCACCGCCGAACACCGCCTGCGATTGCTCCGACAGCACGCCGCCCCATGCGGACAAGGCCCACTTCCACGCGGCGTACAGGATCACCGACCACATCACCACGGGCATGACGCGGATCGCGATCGATGCGATACCGGGGCGAAACACGGTGCTGGAACTGCTTCGGGGCTGGATGCCGGGAGCGTATGACACTACCCGCGTTTGATGCGCCGCCGAGATGGGCAGTTCCGCACGCCTCTACGAATTCGTCCCCCCATCGTCCCGCTCCCTCACGTTCCGACCCGGCCACGGGCGCTCCGGCGAGCGAGAATCCCGTGTGCGGGCGGGACGCACACATCCCGGGGAATCTCCGGCACGAAAACGCCCGATGCCGACAGCACCCGTCTGTTCTCGTGCGGAGTCGGCGTGTTGTCCGATGAGGCCGAGCGCCGGAGATCCCTCATGAGCAAGAAAACGTGCATTCGCGCCCGCCGCTTGTCCGCCACCGTCCTGTACCACGGCGCGGGGATCATTCTGGCCGCCGCGGCTCTGCCCGGGTGCGGGACCACCTCCTCGAACCCGGTGGCGAACAAGGAGCCAACGGACTCGGTCGCGACGAACGCCAATACGCAGCAGACCCCCGCGACCGCGCAGATCGGCGCAACGAATCAGACTCCCGGCGCTTCGATGACCACCGCGCAGACCGAGACCGCAACGCCCACCTCACTCGCGATGATCGGGGCCACCACGAATCTCCGCCGCGTGACCTTCGCCGAGGAAGGCGCCGACTTTGATCCCAGCATCTCCGCCGACGGCACACGATTGGTCTTCGCGAGCACGCAGCACCGGCCCACTTCCGACATTTACATCAAGAGCACCGACAGCCGCGTGGTGACGCAGCTCACCAACGACCCCGCCGACGACGCGATGCCGGCGCTGAGCCCCGACGGCAGCAAGATCGCGTTCGCGAGCAACCGTTCGGGCAACTGGGATCTCTACGTGATGCCCGCGACCGGCGGCAAGGCCGTTCAGGTCACGTCCGATTCCGCCGACGAGGTGCAGCCCTCCTGGTCGCCCGATGGCACGCAGTTGGTGTTCGCGCGGGCGGGAGCTTCCAGCGGTCGCTGGGAACTGTGGGTCACGAGCCTGCAGAGCACCGCCACGCCCAGTTTCATCGGCTTCGGCATGCACCCGCGCTGGTGCCCCGTGGCTGGCACCGGCGTCGAAGGGTCCGACAAGATCCTCTTCCAACTCGGCCGCGAGCGGGGCCGCCGTTCCTTCGGCGTCTGGACGCTCGATTACGCCAGCGGCGGAGCCTCCAACCTCACCGAGATCGCCGGCAGCGCGACGACCGCGCTCATCAACCCGACTTGGAGCCCTGACGGTCATTGGATCGCTTTCGCAGAGACGCCCGTCACCGAAGCGCCTGCCACCTCCACGCCCGCCGCGGCGTCACTCTGGATGGTCGGCGTCGAGGGAGAGGGCCGCGTACGCCTCACCTCCGACACCGCCGCGTCCTTCAGCCCCGTCTGGACCAAGTCCGGACGAATTTACTTCGCCAGCAACATGAGCGGCTCACAGAACATCTGGTCGGTCGATGCCGCCGGCGCCGTTGCCGCGGCGATGACGACACTGCCGGCCGCCACCCCGGCCACCGCCTCAGCAACGCACGAAACTCCCCATGACGCGGTTGCCAACGTGCCCGAAGCCGGTCAGGCCCACGAGCAACATTGATCACACCATCGGCCGGTGGAATCCGGCCCGCCTCTTGCGGCAGGAAGCCCCATGCCTCGGAAACTCATTCTCGCGTGCCGTCTCTTCGCCGTGCTCTCGAGCCTCGCGACGCTCACGGGCTGCTCCCCGTCCAACAAGGACGGCCTGATGCCCCCTCAGCCCACGCTCGCGCCGTACAACACTTCGCGGGGCGAGGTACTCTGGGCCGTCGTTCCCCCGCGCAACGAGTCGGGCACGACGTTTCTGGATGTGCTGGCGGTGGGGGACGCGCTCGTTACGGCGGCCGAAGAAGTCCGTGGCGTCCGGTGCGTCCCGCTCAACCGCACGCTCGAGGCCATGCAGGCTTTGAAGTTGGAATACGTGGCGACCCCGGCCGATGCCCGTCGCCTTGCCCAGGCGATGCAGGTCGATGCCGTCGTGGTGTCGTCGGTCACCGCATACGACCCGTACAAACCCTCCATCGGAATCGGCGCTGCCTTGTACGCCCGACCCGGCGCACTCGAATCTGGCGCACAGCCGACGACAGATTCCCGAAAGCTCGCCACGATGACGACGGATTCGGCGCCAGCCGCCCAAACGGGTGGCGATCGGCCCTTGGCGGTCACGTCTGAGCATTTTGATTCGCGAAATAACCAAGTTCTGGCTGACGTGAAGACATATGCAGAAGGACGACAGAAGCGTGAATCCGCGCTCGGCTGGCGTTCGTATGCAGCCTCGGCTGAGCGGTTCACGGAATTTGCAACTTATCGGACCATTCAGTCGCTGGTTCAGCAAGAGTGGATTCGACATACCCTAGGTCAAACTCCGGTTACACCAAAACCCGATAACAAGCCCATGGCGTCGCGTAACTGAACCAAGTGCTTTCGCGACAAGTACATACGAGGTAGACCGAGAAAGTGAATGCCCCCAATAACCTGCCCCACATTGTGGAATAATTGCAAAATCCCCGAACCGGGGGCTTCCGTTAGGACGAACAGGTTATTGGAGGGTCGAGATGATCTGGCGGCGGTTTGGCCGTCCTCTGACCTTGGGCGAGTTTGTTCAAATCGGAACGTTGTGTGAAGGGCCTTCTCGCAACGTCCGAAGTATCAGTGTGATAATCGCGCGCCCATCCGGCCGCGTGCAGAGTACGAAATAAGGTCAGGAGCGTTCACATGTCGATTCTTCCCATCACCGATGCGTTCACGCGGTACTTGGCAGACGAGCGCCATTTCAGCCCGTACACGGCCCGTTGCTATGGAGCCGACCTGCGCCAGTTCGTCGAGTTTCTCGCCAAGGACCACCGCCTGGAGGTCGACGCGGCCAAGGAGAAGGAAGCGTTCGAACGCGACCCCTCCAAGCGCTCGCCCGACATCGCTGGCACCATCGGCGCTCGGACGATCACGGACCTGATCCGCTCCGCTAACCCGGAGCTCATCCGCTCGTTCCTGACCCACCTGGGCACGCAGCAGTACTCCGCCGCCACAATGGCCCGGAAGATCGCGACGCTGCGTTCGTTCTTCAAGTGGGGCGAGAAACGCGGCCACTGCGCCCTGAACCCCATGACCAGCATCCGCACGCCCCGCCAGGCCAAGCGGCTCCCCAAGGCGATCACCATCGACCAGGTCGAACGCCTGCTCGCCGCCCCCGGCGACGCCGACATGCTCGGCCGCCGCGACCGCGCGATGCTCGAAACGCTCTACTCCACAGGCATCCGCGTCAGCGAGCTGGTGGGCCTCAACTCCGAGGACATCGATCTGGCCGGCGAGTCGCTCCGCGTCCGCGGCAAGGGTAAGAAGGAACGCATTGTTCCCTTGGGCAGCCACGCGGTGGGCGCCATCAAGCGTTACATCGATATGCTGCGCACCGATCCCAAGTTCTCCAACGGCACCCCCGCCGCCGGCCCCCTCTTCGTCAACAAGCACGGCGGCCGGCTGTCCAGCCGCTCGGTGCGCCGCAAGCTCGACAAGTACTTGAAGCAGGTCGGCCTGGATCCCTCGATCAGCCCCCACACCCTGCGGCACAGCTTCGCCACCCACCTGCTCGACAACGGCGCCGACCTTCGCACCGTCCAGGAGATGCTCGGCCATCAGAGCCTCTCGACCACGCAGGTCTACACGCACCTCACCAGTTCCCGCATGCAGGACGCGTACAACCGCGCCCACCCGCGGGCCCAGGCGAGCTGATCGACAACCTCCGCTGCAAGAATCTA
>JBGAMO010000066.1:0-24554 GCA_044222845.1 Phycisphaerales bacterium
ACCCCTGGGGCGGCCTGACGCTGGAGTGGGTGGCCGACAGCCCGCCGAGCGAGCACAACTTCGATCACGAGCCGATCGTGCGCAACGGCCCGTACGACTTTGATTCCGTGGTTCCCCCGCACTGGGACCCAAAGGACTACCCGATTCCGGCGCCCGCGGCGGGCGGTCGGCCGATGATCGCACACTCGCCCGACACGCAGCAGTGATTGACGGGCGGTCGATCGCCCACGCACGACGCAACGCGACGCAACACCCATGTCCACCATTCCCACGCAATCCCCGATCAAAGCCCTCTGGCAGCGGTACGTTCACGCCGGCCACTTCCGCACCGCCGCGGAGGAGTTTGATGCGTGCAAGTTCGGCTTCTGGCTCTTCCTGTCCACGGAAGTGCTGCTGTTCGGCGGCATCTTCTGCGCGTACTTCATCTTCCGCACGCTGTACCCGGGCGCGTGGCGTGAGGGGTCGCACCTGCTGGACTGGCGGTTCGGCGGCATGAACACCGCCATCCTTCTCATCTCTTCGTACACGATGGCGGCGAGCATCTACTGCGTGCAGAAGGCGCAGTTCACCCGGGCCAAGATCAACCTGATCATCACGCTGCTCTGCGGCGCGGCGTTCATCTACATCAAGCTGGCGTTCGAGTACATCCCCAAGTGGTCGGTGGGCAAGCGGCCGGGCTCGATGTTCGACTACCCGTTCGCGAACGATCCGCACCTGCCGCTGTGGTGGAGCGTGTACTACTGCGGCACCTCGATCCACGCGGCGCACGTGATCATCGGCATGATCCTGATCGCCCGCGTGCTCTACCGCACCCACAAGGGGTGCTACGGCCCCACGCACTACACCATGGTCGAGGTCACCGGCCTGTACTGGCACCTGGTGGACCTGATCTGGATCTTCCTGTTCCCGCTCCTGTACCTCATCCACTGATTCGATCGTCGATCACTTCGGTTGTCTGTTCCATAGCTCGCATCTCTTCACCGGATCGCACATGTCCCACGCACCAGCCCACACTCCGGAAGTATTCGACGAGACCGATCCCCACGGTCAGCACCTGCACGGCCAGCACGAGAGCCACGTGATCGTGGGGCCGTTCACGCTGCGCACCGTGCTGCTGGTTCTGCTGATGCTGACGGCCCTCACCGTCGGGTTCGCGCAGGCCGAGATCGCCATCCAGAACTGGCTGGGGATCGAGCTGCCCTGGTGGATCAACGTCGTCGGCGCCATGAGCATCGCGGTGATCAAGAGCCTGCTGGTCATGGCCTTTTTCATGCAGCTCAAGTACGACAACCCCATCAACACCGTGCTGATGCTCTTCTGCTTCTTTGCGCTCGGTCTGTTCCTGATGTTCTCGGGGCTGGATCTCTTCTCCCGCGGGCTGGTGTACGACTTCAAGGCCGGGCCGGTCATCGCGGGCGGCACAGGATCAAAGGTTGTGACGGCGGACGGCAAGCCGATGGTGGTCGCCGCGGCCGATCGGTTCAAGCAGAAGATCGGCAACCCCGAAATCAAGGAAGCGCTGCTGGTGGCCGACGCCGTTGAAGAGTTCGCGGAGGAAGCTGCCAAGAAGGGCGAGGCCGGCGAGCAGGCCGCCAAGGCGCTCGAAGAGCACGTGATGCACCTGCGTGACCTGCACATGATTATGGTCCATCCGCCGGCGATGGGCCAGCAGGGCCGGTCGGTGAAGGAACTCGAAGCGGTGGCGGCGCAGTATCGCGGCAAGGGCCGCGGGGCGGCGGCGGACATCCTGGCCGAGGCCGCGAAAGCCCTGGGCGCGATGAAGATGGCGGAGCGTGGCGCTTCGTACTCGATCGAGCAGGAGTTCAAGAAGCTCGGGGAAGCCGCCCACGGCGGGCACCACGCCGCGGGGCACACGGCTTCCAACACCGCCGACAAGTCCCGGGCCCGGACGGGCGTGAGCGGCGCGTTGGATACTGACGGCGCGGCGGCCGCGCCGAAGCACGAAGGGCACTGAACCCGGTCGGGTGCAATGGCGGGCGTTGCCTCAAGCGAGAAAGCGGCACCATGCCAATACCCCGCGTCATGTACTTTGTCACCGCCGCCGCCTGCTGCGTCGGCCTGGGTGTGTCCGCATGGGCCATGGCGGGCAAGGTTGTCTCGTTCCACGAATCGAGCAAACGCGAGGTGTACGTCTTTGACAGGTTGAACTCGCGATCCTTCGAGTATGCCGGGAAAAAAGTGGCGTTCGAGGACGACCGACGCGATGCGGAGAACCAGGTCCTAAACGTCACGTACGGCGGGGAGACCCTCAAGCTGCACGTGTCGGTGCCGGGCAATGCGAAATTGCCGGACCTGGAGCCGCACGCTGATTGGATGCGGGTCATGCGGTTCGCGCTGCGGTCGGGACGCACCATGGACGAGTTCAAGCGAGACCTGGGCACATCGGCGCTGCCGGATCGGCTGGCGATCGTGACCCGCACGCCTCGGCCGGGCACCGACCCGCAGACGTGGGGCGAGGTGTGGATGAAGGATTGGATGTTCGATTTCTATGAGTTCAAGCCCGCCGGGGGCTTCACGCACGAGCGGTTGCGCTTCCCGACGAACCGAGTGGGTGAAGCGCTCAAGGAGGGTGAACTCAAGGAGAACACCTGGCAGTTCCAGGCGGCGCTGCAACTGATGCCACCGGCGGCTCGCGAGCGACTCGCGAACAAGACCACCAACGACGCGATGTCACGGTTGGGATGGACGCTGCCGGCCGCGGCGATCTTCGGTGTGGGTCTGACGTTGTCGCTGGGGTTTGGCGCCTTCAAACGGCGGCCATAAGGCCGGCCGGCCGCGGTCAGCGACCCTCGTACAACCGATCGCCCAGCCAATCCGCGAGCTGCGGGATGGCCTTGATCTTCTGCGCGGTCTCGTCCACGTTGTAAGGGATGCGGATGAACTGCGCGTGGGTGCCGTGGAGGATGACGTACGAGGCACGCGGATCAAAGTCGCGGGGCTGTCCGACGGAGCCGACGTTGATAACGACCTTTTCGCCTTCCTGGAAGGTGAACTTGCTGTCGCCCAGCTCGGTGGGAGGGTAGAAGTCGGGCTCGTCGGTGAAGACGCCGGGCACGTGGGTGTGGCCCACGATGCAGACGCGCTGGACGCGGTCGAAAATGCTCTCGAGCTTGTCGGCGGCGTTGACGGCATCGTCGGGGAAGATGTACTCGTTGATGGGCCGGCGGGGCGAGCCGTGCACGGCGAGCAGGGGCATCACCGGTGAGCCCGGCTCGGGCGCCGGGTTGGCGGCGGGCTCGGGGCCGTCGGGTCCGAACTTTTCGACGACGCGGACCCGAAGGCGGTTGAGGAACTCGTACCGCGCGGCACGCTTCTTTTCGTCGGGCTCGCGGTCGAACTGCTCGCGGGTCCAGAACGCGGCGGATTCGGCGCCCGGGTTGAAGTTCGTCGGTTCGTACAGCACCCCGTAGTCGTGGTTCCCCATGAGGGTCCAGACGCAGCGCTCACGCACCAAGTCGACGCATTCGAGCGGGTCGGGGCCGTAGCCGACGGTGTCTCCCAGGCACACGATGCGTGTGATATTCCTGGAGTCGATGTCGGCGAGCACGGCCCGGAGCGCCGAGGCGTTGGCGTGGATGTCGCTGATGACTGCGGTTGGCACGAGAGTGTCTTTCTGACAATGGCGTGAGTGTGGGGGCGGTAGACCGCACGGCCCGGGGATTCTATCGCAAGTCTACGGGGGCGGGTCGGTGGGGAGCAACGGAGGTAAACAGCCCATTGGGTGGTTGCCAACCGCCACTCTGACAGTCAATGCGTTTTTGGAGGCGGTTCGTGACACCGAATCGTGCCGAAATCGGAGAAAAACCGCTCACGGACGCGTTCCGGGGGCGTTCTGACGGTTCCGGCCGGTTGGCACTATGATCGCAGGGTGGACTAGCCGATAAGACGGGGGAGCACCAATAGGAGCCGACCAGTATGGCAGCAGCAGGCGTAGTTTACCAGCGTACCCGTGAAATGACGATTGACGAGTTGCTCCTCGAGAACCGCATCGTGTTCTTGATCGGAGAGATCAACCAGTCTTCGGCCGCACGAGTGATGATGCAGATGCTGTATCTGGAGAACCAGAAGCGCGGCAACGACATCTCGTTCTACATCAACTCCCCGGGCGGAGCGGTGGACGACACTCTGGCCCTGTACGACACCATGCGGTTCATGGCGTCGCCGGTGGCGACCTATTGCCTGGGCCGAGCGTACTCCGGAGCGGCCCTGCTCCTGACGGCGGGAGCCAAGGGCAAGCGGTTCCTCCTGCCCCACGCCAAGGTGATGATCCACCAGCCCTACGGCGGCGTCACCGGTCAGGCCGAGGACATCCGCATTCAGGCCGAGCAGATCATCAAGAGCAAGCAGGAGCTCACACGCATCATCTCGCTCCACACGGGCAAGAGCGTGGAACAGGTCCAGGTGGATTCGGAACGCGACAAGTACTTCTCCGCGACCGAGGCGGTGGCGTACGGCCTCGCGGACGAGGTGCTCACCGAGCCGCCCCGGGCGGGCGGGTCGTTCATGAATCGGTGAACGAGGCCCCGCAAGAGCCCGGAGGCCCCAAGGGAACGAACGAACGCACAACTCCGGCGTCCTGCCAGCGGACGCCGCGGCGAGAACAAGAACTATGTCCGGTTACCTAGTCCCCATCGTGATCGAGAAGAGCTCCAAGGGCGAGCGCGCATACGACATCTATTCGCGCCTGCTCAAGGACCGCATTATTTTCCTGGGCGGCCCCGTCACGGACGAGATCGCGAACCTGATCGTGGCGCAGATGCTCTTCCTGGCCAACGAGGACCACAAGAACGACATCCATCTGTACGTGAACAGCCCGGGCGGCAGCGTCTCGGCCGGTCTGGCGATCCTGGACACCATGAAGTTCGTGCAGTGCGACGTGGCGACGTACATCGTCGGGCAGGCCGCGAGCATGGGCAGCGTCATCGCGTGCGCCGGGACCAAGGGCAAGCGGTACACGCTTCCCAACGCCAGAAACCTGATGCACCAGCCGCTGCTGGGGGGCGTCATGGAAGGCCAGGCGACGGACCTGGAGATCGAAGCACGCGAGATGCTGCGTATCCGCGAGCGGCTCTACCAGATCTACGCCGAGCAGTCCGGCCAGACGATCGATCGCATCACCAAGGATTGCGACCGCAACAAGTGGCTCGACGACAACGAGATGCTCGAGTACGGGCTTGTAGACCAGGTGCTCAGGAAGATGCCCGCGATGAAGACCGTGCGGACATCAGAAGAAGACTGAGCAGCGGCGGAACGATCGGGCCGGGGCTGTCGATGACGATGGCGAGGTCATATCGTTGCACGCCTATGAACGACTCTCGAAACAGCCATACCGCCCCGCGCCGCATCCTTGCCGCCGCGGGGCTGTTTCTTTGTCTGTGCGGAGGAGGCTGCCGCATCGGGGGCTCGAGTACCGTGGAGGCGGAGAACGACCGCCTGCGCCATGAAGTGGCAACGCTCAATGACCGGGTGAAGGCCCTTGAAGGCGAGCGGGACGAGCTGGCGGCGAAGGTATCGCCGGCGACGCCCGCGGAACGGGAAGCGCTGGACGCCACGCCACGGCTCGCGGGGATCGAGGTCGGTTCTCTCTCCGGGTACGTGCCTGTCGACTCGGCGAAGCCCGCGACCGGGGTGGTGGGGTACATCGTGACGAAGGACGGGCGTGATCGCTTCGTGCAGGCGGTGGGATCGCTAAAGGTTGAAGCGATGGTTGAGGGCAGGGTGGTTGCGATCGCGGAACTGACGCCGCGGCAGGTGCGAGACGCGTACCGGTCGGGCTTCACGGGCACACACTACGAGGTGCAGATGCCGCTGCTGGAGCCGGTCGCCCGGGGAACCGCGACGATGCTGGTGAAGGCGGAGTTCCGCGACTCGGCGACCGGCCGCGTGTATTCGGCGGAGCACGAGGTGAGGGGTCCTAAGCCCTGAGCGGAGCAACTAATACAGCGCGCGAACGCGGATCGTCTCGGGCATGGCCTTGATCTGGCGGATAAGTTCAGGCACGCCCACCGGGTCGACGTCGAGCACGACGTAACCCACGTCTTCGTAGGTTCGCAGGTACTCGGCCCAGATGTTGGCGCCCATTCCGGCAACGGCGTTGTGCAAGGCGCTGAGCACGCCCGGCACGTTGCGGTGGAAGTGCAGGATGCGGTGGCGACGCTTCGCGGGGCCGGCTTCGGCCAGTTGTTCCTGTCCGGGAAGTTCAACCTCGGGCACGTTGACGGCGCCGGTGGTGGTGCCGACGTTGACGAACTTGAGCATCTTCCCGGCGACGTCCTCGGCGATCGCCTGCTGAGCTTCTTCGGTGCTTCCGCCCACGTGGGGCGTGAGGATCACGTTTGGCAGGCCCCGGAGTTCGCTCTCGAAGCGTTCTTCCTTGGAGGCGGGCTCGTGGGGGAAGACGTCGAGGGCCGCGCCGCCGATATGACCGGCTCGGATGGAGTCCGCGAGGGCGGGGATATCCACGACGCTGCCGCGGGCGTTGTTGATCAGAAACGCGCCCTGCTTCATGCGGCGGAGTTGAGTGGCGCCGATCATGTTCTTGGTGGATTGCGTCGCGGGCACGTGCAGGGTGACGACGTCCGCCTCTTTGAGCAAGGTCGGGAGGTCCTTCACCTGGCGGGCGTTGCCGAGCGCGAGCTTGGGCAGGATGTCGTGGAAGATTACACGCATGCCCATCGACTCGGCGAGCACCGACACCTGAGAGCCGATGTGACCGTAGCCGACGATGCCGATGGTGCGGCCGCGGACTTCGTGCGCGCCCGCGGCTGATTTGTCCCAGCCGCCGGCGTGCATTCTGACGGATTGGTCGACGAGGCGGCGGTAGAGGGCGACGACCTCGGCAACGGTGAGTTCGGCGACGCTGCGCGTGTTGGAGAACGGGGAGTTGAAGACCGCGATGCCCTTGCGGCGTGCGTGGACCACGTCGACCTGGTTCGTGCCGATGCAGAAGCAGCCCACGGTGAGAAGGCGTTCGGCCGAGTCCTGCACATCGGCGGGCAGATCGGTCTTGGAGCGGATGCCGACGATGTGAGCATCCCTGATGAGCTTGAGCAACTTGGGACGGTCGGGCGAGCCGCTGACGGTCTCGACCTGGAAGCCCTCGTCGCGCAGGATGGAAGCGCCGACGGGATGCACTCCCTCCAGCAGGACGGCCTTGATCCGGTCTTTAGGGAATGATGTTTTCAGGCGTGGGTGCATGTTCGGGTCAGTGGTTTGGCTGGCCGTTGTTCGCGGGCCACTTGATGGGATCGGCTACTTCGGTCTGCCGCTGGATCGTCTTTTTCGGCGTCGGGTCGATCGTGAGGGTTCCTGAGAGGATCATCCCCCCCAACAAGGCGCACAGGGCCAGTCGGTACCAACCGAACGGAGTCAGGCCGCGGCGGGTGAGGAAGGAGACGAGCCACCTGACTGCGAGGGCCGCCGAGACGGCGGCGACGACGATGCCGACTCCGCACGCGGCGTATCCGAGTGTCTCGAACATGTTGGGCACATGGTCCTTGCGGCTCTTGTAGAGGTTTTTGCCGAGCTTGTAGATCGTGGCGGCGACGAGGGTGGGCAGGCCCAGGAGGAAACTGAACTCGGCGGCTTGGCGGGGCTTGAGGCCGGCGAAGATGCCGCCCGTGATGGTCATCATGGAACGGCTGGTGCCGGGCCAGAGGGCGAAGCACTGCAGGAACCCGATCATGAGCGCCTGCTTGGGGGTGATGTCGTCAATGCCCAGGCCTTTCACCGGCGGGGGGTAGCGTCCGATGCGTCCCTGGGCCTTGAGATCCATGATGATCATGTACACTGCGCCCGCGGCGAGGGCGAAGAGAACCGGCCCCTCCTGGAATAGGTGAGCGTTAATCGTGTCACCGAGCAACAGGCCGATCACGGCGGATGGGAGGAACGCGATGAACAAGTTGAAGAGCAGTTTGAGACCGGCCTCGCTCTGGCCGACGCATCCCTTGAGCATCTGAGCGATTCGGGGCCAGTACAGCCCGATCACGGCGGCGATCGCGCCGCTCTGGATCACGATGCAGAAGTCGTCCACGGCCTGCTTCTGCTGGTCCGTGTGGTTGAGCTTCATGAACTGGGAGGCGAGGATCAGGTGGCCGGTGGAACTGATGGGGAGGTATTCGGTGATTCCCTCGACCAATCCGAGGACCACGGCCTGCCACAGTTGAAGCTGAGTGGGATCGCCTGTCAAGATGATGCTCCGGGCGTGCGAGTGAGAGTGGGCCGCAAAAGTAGCCGCGGCGCGGGGCGGCCGGCGGGTCACGCCTTCGCGGCCGGGCTTTGAGTTGTATCGGCTGTTGGGGCGCGACCGGGCACAGCGGGCTCGCCCGGGGCCGCGATCTGCTGCGAGTTGGGCATGAGGACGCCGCCGGTGATGATGTACCGAAGGGCCTCGTCGATGCTGATGGGCAGATCGATCACGGCGTCGGCGCGGACGGTGAGCGTGAAGCCGGTGAAGGGGGTGGGGGTGTTGGGGATGAAGACCGTGATGGCGTCGCCGTCGAGAATCTCGCCCGCGGTCTTGAGACCGCCCGCGGTGACGAACCCCATCACCCATGAACCGGGGCGGGGGCATTCCACCAGCACCACGCGGCTGAAAGCCATGGTCTTCTCACCGAGGACCAGTTCGACCAACTGTTTGACGTACGGATAGACCTGCTTGAAGCCGGGGACCTTGGAGATGACCCGCTCCAAGTACGCGTACACGCGCCGGCCCAGGAATCCTCCGACGAGCGTGCCTGCGAGGTAAATGAGCGCGATTCCCACGAGCAAACCGGTGGCCTGCAGGTACCACTTGGCCCGCCAGGTGCGCTCCAGGCCGGCCTGTCGGATCTCGGTGAGCGCAGCTTCGGATGAGAGCACGCCGCTCTTGCTGGCGTTGCTCGCTTTGTACTGCTCCACTTCGGCGGGGGAAACGGTGTACCAACTCGGCAGCTTGCTCGCCGGCACCATGATGGGTGCGAGCCTGATGATGCCGGCCCGAAGGCCGCTATTGATCGGTTCGGCAACGTTGTTGAACACGAATACGAAGGCGTACCAAAGGATCCAGAGCGTCAGGATGCTCGGTAGCAACACGGCCAGACCACGGAGCGTGACGTGGCGAAAGCCGCCGGGACGCGGCGGGGGGCTGGGGGGCGTGGCGGGGTTGGTAGCCGGATCGGGCATGTTGGTCTGTAGGGCGTGGTTTGGAATCAGCCGCAGGGGAGTTTCATGACGCAGACATGCGAGATCCAAAATGCAAATCGGCGTCCGTTCGGGACGCCGCGGCAGGTCCGGCTTTGGGCCGGATCATCCAAGTTTGCCCGCCCCTGGCGCTGTTCGCCTCGACGGTTTCTGACAATGGGCCTGATTGGAGTCGAACCAACGACCTCACCCTTATCAGGGGTGCGCTCTAGCCAACTGAGCTACAAGCCCGTGAACGCCAAAGTATACCCGCGTCCCGCCCGCAAGGCGACGAAAACGACCAATAGCGGGGTGCGAATCCGTCCTGCGTCGATCGCGGAAGAGGCAAAAAAGAAGCCCCCGGGTGGTGGGTACCCGGGGGCCTGGGAGGTGCAGGGTCAAGGGCCGAAAAATCCGGCCGGCGGGGGTGGGCCGCCATGCTTGATCCCTGCGTGTGGTGGCTCTGCGTGTGGTGAAGAAGGCTGAAGGCGGCGGGCGTCGCGGGTCGCTCGGAATCGTGCCGCGTCTGGGTGCCTCCGTGGCTGGAGAGCACGGCGTGGCCGTGCCGTGCTCCGTTTTATTGCCCGTCCGGCGGCGTCACCGCGGGTGGCCGCGCGGACGGTCGCCTATGGCATCCAGACTCGGCCGAGCGTTGGGCCGGCGTCGGTCCTCGATCAACCGCCCCGCCGAGCTTCCTACTTCTCGGCGGCTTTGTCCACCGAGCGGTCGCGGGTGCACCGCGTGCCGTTCAACCTTCTTCACCGGGTGCAGAAGCCCGAGTTTCGTGTGCTGCTGGTCAATCTCCTGTGGAATGAGCGTGGTTCGATTCTGATTAACGTGAACGAGGCTTGATAAGAGTTCTTCAGCTGCAGCCCATGCTGTTCCCGCAGTTGACGCACTTGTAGCAGGTACCGCTGCGGACCGTGATGGTGCCGCAGACGTCGCAGGCGGGAGCGTCGGTCTGGAGTTCGGCCACGGCGGCGTTCAGTGCGCCTCCCGAGGTCGTCCGCTTGGACTCGACGACGACGGCGACAGCCATGGTCGTGGAGACTCGTGATTCGACGGCCTCGGTCGCGGGGGTCATGCGGTTGGTCGGGACGGACGGGGCCGACAAGCGGTCGGCGGTCTTCCATGACTGCATGTGGTCTTCGTTGTGGCCGCCCCGGTTGGGCGCGTGCTGCTCGCGGTAGCCGGGGATGAACTGCATGCCCATCCAGCGGAAGATGTAATCCACCAGACTCTTGGCGATGGGGATGTCGGAGTTTTCCGTGATGCCCGCGGGCTCGAAGCGCTGGTGGCTGAACTTGCTCACGAGGCTGCTGATCGGCACGCCGTACTGCAGGGCGACGCTGGTGGCGGTGCCCAATGAATCCATCAGGCCGCCGATGGTCGAGCCTTCCTTGCTCATCGTGATGAAGAGCTCGCCCGGCTGACCGTCGTCGTAGAGGCCGACGGTGAGGTAGCCCTCGTGGCCGGCCACGTTGAACTTGTGCGTCACGGAACGACGGGTGTCCGCGAGGCGGCGGCGATTGGCGCGGGGAGGGGCGGTATGGATGCCTTCTTCAATTCCGTTCGTCGCCGCCGCAGCCGACGCGAGAACAGAAGCCGCCGGGGTAGGGACCGCCGCGGCTGGGGGAGGGGGGAGGGCCGCTTCCTCCTTTCCCGCTTCCTTCTTGGCTTCGTCGGAGGTGGCGGAGAGAGGCTGGCTGAGCTTGCAACCGTCGCGGTAGAGGGCGTTGGCCTTGAGGCCCAGTTCCCACGAGAGGCGGTAGCAGTCCATGATGTCCTGGACGGTCGCCTCGTTGGGGAGGTTGATGGTCTTTGAAATCGCGCCGCTGATGAACGGCTGAGCCGCGGCCATCATGTGGATGTGGCCTTCGGCCGCGATGAATCGCTTGCCCAGGCGGCCGCACTTGTTGGCGCAGTCAAAGACAGGGAGATGCTCGGCCTTGATGTGCGGAGCGCCCTCGATCGTGGCGGCGCCGCAGATCAGCAGATTGAGGGCGTCCGTGTCGGCGGCGGTCACGCCGAGGTGGCGCAGCAGATTGAAGGATGGATCGGCCTTGGCTGCGGCGGGGTCGGCCCCGCAGGCCTTGAGCGTTTCGTCGCCGAGGGCCCACGCCGCGAAGGCGAAGGAGAGTTCGAAGACGCCCGGGAGGCCTTCGGTGATCTTGGCGAGATCAGGCTTGGTGACGCCTTTGGACGCCAGCCACTGCGCCAAGGTGTCACCTCGCTTGGCGCCCGAGGCGCTGGCGGGGGCGGGCACTTCCAGGCTCAGAGCGCCCAGGATGTGGGCCATGATGTCCTTGATCTGGGAATCTGAGTAGCCTAGGGCTTTCAAGGCGGGACGCACGGACTCGTTGGCGATTTTGAAGTAACCGCCGCCGGCGAGCTTCTTGAACTTCACGAGGGCGAAGTCGGGCTCGACGCCGGTGGTATCGCAATCCATGAGCAGACCGATGGTGCCGGTAGGGGCGATCACGGTCGTCTGGGCGTTGCGGAAACCGAACTTCTGGCCCAGTTCGAGCGCATCGTCCCACGCCTTGACAGCCCGGCCGAGCAGCGCGTTGGCGTTGGCGATGCGGATCTTGCCGGACTTCACCACGCCGTGGTCGATCGGCACGGGGCGGATGCGAAGATTCTCGTACTCGGCGCTGTCGCGGGCCACGCCGTGGGCGGCGCGGCGGTGGTTGCGGATGACGCGGAGCATGTTCTCCTTGTCGGCCGCGTAACCGGGGAAGGCGCCCAACTGCTCGGCCATCGCGGCTGAGGTGCGGTAGGAGCGGCCGGTCAGGATGGCGGTCAGGCAGGCGCACACGGCGCGGGCTTCGCTGCTGTCGTAGGCGATGCCGGCCTGCATGAGCATGGCGCCCAGATTGGCGTAGCCCAGGCCCAGGGTGCGGTACTTGTAGGAGAGTTCGGCGATCTCCCGGCTGGGGAAGGCGGCCATCAGCACGCTGATCTCCAGGACGATCGTCCAGAGGTCGATGGCGTGCTCGTACGCGCCTACATCAAACATTCGGGTGGAAGAGTCGTAGAACTTCAGGACATTCAGCGAGGCGAGGTTGCACGCCGTGTTGTCCAGGAACATGTACTCCGAGCACGGGTTGCTGGCGTTGATGCGCCCGCCGCTGGGGCAGGTGTGCCACGCGTTGATGGTGGTGTCGTACTGCACGCCCGGATCGGCGCACCGCCACGCGGCGTAGCCGATGCGGTTCCACAGGTCGTTGGCCTGGAAGGTGCGGGAGGTCTTGCGGCCGACGCGGCCGTGGGTGACCCACTCGGCGTTCTTGTCGAGGGCGTCAAAGAATGCGTCGGGCACGCGAACGGAGTTGTTGGAGTTCTGTCCGCTGACGGTCTGGTAGGCCTCGCCGTTGAAGTCGTAATCGAGCTTGAGGTCCAGGTCGTCGCACTGCTCGGCGATCTTGGAATCGTGCTTCTTGAGGAGCTTGAGCCCCTCGACCATGGCCTGCACCTTGATCTCTTCGCGAACCTTCCAGTTGATGAAGTCCTCGATGTCGGGGTGGTCCATGTCGAGGCAAACCATCTTGGCGGCGCGGCGGGTGGTGCCGCCGCTCTTGATGGCGCTGGCGGCGCGGTCGCCGATCTTGAGCCAGGACATCAGGCCGCTGCTGCGGCCGCCGCCGGAGAGCTTCTCGCCCTCGCCTCGGAGGCTGCTGAAGTTGGTGCCGGTGCCGCTGCCGTACTTGAAGAGGCGGGCCTCGCGGACCCACAGGTCCATGATGCCGCCCTCGTTGACGAGGTCATCGGTGACGCTCTGGATGAAGCAGGCGTGGGGCTGGGGGTGGGTGTAGGCGTCGTGGGCGAGTTCGGCCTCGCCGCTCTTGGGATCAACCACCCAGTGGCCCTGCGCGGGGCCTGTGATGCCGTAGGCGAAGTTGAGCCCGGTGTTGAACCACTGCGGGCTGTTGGGCGCACACATCTGGTGCACCATCATGTACGCCAGCTCGTCGTAGAACGCGACGGCGTCGGCGGGGGTGTCGAAGTAGCCGTGCTTCTCGCCCCACAAACGCCAGCAGCCGGCGAGGCGGTGGATCACCTGGCGGGCGGAGGTCTCGGGGCCGGAGGTGCCGTCGGCCTTGGGCACGCCGGCCTTGCGGAAGTACTTGCTCACCATGATGTCGGTGGCGAGCTGCGACCAGGTCTCGGGGACTTCGGCGTCGTTCATCTCGAAGACGACGGAGCCGTCGGGGTTGGTGATGCGCGAGGAACGCTTCACCCACTTCACGGAAGCGAAGGGGTCCGAACCAGCCTGAGTGAACTTTCGCTGAATCTTCATGCCGCGTGCCCGTCCAAATTGAGACCCGGGAGGGGGTCGGAACTACTTTCCTGGTTCATTCGCCGTCAGAGGCGAGCCAATCCGCAATGCCACAGGCGCATCGGAGCGAACGCTCCGAGTGCGACGAGGCGTTCAGTCAACCTTCGGTAACGTCAAACCGACTTGATCCTGGTATTTGCCGCCCTTGTCCGCGTACGACTTCTCACACACTTCGTCGGCCTTCAAGAACACCAACTGGGCGACACCTTCGTTCGCGTACACCCGCGCGGGGAGCGGCGTGGTGTTGCTGATCTCCAGCGTGACCTTGCCGCGCCACTCGGGTTCGAGGGGGGTCACGTTCACGATCAGGCCGCAGCGGGCGTACGTGCTCTTGCCCACGCAGATCGCCAGCACATCCCGCGGGACTTCCAGATACTCCACCGTCTCACACAGGGCGAAGGAGTTGGGCGGGATGATCACGTACTGCTTGTCGGCGGGCTTGTGCGCCACGTCGACCTCGACCATCATGTCGTCGCTGAAGGCCTTGGGATCAACCACGGCGATGTCGCCGCTGCGGGGCGAGGGCGTGAAAATCTTGAACCGCGTCCCCACACGAACGTCGTAGCCGTAGCTGGAGACGCCGTAGGAGATGCGTCCGTGGCGTTTTACCGCGTCCTCGAACGGCTCGATTCGCACGTGCCGACGGATCTGTTTGTCACTCAAAACGCCCACGCGGCCTGCCCTTCACCACACAAAGCCTGAAACACCCAACCCTATTAAAACACAGACAAGCATACCACCCAAATTCCGGACAGAGCGGCGATTCGACACACACCAGACGCCGCGAGCCATTTCATTATCGTGTCCGGGACGTACAGCATACCACAATCTATCGTGGGTTCAAGACGAGTATCTACAAAATAGTGGGTACTTTCTGTGAACTAGCTGTCGATTGCGCGCAAGCCATTGTTTGGCAAGAAGTTGCAGGAGGCTGTGGAAGCTGTCGGGTGTCCACCTCAGCTTGAATGGGTGGGGATGTGAAGGCCTTCCCGCGACCACCGCAACGCGCTCGATGATCGCATTGTGTTTGGAACACCGAAACGCGCGTTGATCACGTGAACATTCGGAGCAGGCAATAGCCGGGCGGCGTCGAAGATACGTCTCAATAACTTGCAGATTCCGCACCCTGTCGGTATCGAGAGCCCTGGTGCTCGGCGATACCCGATCGCGAGCGGTGGAACGCGCACGCCGCGGCGTTCATGGGTGGTGCCACCAAGGACTACGCTCGCACGTACATACTGCACGCGCCGCACGCGGTCGCAGAAGACGGAGCCGAACTGAATGACCATGATCCGAGCTACGCGCCTCGTTCTTGTTGCAACCAGCACGCTGCTGGCGATGCTGGGGGGCTGTTCTGATCCGCCGGCGCCCAAGTCGGTGAACGTAACGCCGTCACGGGACGTTCCGCCGCTCCTGCGAGGAACGGTGGGATCGGAAGTGACGTTCCTGGGAATCGAGCCCGTGCTCGTATCGGGATATGGCCTAGTGGTGGGCCTGAGCGGCACGGGCGGCGATGTGCTGCCTGACAACATCGCGGCCACGATGGAACGCGAAATGGGTCTCATGGGCATCGGCAAGGCCGGCGAGTACGCGGGCACGCCGCTCAATGGAAAGACGCCGCGCCAGCTGTTGCGAGATCCGAACGTGGCGGTGGTGCTGGTTCAGGCGGCAATCCCACCGGGATCGCCGCAAGGGGCGAGGTTCGACATCTACGTCCGTGCTATCAACGCGAGCAACCTTGAGGGCGGGACGCTGTGGACGACTGATCTGCGGATCGGCGATGCCAATGCTTTCGGGCAGGTGCAGGCGCGGGCGATCGCCAAGGCTCGCGGCCCGATTTTTATCAATCCTTTTCGCCGACCCGCAAGGGAAGACAACGGGATCACCAAGACGTCGGGCCGCGTGCTCGACGGGGGTTACGTCACCAATCCGCTGGAGATCGAGTTGGTGCTCAATGCCGGCAGTTTCCAGCGGGTGCGTTCGATGGTGTCGGCGATCAACAGCCGATTCCCTGAGGGTCCCGGCGACCCGGGGCCCACGTCTCGTGCCCGCCAGGGGCCGGACGCGCAGAGCGGCGCGGGCGGAAGCCTGGTGTTGCGCGTTCCGGCGAGGTATAGGCGCACCGCGGCGGAGTTCCTGCAACTCGTGCGGCACGTGCAGATCGATCAATCCGCGCCGGAGCAGTACGCGCGTCGGTACGTCGAGGGTGTCAAGGCCGAGCCGTTCATGGCGGACGATACTGCGTGGGGATTGGAAGCGCTCGGGCAGAAAGCCGTTCCGTTCGCTCGTGAGTTGTATGAGTATGGAGAGTTGGCTCCGCGCATGGCGGGACTGCGTGCGGGCGCGAGGCTGAATGACCCGCGCGCGGCCGGGCCGCTCAAGGAGCTCGCCAAGGCCGGCGACGGCGTGGTCCGGACCAAGGCGATCGAACTGCTCGGAGAGATCGAGGCAGGACCCACGGTGGACGAGGCGCTTCAGGAGTTGCTCCGGAGCCCGGAGCTGATCGTGCGCGTCGCGGCGTACGAAGCGTTGGTGAAACGCTCGGAGCGTGTCCAATACCTGCGGCTTGCGAGAGCGCAGCGTGAGAATCCGGACCCGAACGGTCCGCGGTTCTCGCCGACGGCGCTTGAGACGCTCGCGTCGTCTACGTTCTCGGGCGCGTCGATGCAGGGGATCGAACGGCGATTGGTGGAGGACAAGTTTCTGCTCGACGTCGTTCCGTTCGGCGATCCGCTGATTTACATCACGCAGCAGGGGCGGCCGCGGATCGTGCTGTTTGGAGTGAACCCGACGCTGGCCAGGCCGGCGGTAGTGTCGGCGTGGGACGATCGGTTGATGATCGTGACAGAAGCGGGTGACGATGAGGTGCGTCTGTACTACCGGCCGCTGAACGCGGACAAGCCGATCACGATGCGAGGCAAAGGCAAGGCGCGACTTTCGGAACTCGTGACCTTTCTGGCCCGCAAGGGCGAGCAGGATGCGCCTCGCGTGGGTCTGAGCCTGTCGTATTCTGAGGTGGTGGGGGTGCTGTACGCGGCGTTCAAGGAAGGTGCTACGGAGGCGTTGTTCACCACGGAAACGGACCGGCTCAAGGCCCAGTTGCTGGCGGCGACTTCGGTGGCTGTCCCGGATCGACCCGAAACAGAAGCCGACCGGGAACTCGTGCCTTTGAAGCGGCCGGCCGTGATGCAGCCGCAAACGACCCCCAAACCCGATGCGCCGGGCAAGCCTGAAATCGTGCCGATCCTGCCGCCGACGGACAAAAAGGATCCCAAGTAGGCTTCAAACGACACCTTTTCCACGGCTTTTCACCCGCGTGATGCGTCGGAATGTGGGCGTTTTGTGTACTTTTTCGATTTGTTTGGGAAATGTAACGCGCCTGTGGGGGGTAACCACGATATCTTGTATCAGCCCGCGTCGTGATCCCATTTGCTGGGATCGGCCAGGAAGGCAACGCGGTTTGTACCCGACACGGAGGTTGCCCCGTCCATGCGCCTTGCCAAGCTGACCGTCAGCGGTTTCAAGAGTTTCGCCGACACCACCGAGTTCACCTTCGACCACCCGATCACGGGTGTGGTTGGTCCGAACGGGTGTGGCAAGTCCAACATCGTGGACGCCATCAAGTGGGTGTTGGGCGAACGCTCGAGCAAGAGCCTGCGCGGCACCGAGATGCTTGATGTGATTTTCGCAGGTTCCGCGGGACGCAAGCCCGGCGGCATGGCCAGCGTGACGCTCACGTTCGAGAATCCGATCAAGCAGCAACCCGCGCTCGCGCTGGTCGAAGCGGCCGAAGCGCAGAGTGCCGCGACGCCCACACAGGAAGAACACGCTCCCGACGCGGAGCCTTCGGTGCTGGATCGCTCGGTGAGAGGCAAGCGATCCCTGCCGATCGACACCGACTACGTGGAGGTGGAGCGTCGGCTGTACCGCGACGGCGAGAGCGCTTACCTGGTGAACGGCAAAAAGGCCCGCCTCAAGGACATCCGCGAGTTGTTCCTGGATACGGGCGTGGGCGCGGACGCGTACTCGATCATCGAGCAGGGCAAGGTCGATGCGATGCTCCTGGCGAGTCCACAGGAGCGGCGGACGATCTTCGAGGAAGCCGCGGGGATCGCGAAGTACAAGCAGCGCCGTGTTGAGGCGCAGCGAAAGCTCGACCGCTCGCAGACCAACCTCAAGGGCGTTCGCGAGGAACTGGATTCCACCGAGCGGCGTTTGCGGCTGGTGCGAGGACAGGCGGCCAAGGCCCGCAAGTTCAAGGAGCTGGACGGCGAGCTTCGCGCGTGGCGGCTCGCGCTGGCGTTCGAGCAGTACGACGAGCTCGAGCAGCGCATTGTGCAGTTGGTGTCGCGGCATTCGGAGCTGGGAACCCAGCGTGAAGCCGCGTCTGCGTCACTCGCCGAGGCGGAAACAGCCAAGCAGGCGGCCGAGCTCACCCGGCACGAGGCGATGTCGAAGCACAAGTCCCTGGAGCAGGAGCGATTGGCGGCGGGCCACTCCGAGCAGCAAGCCTCGCAGCGGCGGGGGATGCTGGAGCGGGCGGTGGTGGAAGCCGAGCGGCAGTCCGCGACGGACCGCGACCGGCTCGCGGGGATGGAACAGCGTCGGCGAGAGACCGAGCAGGCGATCGAACAGCACCGCGAGGCCGCGGCGTCGCTGGCGGAAAGACTCGCCGAGGCCGAGCGGCGGTTGAGCGGTGCGGGTGATGCCCGTGCCAAGGCATTGGAAGAGCTCAACGATCACCGGCAGGGGCTGGCCCAGAAGCAGGCTGCGGTGGGGCGGATCGAGCGAGAGCGAGCCGGTCTGGTCGCTTCGATCGCGGCCGACGGCACGCGCGCCGACGGCGTGCGAGAGCAGATCGATCGGTTGGTGCAGAAGGCCGGACGCAACGCCGACGAAGACCGCACGGTGCGGGAGCACGCGTCGCAGGTGGAGGCCACTCTCGCGGCGGCGCACGCGCGGGTCACAGAACTCGAGACTCTGCTCGCCGAGCAAGAGCAAGGCGTCGGCCGATTGAGCGCTGATCGTCGCCAACGGGCGGACAAGGTCACTGCCCTGGATCAGGAACTGGTCCGCGTGGAGAGCCGACGCGCCACGCTCGACGAGATGGTGCAGACCCGAGCGGGGTTCGCGGAATCGGTGCGGAGCGTGCTGGCAGCTCGCGACGCGGGCAAGGGGTTCAGCGGCGTCAAGGCTCCGCTGGCCGACTTGATCGAAACACGGGCGGATGTCGACACGGACGGGGCCGCGGCGGTGGAACTGGCCCTTGGGCCGGACCTGCAGGGGCTGGTGGTGGAATCCGCCTCGGCGCTTCCGAGCGCCGAGGAACTCGCGTCGATCAAGGGGCGAGTGTCGTTTCTTCCGACCGCGGGCGTGTCCACGGCGCTGAGCGGGCCGGTGCCGTCAATCAATGATGCCCTCTCGGGCGTAGGGCTGGATGATGCGCGAGGCCGGGTGGTCAGCGTTCGCTCGCTGGTGCGGCCCCGGGGCCAACTGACGGACGACCCGGCGATTCATGACCTTCTGGACCGGCTGCTGGGTCGCACGTTCCTTGTTTCGAACATTGAAGCGGCGTTGATGCTCGCGGCGGGCCCGCTGTCGGGGTACGGCGCGAGGTTCATCACCCGCACGGGCGCGATCCTGGACGCCGAGGGGCGGGTTCACGCCGGCAGCGGCGCGGGCGATGAGTCCGCGGGCATTCTGCGGCGTCGGAGCGAGTTGGAATCGCTGCAGGCAACGGCGGCGCAGCTTTCTGCGGTGCTGGAGGCCGAGCGTGCCCAGTTGCGTGACGTTGACGCCGAGGCGGGCTCGCTGAGCGCCGCGGCGAGCCGAACGCGCACCGACCTGGCCCAGCAGCAGCGTGCGGTGCTCACAGAGCAGAACCGATTGGACCGACTCAAGGCCGAGGGTGCCCGCTTCGAGCGTGAGCGTGCGAGCCTTGAGCAGGAGATGAACCAGCTCAAGCAGCGGCTGGCGAAGATCGATGAGGATCGCGCCCGCCTCACGGAACGGGCCGAGAGCCTGGGTCGGCTGCTGCAGGACGAAGCGGGTGCGGTGCAGTCGCTGGAGGAGTCGGTCAGAGGTTCGCAGACGCGTGCGGACTCGGCCCAAGAGCAGTTGACTGCGGCGAAGGTGGAAGTGAGCACGCTGTCGGAGCAGTCTTCGTCGGTGAAGCGTGAGTTGAGCCGGCTGGAGATGTCCAGGGACGATCTCACGAGGCAGTCGCGCGATCTGGACACGCAGGTGCAGCGGCTGACGCTTCGAGTGGTGGAGCACCAGCAGGCGATCGAAGAGGCAGTGACGCAGATCGCGGCGGCGCAGGCCGAGGCGATCCGCCTGACGGCCGAATCGCAGGCGGCATCAGAAGAGGCGGACAAGGCCGATCAGCAGGTGCGGACGCTGGGCGAACAGGTCTCGGCCGCGAGACTGTCGTACTCGAGCATCGAGCGTGAATGGCACGCGCTGGAGCTTTCGAAGCGGGAACTGGAAGTGAAGCGTGAGGCGACCGAGGAGCGGACCCGCGAGGAACTGGGCGTGGACGTGCAGGGCGAATACGCCGAGTACCGCGAGATGATGTCCACCGGCGACGTGAACCGGATCGACACGTCGGAAGCGGCCCTGCGCATCGACACGCTCCGCGACAGCGTCCGCAAGCTGGGCAGCGTGAACCTCGAATCCATTGAGGAAGAGACGACGCTGGAACAGCAGAACGAGGAACTGGTCAAGCAGGTCGCGGACATCGATGCGGCGTGCGCCCAGTTGGCCGATCTCATCAAGACGCTCAACGACGTGAGCCGCACGCTCTTCGGGGAAGCGTTCGCGAAGATCCAGGAGAACTTCGGCGGCGAGAACGGCATGTTCCGCAAGCTGTTCAACGGCGGCAAGGCCGAGGTGCGGCTCATGCCCCTCATGAAGGAAATCGAGGACGCGGACGGCACCATCCGCAAGGTGGAGACCGATGAGGTAGACCTGCTCGAGAGCGGCGTGGAAGTCATCGCCAAGCCGCCGGGCAAGGAGCCCCGCAGCATCAGCCAGTTGTCGGGCGGCGAGAAGACGCTCACCGCGGTGGCTTTGCTCATGAGCATTTTCCGCAGCAAGCCCAGTTGCTTCTGCATTCTGGACGAAGTCGACGCCGCGCTCGACGAGGGCAACGTCGGTCGATTCAACGCGGTGGTCCGCGATTACACCGACCGCTCGAGCTTCATCATCATCACGCACAACAAGCGGACCATGCAGGGCGCGGACCGGCTGTACGGCATCACGCAGCAGGAACGCGGCGTCAGCACACGTGTGGCCGTGAAGTTCGACCAGGTCGGCAAGGACGGTGAGATCAAGCAGGAGCACGTCTCACGCATCTCCGAGCCGCTTGCGGCGGAAGCCGAACCGCCCGCGTCGAGGATCGCGGCGGTGGTGGATCCGCCGCCCAAACGCGCACGCAAGAGCCCGCTGAGGGCCGTGAAGGCCGACGCGGGGACGCTGCGGTCGGCGTTGGACGCGATGCGGGAGTTGTCCGAGTCACCAGCGGCCGAGGACGAGGCCAAGGTCAACTGACGCCCGGGCGTTACTTGGACGATTCGGGCTTGGAAAGTTCGGGGCGAGGAGCGAGGGTTTCCGAACTCGCGATGTACTGCGTGACCAACGCTGACGCCGCGGCGTCGCACCCCTTCGCGGCCGCTGAGCCTCCCTTGTTGCAGACGATCAGCACGGCCATGTTCTTGGCCGGGGCGACCCAGACGACGCTGTACCAGAGCGTGTTGCTGCCGCTGTGCGTGAACGTGGGACCTCCGGCCCACGTGCGCTGCGTGAACGACCATCCCCAGCCGTACGTTGCATCGGGGCTGCCGGCCGGGCGGTGCAGTGCGAGGATCGTGTCCGGCTTGAGCGGCGTCGAGACGCCCCGTTCGCCAGCGAGGTGCAGAGAGATGTACCTGCCCCAGTCCGGGAGCGACATGTGCACCGTTCCGCCGGGTCCGATGGCGGCGGGGTTGTCACCGGCGTGGTGAGGGCCGGGCTCGACGGGCTTGTCGTCGGCCTCGTGGCCGCGGGGCTGATCAATGGTGCCGGGCGTGCCAGGAGCGCCGAATCCGGCTGAAGTGATGCCCAACGGCTTGAATAGAAGCTCCTGGATGAGGTCCTCCCAAGAACGACCGCTGACCTTTTCTGCCATCGCCCCAGCGATCGCGAACCCGGCGTTGGCGTACAGGAACTTTGTTCCGGGGGCGTGCAACGGCGGCTGAGCGAGAAGGCGCTCGACCAGGGTTCTGCGTTGCTCCGTGGGTGTGCCTGTGTGATTCCAGAGTGTGCCCCAGAGACCGTCGGCGGACAGGTCGGCGGGGACTCCGGCCCGGTGGGCGAGCAACTGTTCGAGCGTCACGGGTTTCCACGCATCATTCATTTGGGGAAGGTCGGTGAACACTTCACCGATGGTGGTCGACCACTTGAGTTGGCCGGACTCCACGAACGTCGCGAGCAAGGTGGCGGTCATGGATTTGGTGCAACTTCCCAGGTGCCACAGATCGCTGAGCGTGGCCTGTTCGTCGTGGCCGTGGGCCCGCACGCCGCTCACACCCTGAGCGATGATTGCATCGCCGCGGATGACAATCGCGGCCATCGCGGGGATGTCGTGCTCGGCCAGGAGCGGTTCGAGTGTCTTGGAAATATCGGCCGGGATTGCGGCCGCGGCGTTGGTGGGCTGTGCCCAGACGGAGGGTGCGTAGAGAGTTGTGACCGCGAGTGCCGCGGCGCTTGCACGGACGAGCAGCGAACGGTGGATTTGAAGTTGCATTCGTGCCTCCGGAGTGGTGATCAGATCCGAACGGTGGGATCTTCGGGCGGCAAAGTTTGGCCCACCATTTCCGCGATGTTCGATGCGCCCATTCGACGGACCCAGCGTTCCAGTCCTTCCGCGACCTTGGGCGGGCAACGGGGGTCGGCGAACAGGCCGGTGCCGATTTCCACGGCGGACGCGCCGGCGAGCACGAACTCCGCGGCGTCCTGCCAACGCAGCACTCCGCCGATCCCGATGATGGGCGTAGCGGAAGACTTACAGATACCGTGGTAGGCGTCGTGAACGAGCCGCACCGCGATCGGGTGGATGCCCGGTCCGGAGAGCCCTCCGCCGCCGCGGGAGAGGCGGGGCCTGCGTGTTTCGACGTCGATCGCCATCGCGGGGACGGTGTTGGCGATGCAGAGTGCATCGGCGCCTGGACGTTGATTGGGGCCCATTGGTTGTGAGCCGGGGGGTTCGATGGCGGCGTTGGCGATCGCAACGATTCCCGGGCGGCCCATCGCGATGGGGCTGAGTTTGACGAACAGGCGCGTGCTGGGCAGCACGCGGCGGACATTCGACACGAGGTCAGCGAGCAGTGCTTCGTCCGCGCCGAACTCGCAGCCGTGGTTGACGTTGGGGCAGGAGACATTGAGCTCGACCGCGGGCATCTCCGGGATGGAAGCGAACGCCGCGGCGACCCGGACGAACCCCTCGACGCTGAACTCCGAGATCGACCCGATGATGGTGGTGGGGGCGGAACGGACCTTGTGCGCGTAATCCCGCATGAACGCATCGATGCCGATGTTGGCCAGGCCGATCGCGTTGAGCATTCCGTGGTCTGTGGGGATGACGCGCCACGTGGCGTTGCCTTCGCGGGGTTCGGCGGTGATCGACTTGGTCACGACTCCGCCCACGCGGCGAAGGTCGAGCACATCGGAGAGTTCATCGAGCGTTCCCGCGGTGCCGGCGGCGAGGAGCACCGGGTTGCCAAGGCGGACGCCGGCGAGATTCGTGGAGAGCGGGGAGGTATTTGCGTTGCCGGGCATGCGGAAACAACGGTACGTGACCGGACCGGGGAACACCACCCGCGTCACACGGCCTGACGCTTCGAGGGGCGGGCCGTGGAGGCGCGGCTTACTTGAAGAACGACGCGGGCACAGTTTTGGCGCTGTGGTGACTTCGATTGGGGGCGGCCTGGACGGGTTGATAAATCCAGGCACCGTCTCGCTGCACGAACGCCTGCAGAACGACGGGCAGCCACCGGCCCAGCATCGTGCCCCAGCCCATCGTCATCATCGTTCGCATGATCCACGGCAGCGCGTTCATGTCGCCCTGGTTCATGGATAACTGCGTGCCGGCCTCCTTGGCGGTCAGCGTCCACTCGATGCGCTGTGTTCCTTGAAGTGCGCCCTTGTTGCTCAACCCGGTCCACGACCAAACCATCCGGTTGGGCGGATCGATTTCCAGAATCTCGCACCGCACGGTCGAGCCAATCAAGGGAACAGGGTCCATGCGGAACTCGAACTTGTCGCCGGCACGCGGGGCGTCAGGGAAGTTGTTCGGCATGAGCCATTGCGCCAGGGCGGGGCCCCGGGTGAGCGACGCCCAAACGAGATCTTGCGGGTACGGGAGGAGAGTTTCCTTGACGAGCACTTTCATGGCTCGGCCTCCGTGTTGGAGTTGTAGATTGATGCTCGGCGCATCGTTCCTGGTTGTTGGCGCGGGATGGGTTGGGCCTGCGGTGAATACCGACCCAGTTCGCTATTTCGGTCAACGGCTCCGGGCTGATCGCGTAGAGGCGTTGGCGCCCGGACTTGCGGGAGGTGACCAATCCGCTGCTGCGGAGCACGGCCAAATGCTGGCTGAATGCGGACTGTCCCAGGCCCGCCGATGACTCGCGCAGGCGTGCGAGCATCACCAGCACGGACTGCTCGCCATCCTTGAGCACATCGAGAATCGCGCGTCGAGTGGGATCGGCCACGGCGTAAAAGACCGACGTGTCGGCTGGTACGCGTCCCATGGTGCAATTCTATCAGTCTTTGCTAATATGTCACTCCTTGAGTTTTGCCCAACGGATCGCGGAGATCGGACGCGCAGACCGATACCTGATTGTGGAGTCGTTCACCCGCCCGTGGGCGTACGCTTCCACAGTTGTGTTCGTGTGTTACGCCCGTTCTTTCTGAATCGTGAGGCCGTTCCATGCGTCACCCCCTTTTCTCGCCTGATTCCGGCGGCTCGTCCGGATCCATGGCCAACCCATCGTCG
>JBGAMO010000262.1:0-3648 GCA_044222845.1 Phycisphaerales bacterium
GGTTGGGGCGAGCCGGTCGATGGTCTGTTGCGACGGCGCGAGGCCGAGCATGCGCAGCAGTTGGTCGTGGATGATGCGGATCTGCGGGGCGAAGGTGGCGATCGAGCCGGCGAGATTGGCGGTGTCGGGCGGCGGAATGACGGGGTCGTCCGCGGCCGCGCGGGTGAGTGAGACGGTGAGGCTGGTGGAACTGGTGATCGCGGTGATTTCGAGCGGGCGGTCATCGATGACGGCGACGTGGCCGGGCGCGATCGCCGCGGGGAATGCGCCGGTGACGGCGACGAGTTCGCCGGATTGCACCTTGAGCGTGCCGCGGTGGAGCGTCTGGGCGAGCCAGGCGACCTCGCGGAAGAGGGTGGGCTGGAGGGAGAGGAGGTCGCGGTCGGTGGTGAAGAGCATGGGGGATTCCCAAAGGCGGCAAAGGCGGCAAAGCGGCAAATGAGGAAGAGATCCGCGGTTGTAGAACGCCGAGCATGGCCGGATCGCGGGGCGGGGGGGGTTGACCCCGCGATCCGGCGCTTGGGCGGGCTGCCAAAGCCGCGTCAGCTCGTGGCCAGGCCGCGCACCAGTCCGTGCGCGTTCTCGTTGAGGAACTCGAGCGTGTACTCACCGACGAGCATGCCGGTGGTGCTGTCGCCGGTGGAGGCCAGCGGCTTGAACTGGAAGCTGCGCCCCGCGAGCGGCAACACGTTGATGCGGGAGGAATCAAGCAGCAGAAACGTGTCGGCGGGCACCCAGCGGCTCATGATGATGCGACAGAGGCCGAAGTCGCTCTCGTAGACCGAGATGCGGTTCTGGTAGTTGGTGTCCTTGGGGCCGAAGACGCGGGTGGAGGCGAGGAACTCGTTGATCTTCCGCTTCTGCACCCCGCCGCAGACGATGGTGTCGATGCGGCTGGAGGCCTGCTCCCACACCAAACGCATGGCGGTATTGAGCACGACCTCGCTGAGCGTGTTGCCCGACCCGCCGCCCGAGGGGAATCCGCCGACACCGGGCGCGAACTGGTTGGTGGTGATCGCGGGGATGATGCCCTGCATCGTGCGCCGGATGGTGGAGGATCCCTGCGGATTGGCGGCGCTGGCGACGCCGTTGAGGACGCAGTTCTCCAGATCGCGCAGCATCTCGCGGAGCCGCTCCTGCTTCTGGTAGTCGACCTCGTCGGCGATGCCCGCAATCTTGCGGGCCGCCTGCATGGAACCGGAGACCTCGACGGCGGCGGTGAAGATCTGCGTGTAGTTGCGCCGGCGGGTGCGGCTGGTGAACTGGGTGGCGGGTCGGTCGTCGCCTTCGACGGCCGCGTTGCCGAGGATGGTGAGCTTCATGCCGCTCGTGAGCGTGCCGGTGGGGGTGCCGCCGTAGCGGCGGGTGACGGTGAGCACGTTTCCGGCGACGGCGGTGACGAAGATCACCTCGCGCAGATCGCCGGGACGCACCTGGTCGCCCACGCGGAAGCGCGAGCCGGCGGTGACGGTGATGCTGGTGGCGTTCTGGGCGTCGGGGCTGAAGGAGCCCTGGTTGATGGTGTCGGTGTTGGGGAGGAGTGCATCCACACTGCTTACCCGTCTGACACCCACTCGATTCACTTGGAATTCGACGGGCGTGCAGGCTCAGTAGCGGGGCGCTTTGGTCGCCTATGATTGTGCAAGCCGGGACACGGCTTTTCAGCCGTGTCCTAGCGGAAACTAGTTTGTCGCCTGACCGCCGCGAAAGCGGCGGTTATGGTTTTGGGCTCATGGGTCCCCGCGTCGTCGGCGACGGAATCAACGGGAGACCAGCGGCCCTCCTGATGGATACGCACATGGCGTTCACCTCCTTTCAGTCCTTCGGCGTGTTCAACATCTCGGCCAGGCGCTTCAGTCCTGCGGTCGTCAACTTGTAGACCTTTCGGGCCTGACGTGCCGTGCCGGATTTCTTGATCTGCATGACGTACTTGGGCTCCTGGGCCATGAGCGCATCAAGAGCGCGGGTGATGTTGCTCACCGTGTAACCCATGCCCTTCAGCGCTGAATTGGCCGTGAAACTGTCGAAGCCGTCGTTCTGCTGGCATACCTGCACCCAGTAGCCAGCGACCAGCGCCTTCTCCGCCTCGGTCGCGGGATTCGCCGCGTGGTACAGGTCGTGGAAGGCGTCGAAGGTGGTGGGAACCGCGGCCGGGCCGTTTCCACCTGCCGATCCGGCGGCTTCGGCAATGCCCCCGGCAGCGGGAGCAGCGGTGGTCTTGAGGCCACCATACCGCATCCCGATGAATCCGAGAACCACCCGCAAATCGGCTTCGTCCAACCCGCCCAGCGCCTCAACCACTTTCTGCATCGCGATGATCTGTTTGTCGTCCATAGCACGCTCCTTGGTCTTTACCGAAAAAGGGTACACATCGTTCTTCATGAGTCAAGTCAAGAGTAACGCTATATTCCGAATGTTGTCGGCGGTCCCCTCACCTGCGGCTCGGCCGCTCGCGCGTGGCGGAACTCGGATACTCTCCAAACGAGACTTCCCCAACGGCACGTGGCCGCAGCCCACGCCTCCCAGGGCTGGATTGTCTGGCTTTTGTATGGTATTCTTCGCCCAACGCTTCTGGAGGCCGTATGAGCACCATTCGAGTGTTTGCAAAGATCGATGAGGACCCGAGCATCGGCCGTCACGGTCAGGTGTTCACGAAGCCACACATTGTGGATTTGATCCTCGACCTCTGTGGCTACTCGAGCGACCGCGACCTTTCCCAGTTGCGCCTGCTTGACCCCGGGTGCGGCGATGGCGCGTTCGTGTGCGAGGCCGCACGACGACTCCTCGATTCACTGCCGCGAAAGAACATGGACCTCGAGTCGCTGTCAGACTGTCTCAGTGCGGTTGAGAAGGACGCCGCGCTGGCGATGCGAACGATTGAGCGCCTGGCGGAATTGCTGAAGGCATTCGGTGCGCCGGCTCGAACCGCCAACCGGATTGCAAAGGGCTGGGTATCGAACGAGGACTTTCTGATCGCAGATCTGCCAGGGCCCTTCGATGTCGTGGTAGGAAACCCACCGTATGTGCGTCAGGAGGCGATTCCGAGGCACGATCTTGAACTCTATCGAGAGCGGTTTACCTGCTTCTTCGACCGTGCCGACCTGTACATGGCGTTCATCGAGAAGGGGCTCGGCCTGCTGTCCGACCAGGGCGTCCTCGGTTACATTTGCCCGAATCGGTTCGCCCGGAATCGATACGGACAGAAACTGCGGTCCCTGATTGTGTCGAACTACAAGTTGACGCACATGATCGATCTGGCGAACACCTCCCCATTTGATCCCGAGGTGTTGGCGTATCCAGGCATCTTCGTGATTGGGCGCGGGAAAACGGGGCGCGTGAAGTTTGCCCAGATGGAATCGGCGAGCGCCATCGAGTGTGACGACGTACGCGCCGCGTTCCGATCCTCGGCGGATCAACCGGTTGCCACCGCAGCCGTCCATGAGTACGAAGAGTGGTTCGACGGCGAGGAACCGTGGATCACCGAGAGCCCGGAGCATTTGGCCCTTATCCGTCGGCTAGAGACTGAGTGTCCAGCGCTTGGCTCGACCGCGTCCGGTACCAAGGTCGGAATCGGAGTTGCTACCGGTGCAGACGGCATTTTCATCGTTGACCGAGGATTTGAAGGGGTCGAGCCTGAACTTCTTGTGC
>JBGAMO010000263.1:0-3590 GCA_044222845.1 Phycisphaerales bacterium
CGGTCGAGAAGAACTCCAAGCAGGAACTCGACGAGATGCTCGAAGATGCCGGCGAAGGACCCGACGAGCCGATCCCCGAGTCGCCCGAATCGCCCGCGATACCCGCGCCCGCGGCGCCCGCGCCCCCGAAGCGGTTCATCGATCTGGCGATCGAAGGAGCGGTCGGCCCCGAGACCCACGAGTACGGCACCATGGCCATCCACCTCTACATGCGCAAGCGCTGACCGAGCACTCTCTCCCTCCCGTTTGCTGCTTTGCTGTTCTGGTGCTTTGCTGCTTTGCTCCCCTGTCCGCCTCACCGTCTCACGGACTCCCCCATGCCCCCCGCCGCGCCTGACGCCCCTTCCCTTCCGCCCCACCCCGTGCTCGCGGACTATTACCGCGCGCCCGAGCAGCGGCAGGGTGTGGTGAACCGGCTCTTTGATGACACCGCGCGCCACTACGACCGCATCACGTGGCTCATGAGCGGTGGCACCGGCGCACGCTACCGGCGCGACGTCCTGAGCCGCATCGGCGTCCGCGCGGGCTCGCGCGTCCTCGACGTCGCGTGCGGCACCGGGCAGGTCTCGGCCGCGGCCATTGAACTCGTCGGCCCCCGCGGCCTGGTCCTGGGCGTGGATCCCAGCGCCGGCATGCGCCGCGTCGCCGAATCACGGCGCGGCCTGCGCGTGCTGGAGGGAACGGCCGACCGCCTGCCCGTCGAGAATGCGTCCTTTGACTTCGTGGTGATGGGCTACGCGATGCGCCACGCCTCCGACCTGCTCGCGGCCTTCGGCGAGATGCGCCGCGTGCTCCGCCCGGGGGGCACGGTGGCGATCCTGGAGATCACGCCGCCGACCTCCGCCGCCGCGCGCGCGGCGCTCAAGGTGTACCTCAAGCACATCGTCCCGCCAGTGAGCCTGCTGGTCACCGGCAGCCGGCGCGCCATGGAGTTGATGAGTTACTACTGGGAGTCGATCGAGAAGTGCGTCGAGCCCGCGCTCATCCTCGACGCGATGACCCGCGCCGGGCTCGAGGCCGCGGCGCGGCACCGGACCATGGGCATCTTCAACGAGTACGTGGCGAGGGCGCCGGGGGGCGATGCTGGTGTCCTGAGGTGATGAGCTGAGAATCGTGGTCGTGCCTGATGTGCCCGATGCCGGTCAGCAGCCGGCGAGGAAGGTACTCGTGAACAGGTCCAGGTCGTCGCCGGTCACGAAGCCGTTGGAATCAACGTCGGCCTCGGGCGCGGCCGTTTCGAAGGCGACGGCGAAGAGATCGAGGTCGTCGCCGGTGACGAAGCCGTCGGCGTTGATATCGGAGGGGCAGAGGCACTTGAGTTCGAACACGCCGCGGTGGAACGATTGCAGGCCGGGCTGACTGCTTTCGCCTGAAACAAGCATGACGTCGGGCTCGATCAGCAAGCCGGTCGCCGATGTCAGCGGCGAGAACGGCGTGGCGACCCCTCCCGAGATGCGGACGAGCGGTGCTCCGGCGGTCGAACCGAGTAGCCTCAGGCTCCCGGCAACGATGATGTCCGTGCCGTCGGCCGCGAGCCGTTGAACAGCCCCGGTCGAAGCCGGAATGATGTCCGGCGATGCGGCGCTCCACGCGGTGCCGTCCCACACCGCCACGTCCGCCGCCGCCACGCCGTTCACCATGCTGAAGTCGCCGCCCACGACCAGCTTGCCATCGACAACGGCCATGGAGTTCATGCTTTTCACGGTCCAGGTGTGAGCGGGATCACCGACGGGCAGCCAGTGGGCGCCGTCCCATCGCGCGATGTAGGGCGCGGGCGCCGCATCGGCGATGGTGAAGTAGCCCGCCGCGTACAGCGAGCCGGCGTACGTGGCGAGCGAACTGATCGGGCCGTTCATGCCCGATCCAAGGGACGTCCACGCGTCCCCTGCCAGCCGGCGAACGCCCGGCGTCTTGGTGGTGGGCGAATTCGGGAACGATCCCGCACAGACCAAGTCTCCCTCTATCTCGCCAAGTTTCGAGACGGTCGAGCCATCGGGCAGGCCCAGCGAACCCCATGCGTGGCCGTCCCAAGCGGCCAGGCCCGGGGCTGGAAGCCCGCCGGCGGCGGTGAAACTCCCGCCCGCAAGGAGTCGATCTCCGTATACCCTGAGGTCGCTCACAGCTTGATTCGAAGCGCCGCCGCCAAGGCCGCTCCCCACGGCCTCCCACGAGTCTCCCGACCGGCGCGCGATGCCAAGAACATCCGGGTTCCCTGCGAACGTCAGCCCGCCGACGTACAGATCTCCCCGGAATCGAGCGAGACTCCCCGGCTCGTAGTTGAAGCCCGACGCGGTGGAAGCCCAGCCTTGCGGCGTCAGGTGAGATATGTAGCTGGTTTGTTCGGAGCCGAGGCTCCTCGTTTCGTTGCACCCTGCCACGAGTTCGCCGTGAAAGCGAACACACCAGTTGACCTGCGGTGGGATGGCCGCCGTGTGAAGGGCCTGCCACGCAGAACCGTCCCATGCGTACAAGCCTTCCCCTCTCCCGACGATCAACCGGTCCGTTTCCGGCAATATGCACATGCCCCAACCCGCGTCGGGCGCCTGAACAGATTGCCAGGTACCGCCCGACCAGCGGGCGACGCTGAGGCCATGGAGATTGGCGATCTGGGTAAACGGGCCGGCGACATACAGATCTCCGCGCCATTCGGCGATTCCATAGACTGCCGCGCCCGTCTCAGTTGTTTTCGCCAGTTCTTCCCATTGCCCCGCGTGCAGCCTTCGCACGCTAAGCCCGCTCCCGAGCGATACGCCTGTTACCAGTTCGCCATCAAAGCTCGAGATCGAGTACACGGCGCCCGCCGAGAGGGCGGAGTACCCGGGGACGGCTCGCCACGCGACCCCGTCCCATCGGGCAAGGCCATCGGCGATTTCGGTACCGACCTTCGAGAACGTGCCCCCCGCGTACAGCTCGCCGTTCACGACCGCAAGGCAGTAGACCGTCTGATTGAACGTGTTCTCGTCTCCCATGGGCTGCCAGGTTTGTCCATCCCATGCCGCGAGATAGTGCATGGGGACGCCCGCCGCTGTTTGGGAGAACCTGCCTCCCACAACAAGCCGTCCATTGAACGGGATTGCGATTACGACATTCCCGTTGAGTCCTCCTCCAACGCCTTCCCATGTCTTTCCGTCCCACCGAGCGATCCCTCTTGAACCGACCACGCTGGCGTAACGGAAGTTCCCGACCGCATACACCGCTTCACCGCGCCCATCATCAAAGGTTGTCAACGCGCTCACCAGACCGCTGAGGCCCGGGCAACCCGTCGAGGGCTCGACCCAGCGTTCAACGCATTGCGCGCGCGCGGCCATCGCGATCAGGGATACGCCAATGAGTCCCGCGATTCGAGTCGAAGGGGAGGAGGTGAGCACTTCAAACCCTTTCTGCCACGCCATGCGTCTGTGCGGTCAACCGCACAGACCTACCGGGCGTGAGCAGAAAGGATGCACGCCGTGCAAAGGAATCGCCGCTTGCGCGCCACGGCGAACACGCGCGGAACCAGGGAAAAGCATCACTATCCCAGCCGATCCACCTGGTACCGCAGCATGGGCGGCTTTTCGATCCCCGTCACGACCTGCCAGAAGGGCTCGGGG
>JBGAMO010000067.1:0-19190 GCA_044222845.1 Phycisphaerales bacterium
TTGGAAGGGACTGGTTAGTAGGGCTTCCCCTAGTAGCAGCCCAGCCGCGGCCTGGCTTCCATCTCATTCATCAGAATATAGAAGTAGGCTGCGGGCAGTACGAGATCCAAATCGAGTTTGCAGACGAACTCGTACTCGTCCAAGTTCACGATTTCCAATCCTGTGTAGAAAGCATCGATGACACCTGGGCCCACCGAGCGGGCGCCGCGGTTGGGGCGGGTAACGACGCGGATCCAATCGTGCCTCGCGGCGTACTCTGCGAGGATCTGCGGCGTTTCATCGGTGGATCCGTCATCCACAATGACAAGCAGCGCTGGGCGCCGAGTCTGGTTGACGAGGCAGTCGAGCGTTCGGCGCGCGTACTTCGCCTCATTGCGGCAGGGTGCGATGATAGCGTAACGGTCGGGGTGCATGACGATTACGTCCGCGACGGCCGGGTGGGCGAGCTCAGACCTCGGTACCACTCAAAGGTCTCGCGGAGTCCCTGTTCTACGGACATGCAGGGCGAGAACCCAAGTACCTGACGGGCCCGAGTAATATCCGCGAGAGAGTGCGTCACATCGCCCGCGCGGGCCGGCAGGAATCGGGGTTCATCCGGTGATCCGGCGATGGTCGCTAATACGCCGGCCAACTCACGGATGCTAATCGCTGTTCCGAGACCTAGGTTGAAAGCCTGTCCCTGGGCGGGGCCTTCCCATTCCGCGGCGTTGACCAGCCCTTGCACAATGTTGGCGACCGGCACGAAGTCTCGCGTTTGCCGTCCGTCGCCGAAGATGGTGATCCCGCGACCTGTGATGAGGCCGTCGGCGAATGCGGCGATCACCGCGGCGTAGGCGGAATCGGCGCGTTGACGCGGCCCGAACACATTGAAGAACCTCAGACTGACCGCTTCCAGCCCATGGCAATGAGTCCAAACCTGGAGCAGATGCTCGCCCGCGGCTTTGCTCTGCGCGTACACAGTACACGGGACGATGGGCTGATCCTCGCGCTTGGGAACGGTATCGCTGTTTCCATAAACCGCGGCGGATGAGGCGAACACAACCCGCTTCACCCCGGCCCGGCGAGCGACCTCGAGCAATCGGAGCGTGCCCGTGGTATTGATTTCGTGGCAGGCGAACGGCTCTCGCACGGAGCCCGGGGCTGAGACATACGCGGCGAGGTGAAACACCGTGTGGACTCCGCCCAGCCCGCGCTCCAGAACCGACTCATCGTTGATGGACCCCCTCACCACTTCCACCCGGCCCGCATGATGAACAAGATTGTCTTCACGACCCGTAGAGAAATCATCAATCACGCGTACCGCCACGCCGCCGGCTACCAGCCGATCAACCAGATGAGAACCGATGAACCCGGCGCCACCGGTGACGCACGCGACCGCGAGCGGCGGCAAACGGAGGGAAGTTGCAGTTGAACCATTCATGGAGAGAATCCTCATACGCCCGTGGGTGCCTGCGGCTGGGATGATGGTCTGGCTGCTCCACCGCTCGGGGTGCCCTGGGTCCGCGGCGTTTGCATTGAGTCAGCGAGCTGGCTCACGAACAAGTCATACATATGACGCCCCAGCCCTTCCATGGAGAACTGCTCTGCGATCCGCTCGCGGGCGGAACGGCCGAACCTCTCGCACACAGACGGATCCCGGGCCAGGGGCATTAGAGCACTGCAGAGGCTATCGGACGAACCGGGATCCACGAGCACGCCATCCACGCCCTCGCGGACGAGCTCGGGGATTCCACCGACCCGCGTGGCGACTACAGCGAGCCGCTTGGACATGGCCTCCATCAGCACGACCGGAACTCCTTCCATGAAGCTGCTGACGACAAGAACATCGGCCCTTTCAAAGTGGTGGAGTATGTCGTCCTGACTGACCCCCCCGCTGAATGTGACCCGGTCCAGGATACCGAGTTGTGCGGCGGTCGCCCGCAGTGAGGGCATCTGAGGACCGTCGCCGACAAGGTCGAGCTCCCAATCGCACCCGTTCTCGCTCAACTTCGAGCACGCACGCAGAAGCAGTTCATATCCTTTGATGGGATGAAGGCGGCCCACGGCGAGGATTCGCAGAGGGCCCGGTTGACGCGGCGGCCGAGGGGTATATACCGCCGTATCGATACCGCAGTGGACAATAAACAACCGGCTCCAGCATGAGGGACTGGTCCATGCCATCACCTGCGCCTTGCAGAAGCTGGAAATGCACCGCACGAACTTTGCACGCTCGACCTTTGCAGCCAGCGTCCAGCTGTCGACGTGGAAGAACTCGGCAGATCCGTGGATGGAGAGGCTGTAGTTCAGCCCGCGATCGAACTCGCAGGCCATCATGGCGATCGCTGCGCCGTTGTTGGCCATGTGCACGTGCACATGGTGTAATCCCGCGGAGTTCATGAGCCTGGCCAAACGCAGGCCCTGAAGGACATATGCGGCATGTTTGAACCGGTACATCAACCCCGGAGGAGACAATCGCTGGGAAGCGATCAGTGCCCTGACGACACCCATTGGAGACCGTTTTAGAGACCACGCGGCATCTCTGAGCAGCACGCCCACGCCGGCCTGCAACACGCCGGTTTCCGCCGCCGCCGCGGCGTGCGCCGTTCCGGAGCGTCCTTGCCCCGCGGACCCCCGAACACTGAAAGTAGAGATTCCCATCCCGAACCCGCGCAACGCCCTGATTTCGCGCTCAATGAACGTGTGCGAGAGGCTCGGGTACTCGGAGTTGAGGTAGGCGAGGGGCCCCATGGGGAGCATGTTCGTAGAGACTCAAGACACAACGGATCTCAGGCGGAAGCCGGTTGGGATCGGATGATCGCCGGGACGTGCACCTGGCCCGTGCCGAACAGAAGGTGTAGGTTCATGTCGGCACGGGGCCAACGGGGAAGCGGCTCGCAGCGTGCGTGTACCTCATCTCGTCGTGTGAGCGCATTCGACTCTGCACAACCGCACAATAGGGCTGACGCGTTATTGCGAGCGGATGAAGCTGCAGGAACCGTCGCACTCGCGCTTACCCACCCGTCGTATTCTCGCCTTGTGTCTTTGAACTCCCGCGCAGGACAATCCGCTTCCGATCCGATTGCGATTCGCATGAGTTCGCGAAAACACCCTGAAGTTTCGGCACGGCCAAGGACCGCGCATCCCTCCGATTGGTCGATCAGCCGGAGAGTACTCGACGGCGGGGTAGGACTCGCAACCGTGAAGTTGTGGGATCGGAGTACTGGTTCGGCGTGTGTGAAACTCGCGACGTGGGCATTGCTGAACGTATTGGTTAGAATCGGATCATGCGAAGATCCGCCAAATCACGGAACGCGGTGCGAATCGCGCAACGGCAACGCATTCAACAGTTGGTGGATGCGGGCGATGCGCCCGCAGGACGCGTTCGGTGTTGACCAGACTCTCCGACACTTGAACGCGCCCGGCGGAAGGGGGGAGAACCAGGGGACCCGGTTCAGCCCGCGGGCTGATCGCGACGTTCCTGTTCGTGAGTTTCGCACCAAGTGCACCGAGATGGTCCGTCTCAACCGCGTGGGCAACCTCTATTTGTACTCGATAAGCTTCGCTGTACGCCCGGCGGCCCGCTGCAACCAGAACTGGGCGACACCAGACGCTTCTGCGGGCTTGGCCAGGAAGCAAAAGAAGGCGTAGAGCAAAGCATCACCGAGGGGCTGCCCGCAGGCACGCGACCAGCGGAACGCACGCAACAGGGATACGGAACACGCGACGAGGGCGCAGACGGCGACGACCAGGCACACCGGGCGCCAGAAAGCGGCGATGATCGCGCCGGCGGTCACCAGTGGCATTGCCCCCCCCCACCACAGGGCGCGAAGGACGCTGCGGACCTGGTAGCCGCCGCGCCACGATCCATGGAGGGAGGCACCGGCGGCGTAGGACCACCCGCCCCGGCGCATGCGAATCCACCATTGGTGAAACGTCGCGATCGCGGCGTCGTGCAGTGCCATTTCGCACGGCAGTCTGCGGACTTCCCATCCGGCACGCCTGGCACGGAAGCAGAACTCGGGGTCCTCGCCCGCGACGAGTGACTCGTTGAAGCCCTTGACCGACTCGAAAGCCTCCCTGCGGACCATCACGATGCCGCCGCAGGCTTCAATCGTCCCTGCGGGCCTGTTCCATTCGATGTCGCACAGGCGGTTGTAGATTGTGCCATCACGGTCACGTTCACGCAGCCGTCCGCACACCATGCCCACCCGGGGATTAGAAGAAAGTGCATCTAACGCGTGGGGAATCCAATCGGCGCACATATCGCAGTCGCCGTCGATGAACTGCACCGCTTCGAAGCCCGGACGCAATTCCGCGAGCCGTCGGAATCCGGCGTTGCGGGCCCTGGCCGCGGTGAACGGGCGCGACATGTCCAGATCGATGACGTCAGCGCCGACGGCCCGGGCGGCTGACTGGCTTCCGTCCGTGCTTCCCGAGTCCACGTACACCACGACTTCGCTGCACGCGGCTACGGACCGAAGACACGTGCGCAGCCGCTGCCCCTCGTTGCGACCGATCACAACGACACCGACACTTGTAATCCGGGGGGGGGTCAGTGCCTCCAACGCACCACACCTCCGCCGGTCCGACCAGCACGGACGGCCGCACCGGAGCGCAATCGGTCCGCCCCCGGTGGGTTGATTCGCAGCGTCGCCAGACCACCAGCCCCAAGAAGATAGATCGGATTCACCATCGCGTTCAGCAGATTGTCCAAGGTGTAAAGGACCAGAACCGTGGCCATGATGGTGGCGCCGGCGAGTGGCATCCCGTAGAGTTCAGACTCTTTGTGCCGCGCGATATAGAGCGCGGCCGGCAGCAGCAGACACGAGAGCATCGCGGCCAGCCCGAATATACCGTTCTTTCCGAGAGCGATCAACCACAGGCCATCGGGGATGAACCTGAAGCCCGCGTCGTTTCTGCCGTCCATGATCGCGACCAGACGACCACCGCCAAATACGGGGAACGCCTGCACCCATTTCCAGCAGACATCCTCGCTTCCGAGCCTCTGCTCAAAGCTCTCGATTCGCTGCGGAGCCACAACCATCGCGACGTCGCGGAGGAGCCCCGCGTCCCAGCCGCCGACGGTCCGAAGGCTGACGTAACACGGCGGGATCGCGAGCATGAACATGAGCACTGCGCGGGTCCGCAAGGAACGGCCGACGAACAGCAAGCCCGCACCGCTGAGCATGAGCAGCAGCGCGTACGAGGATCGGCACACGAACACGACGGCGAACAAGCCCACGGCCAGCATCCACATCGGCACGCCGCGAAACGTCCTGATCTTCCCGGCGGACCAGAGCCAGAGGGCGGAGACAGCACTGGTTCCCATGAACAGGGCAACGGCGAGGCCGTGTTGCATGAACACGGTGGGGCGCCAGGCATCACCGCGCTTCGTCTGCGCGAACTCGTGTTGGTGGTAACCATACACCCATGTGTGCAACTGCGGACTCATGCGAGCCTCGAAGACGACCAGCGGCGTGTAGATCAGCCCGCCCACAAACAGCGAGATCGCCAGTTCCCTCATGCCTTCGGCGTCGTTCATGTACAATCGCCCGACGAGGTATGGCATGCCCCACTCGACGAAGTGGGTGAACACGCCCGACGCGCCCTCATAGGGGCCAAATCCGCTGGTCAGGGCGGACGGCAGAGGCGCCATAATCCACGCGAGCATCGGAAGGTCGGCGAGCGTGGGCCGGAGAGTGGCGAACCTCGAAGGATCGAACATCATGGTGCCCAGCAGTGCGCCCACGCATGTCACCGCCATCTTGTCGATGTCCGGGATTCCGGCGTACTTGAAGGATGCGATCGGTAGAAACAGCCACGCCACGAGGAAGCTGACGATAACGGCTCGCCTCGGGGGCATCATCAGGAACAACCCCAGAACGACGGGGATCCAGCCGAAGATCGCGATGGGAACCAGCGAGTTCATCGCTTGACCAACTGCCCCAAGACTCTGCGAACGGACCACAACGTCACACCCGCCATGATGGGCGCACCCACAATGAGCGCTCCGTGCCAGTCAGGCAGGTCCGGCCTGTGCCGACGGATCCAGAACCGGATGGCGAAGTCAGACAGCACAAGGAGCGCGAGCAAGCCGGTGTAACGGAAATCCTGGACATGAACGGCGAGCGTGTGACGGCGCATCGCGAGTTGCACGACCACGTGGCCCGCCGCGTTTCCGATTCCGACACCCACCACGAAACCGACAAGGCCGAAGGTGAGGTATCCGATCCAGGTGAACGCGATTGTCGCGACCAGATTCGTCGCGCCGCTCAGGGCGAGAGCCCGGCTGTCACCCACGGCGAGCAACGCGCGGTCCGCGGAGGTCTGCAGGATGGCGACCCAGATGCTTCCGGCGGCGATGGGGGCCATCCATTCGGCCTCTGAGTAACGTGCGTCGTAGAGAAAGCGGAAGAACCACGGACCGACAAGCATGACGCCGAGCGTGGCCAGGAGCGCGCCAGAGAGAATGACAGCCCGCGCTTTGAGCACGGCGGCGTGAAGCCCCTCGCGATTGGAACGGGCGATGGAGGACAGTGCCGGGAAGAGGACGCCCTCGGTCAACCGTGTGCCGAGTTCGTAGGGGATTCCCGCAAGGGTCAGAGCGACGCTATACACGCCGAGGACATCCAAGGTCGCCAGGCGGCCGAGAATGACGCGATCAATCTGTCCGGCGAGAAACGCGATTGCCGTGCTGACGAAGATCCATCGGCCGAACCGGAGAAGATCCGTCGCCGCCTCACGATCCCAGCAGAATCGGTTGCGCACCCCGCCCAGCCACGAGTGGGAGAGCGCCACAAAGAGAACGCGGCTGACCAGGAGGCCCGCCAGTATGGCCCCCACCGAAGGGCTCACAAGCGCCCAAGCCACTGTGACCATCGTCTGGGCGATCCGCTCGATCAGGTTCAGCGACATGATCTTGCCCATGCGCAGTTCGCGGCTGAGCGTAAAGAGGGAGGTGGACCCGAACCCCGCGATGACGAGAGTGAACGACGAGACCGGAACGACCCACAGCAGGTTTCGGTCGCCGTAGATCATCGCCATAGGCCATGCTCCGACGCATGACACGGCGAAGAGCACGAATCCTCGCAACACCTGAATGGTCCACGCCGTGTTAAGGTACCCTGGATCGTCGCCGCGATGGCTGCGAACGATGCTCGGGCCGATACCGATGTCCGAGAACATCTTGAGCCCCTGCGCCAGGACACTCGCGAGCGCCGTCAGAGCGAACGCGGAGGGGAACAGCAGGTGGGCCAGCAGCAGGTTCGTGCCGAACCGCATAGCGATGCCCGCGGCGTATGCCAGGAGCGTCCACGAGGTGCTCCGGACTACCAGGGACCGCATCGACGTCGCAGGCGCTTGGTCGCCGACCAGCACGGCTGTGGACTCGGATGCAGTCATGCTCCGAATCCGTACGCTCGAGAAGCCTGCCTAGACATGGCGGCGAGGCTGAAGTTCTCAATGGCGCGCTCCCGGGCCGATCGCCCAAGACTCTGGCGCTGATCGGCGCTCAGGATGAGCGCATCCAACGCCTCAACGAGCGTGCCAAGATCGGCGGGCGCGAACAGCACGCCACACCTCCCACCGTCCAGCGCGAAGCGCGTCTCGCCAACGTCGGTAGCAACCACAGCGAGTCCGCTCATCATCTGCTCCAGCAACGCCATGCTCAGACCTTCTGTGTGCGATGTCTGCACGCCGATATCAGCCGAACGAACGAGAGTCTCGGTGTTGTCGATCCATCCCGGAAGACTGATGGTGTCGGTCAGACCTTCGGATAGAATCAGCGTCCGTACCCGGTCAAGAACCCACCGGTAGCGATCGAGCGGAGAGCCGGCGAGGATGACGCGGAATCGACGCCCTCGGGCGCGGAGGATCGACGCGGCACGGACAAGCAGCTCGGGGTCCTTGTCGGGCACGAACCTCGCCATCCACACAACGACAGGGCCATTGGGGCGATCGCCGCCTCGCTCGGGTGTCGCAGGAACCCCGTTGTAGAACACCTCCACGTTCCGGCCGCGTCCCCAGGCATTGGCAAGGCGACCGGCGACGGCGGTGGAGGATCCGAAAACACCAGCGCACCGGTCCAGTGCCCAGCGGCTTGCGTGGCGGCGGAGCCAGCCTGAGCGCAGGACTTCTCCTGAATCGTGCCATGTAAAGTACATCCGAAGTCCTCGAAGGCCGACCAAGGCCGCCGCGGAGGCGATGAGCGAAGCGGAACCATGAACGTGAAGAACCTCGACTTGGCGGTCGACAATGAAACGCCTCAATCGGCGCATCGCCCGAGCCGCGTTCAGCAAGCCCCCACCTCCGTCGAACGATTCGGCCTCGACACGCGAATCGGGGCTGTGCGCAAAGTTCCCGCGCGATCGCAACGCCAGGGCGAAGGACCTGAAGCCATCGGCGTCCAGGGCTGTGGCCAAGTTGAACGCCGCGCGCTGAGCGCCGCCGCCGCCGTAGGAACCAACCAGTTGCGCAACAACTCCCCGAGACATGTGTACTTTCGGTTCGCTCAGCGCGGCACGAAAACAACGTGGTTCATCCCGGCCAGGCTGTGCTCGTAGATGCCGCGGATCTTGTGGTACGGCCCGCCGAAAATGAACGTGGGCCGTCCCGTCATCGCCGACAGGATTCCAACGTGAAGCCTGGTGGTAAACACTACCGCCGCTTCGCCTATGAGGCGGCAGAAATCGTCGAAGGAACAAACGTTCACGTTCGAGACATCGCCGGCGTGACGTGGAAGGCCGCTCAATGCCGGGAATCGTTCCGCGAGCATCTGCTCGCACGCGATCCGGAACGGTGTGATGCGGCTGGCGCGTCTCGCTTTGACGAATGGGTAGAGCACGCGTTTGATCGGTCCGGGCACATGCTTGCCGAGAGCTTTCCGGAAGAAGCCAGACTTGTTTGTGAACGCCGCCGGATCGGCCTCCACGTCGGTCCGTTCTACCATGAGCACGTGCTTGGCCTGCGTCGACGCCAGCCGTCGCACCAGATCGCCGTCCTGGAGTTCGAATGCCATGTCCCGATCAAGGACGACCCGGCAGTTGTCCGGCAGTTTCTGCTCCTGTGTCAGGTGCTTGAAGCTGTAAGGCTCGCGGCAAAATAGCGTCAACGGTGCGGTCCGTTTGCCGATTTCCTCGCCAAACTGTCCACTGGGATAGAAGTATGTCGACGGCAGCACGCACATGGGCGTGTCCGGAAACCCCTGCGAGCACTCGCGGAAGATCCGCGGGATGTGGTAGGCGCGCTCGAGCATTCCGCCGTTGCCGCCGATGACGATCAGGTCCGCGTCTTGAGCACGATTGACCCGCCGGATTCCGAGTTCGTTGTAGACGATATCGGTTCCCAGCACCATCAGCCGATCGCCGTTGTTGCCCACCAGCCTCCCCCGATGATCCGCGAGCGGCGGATGGAAGATCTTGCGCCCTCGGAAGGACGCAAGAAACTCCCGGGTGCGCGTCGTGGGGCGTTGCCGAGAGTGCGTCGAGTTCTGGTCTTCGCCGGTTTCCGTCGTCATGGGTATTTCACCATTCCTGATTGAGGTCCGATCGACGTCGCTGCGCGCGGCACACGGGGCCACTCAATCGACGATCCCGATGCTCCTGCCCGCGCGACGCAGCCACGCATGCATGCCCCAGGTAACCGCGGCGAACGATGCCGCGGAAAAGGCACCGTGGCGATCCGAAATCGTCTGCGCCCGCACGTGATTCCGCATTAGACCGTGGGTGTTCACCGGGGGCCTGTTCAACCCTGGGCGCGTGCTGCAGGCGTACAAGTAACCCGCAGCGGTCGCCGCCCCGGCCACTCTCGCGTCCGTCGACCCGTTGGGGTAGGCCAGCCCGATCACGGGAGCGCCCAACGCGTTTTCGAGCGACCGTTTTGATTCTTCCAGTTCGAACCGCAACTCTCGTTCACCCAGTTGAGTCAGTATCGGGTGAGTGACCGTGTGGGAGCCAATCTCATGACCCTGGTCCAACAGGACGCGTGCCTGCGCAACGCTCATCGGCCGGTGAGCAGCCGAGTTAGCCACCGGGGCGTCGACGGCCTCCTCCTCCCTGATCAACGCCGATCGAAGCCGAGGCTCCGCGACCTTGAGGAAACTCATCCAATCAGCGAAACCCGGCTTTCTCCCGGACCAGTGCCGCGGATCGGTTCCGATGATCGCTTCCCGGCACTGCTCAGTATCACGCTGCCAGACTTCGGCGGCACGGTCGAACCAGAGAGTTCTACCGTGCAGAACGAAATCGGCCGAGAGATAGAACGTGGCCGATACGCCGCACGAAGCGAGAATGGGCGAGGCGAGCACGGCGTTATCCCAATACCCATCATCAAACGTGATGCAAACAAGAGGCCTTCGGAGCGGAGTTCGCCCGGCCTGCAGCCGTTCCATGGCCCGCCGGACGGTCACCACTTCGCACCGACTCGCCAGCCAGCGCACCTGTGCTTCGAAAGATGCGGGCGTGACCGAGAGGCCGTGCAGGTACCGCTGGCCTTCCGGCGCTGGAAGAACGCGATGGTACATCAGGATCGTGATCCCGCCGCGGGCACGGCGTCGAAGCAGTTCGGCCAGGCCGACTGACGCGACCAACCTGTAAGTCAAATCCCGGGCTTGTCGCATGGCTGCCCCCATCAGCCACCCGAGACCGCCGCCGGCTCCATCTGCGGAGACCATACGACCTTGCCGTCCTCGGACACGATCGGCCCACCCTCCCCGAACTTCGTCAGGAATGTGCGGAACGCCGCGATGTAGCTCACGGCCTCTCCACGCACCCGTCCGAACAGGGCCCGCTCCATCGCGTTGATCTCCTTCTCAAGCACGTTGGCGCAGGTGATATGGACCGAACGAAAGTCGGCGGGGAGACCGTCGAGTTCCAGTATCGCGCTTGTGGCGGCGTTCATGGCTCCCACGAGCTGATCCATCCTCCCGGCTCGGCCTGACAGTTCCTCCAAGTACCAAAGGTAGTGCATGCGCCAGGCGACTTTCAGCGGCGCCCGTTTCAGAAAGCGCAAGTAGGTGCTACAGAGGTTCTGCACATGGCAGTACTTTTCGGGGCTGAACGCCGATACCAGACCGCGCTGGGTCGTCTGGAACTGAACCCAGGCGAACGGGTCGAGGTTGAACCAGCGATTTTCGTGGCGTGCGACGCGGTGGAAGCAGTCGATCGGACGGTAGCTCGCCCGCAGCCATTCGGCGTCAACGCCGAGAGTCCAGGTTCCGATTTGGCAATCCTCGTCCTTGAGCCCGTCGAAGTGTGTCAGTTCGTGCCCGGAGAATCTCCATGCCTTGGACTTCATTGCATCCACGATGGAGGTGAAGTGGTCCGGCCTCAGCGGGTATAAATCGAAATCATGTAGCACGGCGTACCTGGTGCGGCAGTGTGCCAGCGCCAGCGTGGTGTTCATCGAGTTGTAGAATGTGGAGACATGCACCTTTTCGATGAGCCAGCCCGCCAAACCACTGTAGTTATGGAACACCAATGGCAGTCCGGGAAAGTCTCGCCGCGCGGCGGCTTCGATCGCTTCCATTTCTGGGCGCCGACGGCGATCGAACACCACATGCAGTGCTCGGAGGCTGCTCACGTCCGTCGCTGCTACGAATCGCAGATTCACGCTCAGCAGTTGCCTGAGATCCCAAGGCACCCCGAGGATGATCGAGAATCCATCTTCGGGGCCTGTCAGCGGCGACCAGCGCAGGAGTCTGCCGAGCAACAACTTGATGGCCTCGCGACCGTAGCGTTGACGGATTGGGTGAGTGCTCACTCGCTCGTTCTCAATTGGGGCGCCGCGGCGACGCGGCACATCCGAGTCGCGCCGCTTCAAGAAAACGGCCGAACTGGTCGGGTCGCCAGCCCCGATCGTTTCGAATCGTGCCACCCGCCGCCATCGCCCCTATTTACGTGCTCTCGGTAAGACGCTGATGTGAGAGGCGGCGCGAACCCGATGGTCCTCGGGTTTCGAGCGGGACCAAGGCCAGCCGAGCACCGCACCAGCTTTGCATGGACGCTCCACCAGGAACCCAGGCTGACCGCCGTGTCGCTCATGGCGAAGGTGTGAATCCGGCACGCACGTACGCCGCGGCCTTTGAGGCGGCGTATTCCGACCGCCAAGCGCCGCGTTGCTGCAGCCTCGCCTCCGCGAGGAAACCGTCCGTGGTCGTGGGCCCGCCGATAGACCCGCCGTACGTACCCAAGGTCCGGGCCGGATCGGAATACAACGTGAGCCCGTAATCGGAACCGGTGTCCTGAGTGGAGGTCGTCCACTCCTGCAAAGACACGGCAGCGGAAGCGTACCGAAGCCTTCGGCCTTCCGGCATGCTGCTGGAATACTTGTTATTGCGGAACGAGAACTGCGTTGGCGTCGAGGCAAACGTCAAGTCCATCGCCTCGCGCCCGGAGCCGGCGCCGGGGCTCACCTGGATGTCGTTCTGTTCGAACACGTTCCCCGAGAGCTGTGTGAATGTCGAGGGCGCTGGCGGGGTGGGATAGGGACCCGATATCTGCACCGGGCCTTTCCAATCGTAGAAAATGTTCCCACGGATGGCAGTGTTGTTGATGCCAACACCCGCGCCGTAAGTACTGCCCTGAGCAAAGAGCGGGGTAGCGTTGACATCGGTCCCCGATGAGTTATGAGCGACGATATTGCCTTCGATCACGGCGCCAGCCATGCCGATGTTCAGGCAATAGATACCCTGCCCACGCGGGGTAGTAGCATTGATGTCAACTCCTTCGAGCACCACGTTGTTGCGGAGCGAGCCCGTTACACCCGAGGTGTGAGTGTTCGGGTGCGGATCGCCACCGCCAAGCATCACGGCGATGGCGTTCTGCACGAACAGGTTTCCCTCGACCGTGCCGCCACCGCGGAGTTGAAGACCGTGGGATGATCCGCGGGCGATGATGTTGTTCCGAACCACCGTGTTGCCGGTGTTGCCACTGCTGAGGTAGAGATTGTGGTTGTAGATCGTCGCGTCCGACCGGTCGGCTCGGCGCCATCCGTTGTGATCCACGACGCAGTCCTCGATGAGCAAACCGTCTACAAAGTCAATGAACGCGCCTTGGGAGTGAGCCGTGCCAGTGGGGAACGCATCGACGATCACGCATCGACGAATCGCCACGTTTGCGAGGCGGTTCGTCCCCCCTGCCGCGCCCTGAATAACCAAATTGTCTTTGAACCGCTCGATACGGCAATCTTCCACGAGGAAGTTCGATGCCGATGTAGCCCCGCAGGTAATGTTGATGCCGGAGTTGCTATTGCCTGCGTCGCCCGCATCGAAGTGCAGCCCGACAACCGCGATGTTACCCGGGGTCCCGTTGCCGAAATACGCGCCGGCCTGGGTCGATGGAGGAGTAATGATGGGCCGCGCCCCCACACCGTACGCGCCGTACAGCATCGGTTCAGCGGCTGATCGACCGCCCTTTGCGGTGCGGATGTAGTCGCTGAATGTGTCGTTCCGTTTGAGCAGGATCCAATCCGGGTAGCCGGTGCGAACGAGGTCACGAGCCCGCAACAGCGTGCGCACGGGGGATGCTTCACTAAGCCCGCTGTTCGCGTCGTTTCCCGTCGAGCTGCTCACGTACACAGTCCGCGTGTCCGTGCTCGGAGTGAACCGCGTCCAGCCGTCGGTGACGGAGACGGCAACCCAGTCGGAATAGGCCGACCAGCGTCCCGCGTTCGTCGAAGCGATGCGGTACTCGTGGGTTCCCAGACCGGGCGAGTCGACGAAGCGAGTCGCGTTCGCGGCCGCTTCCAATTCGACCTTCTGGCCCCAGGCTCCCGTCGAGTCCCGCGTCTGTCGCTGGATCACGAAGCCCGTCTCGTCTGTCGAGTTGTCACGCCACGAGAGAATGACATCGAGTTCGTTGCCCGCGTCCGATGCGGAGAGTGCCGTCGGAGCGCCCGGCGCGCCGGGCTGAACGATGACTTCAATCCACGCGGCGAACGCCGATGTCGCGCTGCCGCGTGACGCCGCGACGCGAAAACGATGTGTTCCGACGCCCGCGGGGTCGATCAGTTGCGTCGCGTTCGCCTCGACCAGCCACGCCACCGTCGTTCCCCATGAACCATCCGTCGTCACAGATTGCCGCTCGACCTGGAATCCGCTCACGTCGGAGCTCGCATCGGTCCACGTCATCCGGACATCGCGCCCATTCCCCGCGTCAACCACGGAGATGATGACTGGCACCGCGGGCGGCGGCAACGGGGCGACCACGACCGGCACCCACCCGCTATACGACGAATAGCGGCTGTCGCGCCTCGCGGCGATCCGATACCTGTGTGTGCCCGCGCCCGGGCGGTCGACCAGGCCCGTGGCGTTGATGTCCGCCGCGATCATGGTCGTGCTGTCGACCCAGTTCCGGTTGTCGGCCTGCGTCTGTCGCTCGATCACGAAGCCCGATTCATCCGCCGACTCGTCCACCCAGCGAAGATTGACGCTATTGCCGTCGCCCGCGTCGCTCGCACCGAACGCCGAGGGTGACAGGGGCGGCGGAGTGACCACGGTCGAGGGTTGCCACACCGTGAACTCGGACATGAACTCGTTACGAACCGCTGACACCCGGTACCGGTGAGAACCTACTCCCGGGCGGTCCGTGACGCGTGTTGCGCCCGCCGCGGCAATGATGGTCGATGATTCGCTCCAAGCCCCGCCGCTATCCTGCGTTTGCCGCTCGATGCGGAACCCGGTCTCGTTGCTGGATTGATCGATCCACGCAACCTGCACGTCCATCCCGTTCCCCAAGTCCGTCACGGCAACATCGCTCGGCGCGGCGGGGATCGGGTTCAAGACCTCGACGGTGCTCCACGGGGTCATGTCGGAGGTTGCGCGATCAGCCACGGCGGCGATGCGATACCGATGCACGCCCATCCCCGGCGCGTCGTTCAATCGTGTGGAATCCGCCGGCGAGTTGATGGCCGTCGAGGATCCCCACGAACCGTCGCCGCCGCGGGTCTGCCGCTCGATGCGGAACCCGGACTCGTTCGTGGCGGCATCGACCCAGGAAAGGTCAACGTCGCGGCCGTTGCCCGCGTCGATCGCCGAGAAGCCGGTGGGCATGGCAGGAGCCGGAGCGTTGATGGTGACCCCGACCCACGGGGAAAAATCTGACCCCAAGGAGCCATTTGCCGCTGCGATGCGGTATTGATGAGATCCGGCTCCGGGGCTATCCGACAGGCGGGTCGCGTTCGGCGGCGCGTCCAGTACACTCAGCGCGCCCCAGGAACCGCCCGCCGACTCTGTCATGCGCTCGATGCGGAAGGATGTTTCGTTGGCGGAGTTGTCGATCCAGGACAGTTCCACGTCCCGCCCGTTGCCGCCGTCCGAAACGGCGAATGCCGTAGGAATCTCGGGCGCAACGGACTGAACCGCGATCCGATTCCAGAGCGAGAACTCCGAGACCAAGCCGTCGCGGATTGCCGCGATCCGGTACTCGTGCACGCCCGCTCCCGGACGGTCCACCATCCGGGTCGAACCGGCCCCGGCGAGCAGATCGAAGGGATCGCTCCAGAGCCCACCGGCCTGCTGGGTTCGGCGCTGCAAGCGGAATCCGCTCACTCCCGCGGTGGCTTCACTCCATGACAGGCTCACTTCGAGCCCGTTTCCTGCATCGGAAACCGAAGTCCAGACCGGAGTTGCCGGCGCAGTCGACTGGGGCTGCCCGCCATCTGTGGGAGGCCCCGACGGCGGCGGCGAAGGATCGGTCGGGTTCGTCGGATCTACCGGCGGGTCCGACGGTGTGGTCGGATTGGGAGGCGAGGGAGGCGTCCCGGGCTGCCCGGGGGGGTTGCCGGCGCCGTCCGCGATCACCAACCTCAACCAGTTCGTGAACGGAGAGATCTCGTCGCCCCGCACCGTGGCGATGCGATACTCATGCTCGCCGACCCCCGCAGCATCAGTGACTTGCAGCATGTCCGCGCCGGCATCGATCGTTGCTCCGGCTTCCCATGATCCGGACGGTGCGCGGCGCTGGTGTTCAATCCTGACGCCGGTGGCGCCGTTCTCCGGAGCGAGCCAACGCAGAAGGACGTCGGTGCCCGATTCGCCCAGCGAGAACCCCGAGGGCGGCCTCAGGACGTTCAACTCCCGTTGTCCCTTGTCGCGTCCGATGATCTTGATCGATCGCCGACCGGCCAGCTTTTCGCTGCGAACCGAGCCGGCGCCAGGGACCCTGCGCAGGACCACGCCCGTTCGGCCGGTCGAGGACGGCTTCGCCCCCGAACTCGCGACGGACACCTCGGTCGGCGCTGAGGTTTCCCCGGCCGAGCCCCTCAGCGACTGCACCGCGGGAACAAGACTCTGCGTCACGAAGCCCTGAAGTTCGTCGCACCGTTCCTGGGAGGTCAGCACATCCCAGATCGCCACGCCCGCGGCGCGCCGGCCTGCGGGCAAGGAGTTGCCGCAGGTTGACGCTATTAAGGAACCTGTCCCCGTACTGCTTGTTCGTTCGCGGGTAGCGAGGCCACACGATCGCGACGACGGGTTTGCCGCCGGCAGCTTTCACCGCTTCGGCGACGTTGCGATCGATGTAGGTCCGGTTCTCGTCGGCCGAGTTCTCCGTCAACGCCCGGTCTGGTTGAGCGTCTTCGACCGTGAATCGCAGTTGGCACACATCCGGGAACAGCGCATCCTCTGCGTCGTAGAGCCAGCCGAGATTCGCCTCTTCCTGCGAAACCTCGGACGATGCCGGCATCGAACCGTCCGGACCCGGAATGACGCGCGGCGGGTACATGTAGAACCCCCAACGCACCCCCGGCCTGGTTCGGCGGCACTCTTCGATACACAGCACAAATATCTTGCGAGCCGCGGCGTCGAACGACTGCGCGTACGCCGCCTCGAACTGGTCCTGGGGAATTCCGGACAGTAGTTTGGGACGGCGATCCTGCACGAACTGCCGCCAATCGTCCTTGAAGTCTCTGTCGGCGGCGAGGGCCCCGGCGGAGCTTGGGACATTCGGACAAAGCGTCCATGAGGGCCGCCAACTCTCGACATCCAGAACGCCGTAGCCAGTTGCAGCGGGATCAACAATCCGGGATGAGACGGCGCGCCGGATCGCCGAACGAAGCCGCTGCTCGGCGGCGGCGTCTCCCTCGAACGCGTGCGGTCCCGCCACCGGAAAGCCGACGTCCGCTTCATGGAAGACCCACATATCTCTGCGGATCGTCGCGCCACCGAAAGAGATCGATTCCGACCACTGGCCTGCCGCACGGCCGCTCGCGCTGGGCGCGTTTTCCACAGCCCACAAGACGGCGTAGTCGTCCCCGGGTGTCGGTTCGGCGGCCGCGATCGGCGCACTGACAGCCATTAAGATCGAGATGATCCGCCAGAAATACTGCACAACGAGCTCGCGTGCCGGTGTGTTCATCCCGCCTCCTCGCCGCGTATCGAACCCGCGCCAAACGCAACCATCGGTCGCTGGATTCGCCACGCCAATCAAACTGTCAAATGACCCCACAAACCGCGAAATGCCGGGCGTCTAGACGATGCGCGCGGCATGCTCGACCACCGAATCGCTGTTCTCAGACGCGGACAGACTTCGTGTCGGCCGACACCCACCGGCGCAACGCGGCACAATACGGGCGGACTCCGTCCATGTCAGCAGCACTCGGCAGCTGATCAGACCAGAAAAACGCCTCTCCGACCGTCCAGTCAGATTAGGTAATAGTATCCAAAAGGTCGCGATCGATCTCCAGCACCGCCGCCTTCCCGATCATATCGACACAAAGAACGAACCGATTGTCGCGGACGCTGGCTTCGATCCGGCCCCGTACTCCTTTTAACGGGCCTGAAACGACTTCGACAAGCTGTCCCTTGGTCAGAGGCTTGCAACGAGCCAGGCCCATCCCCGAGTTGAGCACTCTCGCGATCGAAGAGAGTTCTTCGTGGAGTTGCTCCTGGTCGGCCACCTCGATGAGCTGCGCGCAGCGTTCGCTCCGATCCGCGGCAAATGCGTCGTCACGAGTGCCATGCAGAAATAAATAGCCATCGAATAAGGGAGCTTGGACCCGCACCTTCCGATTGCCGTGGTATCGGACTTCGAGACAGAGCGGAAGGAAGCAACTGATGCCCCGGGCCTTCAGGTCCAGAGAGAGCCTTTTCTCCTGTCGGCTTCGAGTGCGAATAATGTACCAGCGACAAAACGGCGATCTGGACGCCCGTTCGAACGGTTGCGTCTCAGGGTGTGCAGCGGGAGCTTCTTGAAAGCTGTTCGGTATCATGCGAGAAGGTCCAACACCGGGGGAGGCAACAGTTCCAGTCAAAGCGGTGTGCCTGATCGGAGTCTATCGGCCATGTAAACCTGGTCCGATCTGATCAGGAATCGGTATTCCGCCAATCCATGCGATGTTCAATCGCTCCCGAGAAGTGGACAGAGCACGTCAGTTGCCTGAAGCGTTCACGCAAGACAGCGCATGAATAACTCAAAATCAGCCGGAATCCAAGTTCAACGGTGACGGTCCCGGGCGTGATTGAGGTACGCCGCGCGGGAGCGATACGAAGCGATCCTGCGATACTATCTTACAAATTCCTAACCACTTCCTTTGACACACTGGTCAACCGCATTTCGCGAATGGTGGTACCGGCAATAGTTATAGGACTTTTTTGTATTGGGTCGATACACGTTGAGAGAAAATAGACAAAATTCTCGTTTCGTTGAGTATTTTTGCCCCATCGTGCGGACATTCGGGTATACTGGTTGGCATTGGAAGGGTTGGCACCGCAACGGGCGGTCATTCATCGGGCATGAGTGGAATGAACATTCGAACCGGACAGATCCTCGGCTTGGTGTTCACGATGGTGAGCGTCGATGCTGCGTGCGCGGGGGTTGTCCGACCCAGCACTTCAGGTGCGCTCGTTTCAACTCGCGAAGATCGAGCAACGGAAGTTTCTTTGAGCTCTCCCGCGGAGTCGTCGGCGGTGTTCCAGTCGACCAGTCCGAACGAACCGAGCAGCCTTGTATCGCTCTGGACCCGCGATGGTGACCACATCGGTGTCGCGAGGTTGGGGTATGCGCCGTCGGCGAGCATTGTGATCGCTGAAGATACCAATCTTGGGTCCGTAGCTTGGTCGCGTCGATCGTTGACCGCAATTGGCTCAGCGTTCCGGACATTCAACGACCAACAGCGATCGGGTGCCGCGACCGACGAATACCTATTCCCAACTGAGTCGCGAGGGCTTTTCGCGGGCGAACGGCCCTTCGAAAACCTGTTGCAGAACGGTGTGACCA
>JBGAMO010000067.1:19243-24063 GCA_044222845.1 Phycisphaerales bacterium
GTGTGACCAAGCTGACTGTCGCTGGTTCGGACTGGACCCTGTACGGCAACTACTCGATGGCCGGTCAGGCGACCGGATCGACAACCTTGCCGTCTTTCGGGAGTGAACCGGGTGGGTTCTCCTCGGTTCCGCTGCCGCCGGCCGCGTACCCAGCCTTTGCTCTCGCGGGCGTATTTGCCGTGCGAGCACTTTGGCCGCGACGCCAGTGAGCGGCGGCACGCCGCTTGAATCGGCACAACCTCTTTCCAGGACATGATGCGGTCAATGTCGATGCAGCCGTACCGGGCAGCCGAGGTGGCGGCGCAACGCGGCCAGAGCAGTTCATCCCCAGATCCGTGATTCCTGGCGGTCACGGGGTCGCACAAGCCCACACCGTACGCCCGGCGGTGCAGTCACGGCGCCATGGACCCGAGTCGCAACGACAGCCATGATCCACCGCATCACCGGAGCGTCGCCAACTTCGCTTCGATTCTCATGCGTGTCAGCTGCCTCTGACTCCGTTGGACAATTGGCCAAGGTTTGGCTGGTGCAACTCACGCCAGAAATCCATACGGGAACCCCGTTCGAGGTGCCTCAATGTTCAATGAAAAACGGGAGGAGCCAGTGGCTCCTCCCGTTGACATGACGAATCAGAGACGATTGAACCTAGCGCAACGTCATGCGCCGTTCACTCCATCGCAAGTTTGCGGCGGCGAACAGCCGCGAGCGCGAAGATACTGGCAAACGTCCCAATGCCGGCGTATGCCGCCGGAGGAAGGGGGATGCACGTCAGCAGGTCCTGGTGAGACCCGGAGTACTGGCCGGTCTGAGCGTTGTAGTTGGTCCACAATCGCAGCACACGCACGCCGTGCAGCCCGCCGTCGTTGTTCCCCGCGGCCCATGTGTACAGAGCCTGAGCGGCCGCGCTGATATCTCCCCAAGCCTTCTCGCCCTCGGAGTACCAGATCGCGTTCTGAAGGTCAGTGGTTTCCTGACCACTGAGCGTGCTCCCGAACAGCCCGCCGAACCGCAAAGTGGTGTCGGCGTTCGCCGTGTTGCTATTCGGGATCTTGCGGAATTCACTGTAGAGTTTCGCGGTCGTTCCGCTGATGGGATCAGGGTTGGGCAGATTGACCGGCGACTCGCTGTCATACGCGGCCGTCGAGATCTGCGTGTAATACGTGCCGCCGAAGCTCAGGTGGTCCTCAACTTCGATGCAGAACGAGAGGAAGGAGTTGGAACCCGTGCCTCGCCCGTCTCCGGACAAGAGGTTGCCTCCATAAGCTCCGTTGTAGTTGCCATTCGCGGCAGGACCCGCATCCCACACCTGGAACGCGCCACCGCTACCGTCAGTGCCGTTGTAGACGCCGGTGGCGTCGTAAATGGTCACTCGCCCATCGCCGAGCGCTGCGCCAGCAAGGCCGGCCACCACCGAGGCGGCCAAAGTAAGGGACGTACGAGCACGCATAACTGAATCTCCTTTAAGGGACCAAGATCTGAAGTTCTCCCGAATCAGGCCTGGTCGTGAGCGCACACACAGGAGAAAACACATCCCACATCACGGAAAGGTCTCAGGAGCCCACAGTTAGGTATTGTCACCTAATCTGGATCTCGAATCAAGGGAATATCGACAAAAAGTGGACAATTTTCGGAAGCTCCCCTCAAGTTTTGAGGCGGATTACTCACGGCACCTTGACGAAAAAAAATAGTTATAGGACTTATCCAGCCCGCGGCCAAATCTGGCGCTCGCGGCTCTATCCAGCCCGCGGCCAAATCTGGCGCTCGCGGCTCGAGGACCTTCTGTGCTCGGATGAAATAGCGCGGTTCAAGCGATCTTGGTCGCCCTGCGGCAAGCGCTAACTGCGGTGTCCCTAAGCCGGAGAATCTGAGCCACTCTGAACGAGAGAATGTCACGGGATCACGACGGTCCACGCATCACCAAGCATCCTGTGGGACACCAGCAAAAATTGGATAATCGCTCCACAGACCGGAGTTCCAGGTATTAAGCGCGCCGACATCGCCACTCGTGAAACCTCAAGTGCACATCGGCAGCTCTGTTGGACTCGTTCGACAAGTCGCATGAAACTCGGGCCGCGGCTGGGTGCCCGGCTCAGTTACCAGACTCGTCAGTGTTGAACTTCCGCTCTCGACTCCGCGGCCCACGATCTCTTCTCAGGCCTTGGCTCCACAGGAGCGTAGCGAGACTGCTCGCTCCGGCGCTTGGGGCAACTCGGCCGTCGTCACGCACGCGTTGGGATGGGAGTAGCGGGCGCAATAACGCCGCGGTCACGATGTCCCGAAGCTCGTGAGACTTCACAAATGCCGAAGCTATCGGACATCGTCACGGAAGTTGCACACTCTGAAAGAACAACTCGCCGTCAACGCACCGGGAGTTGATATCACAGGAACGCCAATATTCTCGGGGCTTTTCGGAGCAATCGCTCGCTATCGCTCAGTGACACAGCACCGAGCGCGGCCGCAACACAGCGCCTTGATTCTCGGTCGCACGAGCACGGTTCGAGGACGTCTCGGTGGTTTCGCTCGAAGTTAACCAAGTTAACACCAGAGATGATGAAATTCTCTAAAAATAAGAAAGATCGCCTTGAACGATGCCATGAATTGGGGACAATACCTCTAGTCGGGGTGTGTTTCCTCGCACCTCAAAAGATGTGGGCTCATCGATACGTTTCGTTGAGTGCTAGGCATGTGCCTGTAGCGGTTTAGCCGCGCGAGAGGAGTTTTGTTCGAAAGGAATTTGTTCATGCGTAAAAGAGTTCCACAGGCAGTGGTGGCGCTGTTAGCAGCGGCCTGCGCCAGCTCAGCATTTGCTGACGGGCGAGTCACCATCACGGACTGCACCCTGCCCGACGGCAACAACGTGTACAACGGCACCGACGGTGCCGGCGGCGCGTTCGTCGTGACGCGCGCCACGCCCGGCGCGAACGGCGACTACAACGGCGCGTATGGCGGCAACCTCCTCGCCAACGACGGCCGCGGCACGGGTTCCAACTCGTTCCTGTCGTTCTGCATCGAGTATCAGGACCACCTGAACTTCAACACCACCTACTACTCGCAGATTTCGACATCTGCCTACGACACCGGCGCCCCGGTCAACCTGCCGAACCCTGACCCGATCAGCGGCACGACGGCCAAGATCTACAGCGAGTTCCGCAAGATCGCCAATGGCACCGCGAGCACGACGGGCCGGTTCAACAACCTGCTCGGCAGCTCTCTGTCGCGTACGGAGACTACCGCGATCCAGCAGGCCCTGTGGTACTCCGAGCAGGAGATCAACTACAACGATATGTCTCAGCTGGCCAAGGACATCTTCAACTGGGCCGCCGCGAATAACGACGGTGGCCTGCACGGCGTGCGCGTCCTCCGCCTGTGGGACAACTACAACGCCCAGACCGGTCAGTACTCCGGCTCTCACCAGGACGTCCTGACCTGCATCCCGCTCCCCCCGTCGGCGTATGCCGGCATGAGCACCTTCGCGGGCATCCTCGGCTTCGCGGCGATCCGTCGCCGCAAACTCGCAGCTCAGTAAGTGGCATTGCCGACGGCGGCATCGCTATTCGGACATGCGATATCGACGGGAGGGCTCGAAGAGCCCTCCCGTTTTTCGATGTGAACCATGCCTATTGCTCTCGGCAGACCTTGACAAAATCCTACCGCGCCTTCAAACCACGCTGCGATTGCCACCAGGGTAAACTGACACGCTTGTTGAGTCGCTGAGCCGCCAGTCACCGCCATATCGAACCGATCTCACCCTCGCGTTCCGATCTTGGCGGAGAGAAACGCCTCTCCGCGACACCCCCGTTTGGGGCTTTTGTGTGGGAAGGTACTATGCGGGTTTCGGTGATCATCGTCACGTTCAGCCAGCACGACCTGCTGCGGGTATGCCTGCGTTCAGCGCAGCGGGCGATGCAGTCCGTCGATGGCGAGATCATCGTCGTTGATAACGCCAGCACCGACGCCACTCCCAAGGTCGTGGAGGAGGAGTTTCCGGGTGTTCGGCTCATCCGAAACCCCGTCAACCTGTACTACACCCGAGCCGTCAACCAGGGGATGCGGGCCGCGAAGGGCGAGTTCGTCTACCTGCTCAACGACGATACCGAGCTCGAGCCCGCGAATATCACCGAACTCGTCCGGTTCATGGATGAGCACCCCGACTGCGGCGTGGTCGGTCCCATGCTGCGGTCGCCGCAGCACGAGTATCAGGTCTCCGCGCAGAAGTTCCCCACGCCGATGAGGGAGATCCTCGGTGTGTTCGGCATCGCCCACCTGCTCCGCAACCAGAGTTGGGCGCAGCCGATTCAGAAGCAATACTCGCGTCACCCGCTGCCCACCCAACGAGTCGATTGGGTGTGCGGAGGCGCCATCTTTCTGCGCCGGCAACTCATGGAGCAACTGGGCCACCACGACGAACACTACCTGTTCTACTGCGACGATCCCGACATCGGGATGAGAGCGACGAGCGCGGGGTATGAGGTCTGGTATCTGGACCGGACTTACGTCCTTCACCACCACGGGCTCAGCACGGTCAAGACGCCCCGCAAGCTCCGTTTCGACATCATCCTCACGCGCAGCCGCAGACATTACCTGCGGAAGTTCCACGGCTGGCTCGCAATGGCCTCGGTGGAAGCCGCGTACGGCGCCGCTTCGCTGCTCCGCGCGGTCAAGAGCCTGCTGACCGGAAAGCGAGAGAAGGCCCTGAAGCACTGGCTCTCGCTGCGCTGCCAGTTCGAGGCGTGCCGGATGCCGCCGGAAGAGAAGCAGGCCATCGACGGTTACGCATCGTGCGTATTCAACGGGCTCGGCGTGCCGAGCCCCAACGTACT
>JBGAMO010000068.1:0-24235 GCA_044222845.1 Phycisphaerales bacterium
GGCCTTCCCGCAGATCACTGTGGAGCTGGTCCACAGCGGCGGACGTGATGTGATCCGCGAAACGGTCAGGAACGTAGACCCGCTCGGTCGGCTCATCTGGGTGGAGCGGCGCGTGACCGTGGCGCAGCGGCAGGTTGCGCTCGAGGAACTCATGCCCAACGACCCGCTGATCACGGGCGCGACGCCGATGGATGTCGAGGAACTCCTGTTCGGCGTGCCGCTGATCACCGAGGAACCCGCTCCCAACCCGGGCGACACCGAGAGCGAGGTGGTTTCTTACGCCGTGTTCGCGAACGTGCCGCGCCAGGTCGGTGGCGAGTGGACCGACGCGCCCGGCCCCCTCATCGGGACTGTCCTGACGGCGCAAATCTCCCAGGGAACGAACTGCTCCGCCGCGTACCTGCCCGTCATCACGACCCAGCCGCAGGATGTTGTAGCGCCGTACGACGGGCGTGCCGAGTTCTCGGTCGCCGCGACGGCTCACCCCAGCGGGGGTCAGCTGAACTACCAGTGGCAGCACGAGGGTGTGGATCTCATCGGCGAGGATCAGCCCGACATCAACATCGACCCGATTGTGCTTTCCAGCGCCGGTGCCTACGTGTGCATCGTGACCGACGATTGCGGGTTCGTGGCGTCCCACGCCGCGACGTTGAGCGTCGATGTGCCGCTCGCGATCGACACTCAGCCCGAGCCCGTGTCGGCGGATTCTGGATCGACCGTGAAGTTCACCGTCGTGGCCGACACCATGATCGCGCCCGAGTACGCGTGGACGCTCAACGGCGCTCCGATCGCTTCGGAGTATCCGCACTATGAAATCTCGATGGGGTCCGGCGGCATGTCCAGCACCCTCACGATCCGCAACGTGACAGCCGCCGACGCGGGCGACTACACGGCGGAAGTGTTCAACGCCTACACCAGTGTGTTCAGCAATCCCGCCGCCCTGACCGTCACAGGATGCGCTTACCTCGCCTGCCCGGCCGACTTCAATCAGGACGGAGGCGTCGACGGATCGGATGTCGCGACCTTCTTCCAGCACTGGCAGGGCGCCTCCTGCGATGCCGACACCAATCAGGACGGTGGAATCGACGGCGGCGATGTGGCCACGTTCTTCGCCGCTTGGGAAAACGGCGGCTGCTGACCGTGGTTGCCTCGGTGGCACCATCGGCTTCATGCATCATCGCGGCGTTCGTGCCGGCCACACCGAGGCCGGCGCGAACGCCGTTTTTCTTGCATCGCGGCCTACGGCGAACTGACCGACAGAGACACGAGCATTCTCGGGCGTTGAGCGCGTCCTGGAGGTTGAAACCCAAGGACGTTCTTGCCGCCGCGCGTATCATCACCCGTCCGAGCCCGCGCCTTGTGGCGCGAAACTCGGCGGAGGCAAGAGATATGTTCCGCCACATCACCCGATCGGCAGCCGCGGCGCTCGTGTTCGCGGCCTCCGCTCACGCGCAACTCACGGTCTTCTCCGACCGCAACGCTTTCATCGCCGCGTCGCAGGCGCAGGCGGGCCCCGAGTGGCCGAACCTGGGACAACTCCCCGGCGGAGTCAACGCGACCTATTCGCTCGGCGGCATCACCCTCTCGGTCTCGGCGCCCAGCAGCGGGCTGTGGATCGGCTCAGGCAACCACCCGCTGGTCGGCCCGGATTGGACCACGCTCGTCGCCGGCAACGACATTGCGATCGACGGTCCCGAGAATCTCAACGCGCAGTTCGCCGGACTGCTGAGCGCCGCGGGCTTTGATTTCGCGGAGCCGACTACGGTCACGGTCCGGTACAACCCCTGCTCGGTCGGTTGTCCGTGCGCCAACTCAACGTTCCGGGTCACGCTCCGCCGCGCCGGTGTCGCCGTGGCTTCCTTTGACTACAACCGTCCGGACAACACCGCCGCGTTCGTCGGCGTGATCAGCCCCGTCGCCTTCGACCGGATCGAAGTGCGCGAGATGGGCGGCACGTGCGATGATGAGTATTTCGGCCGCTTCTACACGGCGGCCTGCGTCGCACCGATCATCAGCCGCCAACCTGACTCGATCACGTCCTGCCCCGCCGAAACAGTCTCCTTCGCCGCCGAAGCGACGGGCACCGGCCCCTTCGCGTATCAATGGCAGATCGAGGACGAGGCCGCACCCGGTGGTTGGAAGAACCTGGAATCGTCGGGCACCACATGCGGAGGGCTGAATATCGGTTCCGCCACCTTTGAGCCGTCCGGAACCGTGAACCTCACGATTAGCGGGGATCTCCGCCGCGCCCCGGTGCCGTGCAACCAACCGCGTCTTCGGTGCATCGCGACCGGCCCCTGCGGGCAGGCGACGACGCAGCCCGCGACGCTCACGGTCTGCGCCTGCCTCGCGTGCCCGGCCGATTTCAATCTCGACGGCGGGATCGACGGGACCGATGTGTCCGACTTCTTCGCTTCGTGGGAGTCGGGCGGTTGCGACGCCGATGTCAACGCCGACGGCGGCATCGACGGCAGCGACGTTTCATCGTTCTACGGAGCTTGGGAAGTGGGCGGCTGTTGATCCGTGGACTTCAGGAAGGAATCATCGTCATGAATCGTCTGACTTGCATGTGTGCGTTCGTGCTCGCCGCAATTTCCTCGGGCGCCGCCCTGGGCCAGAACCTCATCGTGAACGGTAACTTTGAATCCGGAAACACCGGGTTCATCAGCGACTACGCGTATTCGTCGGGCGGGAACTGCTGCGAGGGGCAATACACGGTGCGTGCCGTCGGCAACACCTTCAACGGATCATTCGTGAACCCGCCCCCGGTGAGCACGGGCAGCGTGCTCATGATGGTGGTCAACGGATCTCTCACCCCCAATCTGCGCGTCTGGTCGCAGACGGTCGCGGTGTGCCCGGGTCATTCCTACCGCCTGTCACTCTGGGGATGCACGGCCGTCGCGGGCGGGCCGGCAATCCTGCGCCTCAAAGTGAACGGTGCGCAGGTTGGGAGCTCGCTCACTCTCCCCGAGCAGACCCGCATCTGGAATCAGTTGCAGACGACCTGGGTCGCCGACGCCCCCAGCGCCGTGATCATCATCGACGATCTCAACACTTCTCGATTCCCCAACGACTTCTACGTCGACGATATTTCCATGACCGACCTGGGCCCGGGCTGTCCCGCGGATTTCAACCAGGACGGCGGCATCGACGGCGCCGATGTGGGCGACTTCTTCGCGGTGTGGGAATCCGGGAGCGCGTGTGCCGATGTGAACGCCGACGGCGGCGTCGATGGCGGCGATGTTTCCGATTTCTTCGCCACGTGGGAAGCGGGCGGTTGTTGAATCGCCCACCAAACGTCTCCGCCCGATAAGCCGCCGTTCCGCGGCCGCCAATCCGCGACTACGGCCAATCCCGCCATTCATCGCCTCTAGTCTTGCAGCAGCAATCAACTTCAGGTACACTGTCCTGATCGGTCGGGGTTCGGCACGCTCGGCCCGGTGTTTCGCCGCTTCTTGGCATCGCGCCGATGCTCGCCGGTGCGATGTGTGCTTGTTGTGAGGTGATCCGCTCATGTCATTCCATGCTGTCCGTCCTTCACGCGGGTCTTCCGCATCCATCGCGCTCTTCGCCGCGGCGATCGCGGCACCCGCGTGGGCGCAGAGCTGCCCCAGCCTCGGCGTCCCGATCAGCGGTGTCCCCGGCTACCAGGAGCGCATCTTTCACGTGCTCGGCAACGCCGCGCGTATCTCGCCCGCCTCGTACGCAACGACCGTGATCGGCAACAGCACGATCATGCAGACCTACCCGTCGGTCCCGCCCCTCACGTGGGACGCCGCGGCGGGCGCTTTCGCCCACAACTTCACCACCAGCATCGCCACCGGCTGCCCCTCCTCGATCCCCACGCACAACTCCTGCGGCGGCACCCCCTGGTCTTCACGCGCCGCCGCCGCGGGCCTCTGCGGTCTCTTCAATGAGCTCGTCTCGGGCTCAAGCACCAGCGACCCCCTTCCGGCCTTCAACCTGCTATTGACCGAGACTCCGTCTCCCCCGTACCCCGCAGATCACACCACCGATCTCCATCGCCAAGTCATGCTCAGCCCTACGCCCACCACGCTCGGCTGCGGCTACGCCCTCGCGAGCACCGGATTGTTTCGCAACTTCTGGGTGATTGACTTCCAGGGCTCTTGCACGCCGCCGCCCGCGTGCGGCCCGCTGCACTCGGGCTCTCACCTCGTGCGGACGACCACGCTTGACTTCCTCGCGAACTTCTACGAAGCCTCCAACCAACCGCCCCGTTCGGCGATGGTGTTCGTGGATGGCGTTGCGCAGACGATGACCCCGTATCTCGGCACCGCCGCGCGGGGCACGTACAAGGCCACCCAGCTCAAGACCAACGCCTGCCGCAGTTACTACTTCGAGTTCGTCAGCAGCAACGGCACCACCTACCGCTACCCGGGCACCGGCTTCTTGCGCACTTTCGGCGACAACTGCGCCGAGGACTACAAGCCCGCGAAGGTCGTCATCAACGAGATCGACTACGACCAGCCGGGTACCGACACCGCCGAGTTCATTGAACTCAAGAATGTTTCCGGCGGCCAGCTCGACCTGACCCAGTATTCGATCGAGCTCTGGAACGGGGCCAACAACACAATCTACTCCACGATCAACCTGACCGGGGCCGTGCCCACCAATGGCTATTACGTCATCTCCACGACTGGTTCGAGCGTCCCCAACGTCAACCAGCGCGTCGCGGCGACGCAGGATTACATCCAGAACGGCGCCCCCGACGGTCTGCTCATCCGCTTCCTGCCCTCGGGCGAGGTGATCGATTCGTTCTGCTACGAAGGCGCGATGGCCGGTTTGGTCGAGGGCACGCCTCTTCCCGCCACCCCCGCGGACGACAACGTCACGGCCAACCTCAGCTACTCGCGCTACCCCGACGGCGTGGACACCAACATCACCGCGAACGACTGGCAGCTCAAGGCGATCACCCCGGGCACCTCCAACAGCGCGCCCGTCATCCTCCAGCAGCCAGGTTCGGTCACGGTTTGCCTGGGCGCCACCGCGTCGTTCTCCATCGGCGCGACCGGCGCCGGCCCGTTCGCCTACCGCTGGCAATGGCAGCCCGTGCCCGCCGCGGGATGGTCCGACCTGCGCGAGGGCATCAACCTGTACAGCGGCCAGCCCGCGCTCGACGTGACCGGTTCCACCGCCACCCCGATGCAGGCCCGCGTGCTCTGGGGCATCGGAGGGAACATCAACATTCGCTGCATCGTCTCCAACGCGACGAGCGTCACCACCAGCAGCGAGGCCACCCTCACCGTCTGCGCCTGCCTCGCCTGCCCCGCCGACTTCAACCAGGACGGCGGCATCGACGGCACCGATGTGAGCGCTTTCTTCGACCGCTGGGAGGTCGGACAGTGCGACGCAGATGTGAATCAGGACGGCGGCGTCGACGGCGGTGATGTCGACGTCTTCTTCGCCGCGTGGGAGAACGGCGGTTGCTGAATCCTCGAGTGGCGCCGGCGCGGCTTATAAGACCAAGACTTGATTGCGAGTTCGGCGAGGCAATACCTATCGTTCATCCTCGCACGCAGGCGACCGCGCCGCGCGATAGTTTTCTCCGCAGCGATAGGCATTTCAAGGGCAGTTCTCATGACGTTTCCACTTCGCTTGGTCTGTTCGTTGCTCGCGGCACTGGCTTGCGGCACGGCAGTGGGCAGTCCCAGGTATTGCTACGTCAACGGCCACTACTACGAGGTGGTCCTGTCCAGCGGCATCGTGTGGGATGCCGCGAGAACTCAGGCCGAAGCCCGCTCATTCGGCGGCGTCACTGGCCATCTGGCAACGATCACATCGGCGAAAGAGATGCAGGGGATTCTCGCAGCCCTTCGCGGCGTTGACCTGTCGGGGCTGTGGCTCGGCGGCGTGCAGGCCGCGAACTCGCCCGAGCCTGGCGGCGGATGGAGTTGGATCACCGGCGAGCCCTGGGCGTACACGAACTGGCTGGGCGGCGAACCCAACGACGCCCGCTCGTACTTTCAAGGCATGAACGAAGATCGCCTCATCACATGGAGCGGCGATGGACGTTGGAACGACGCTGCTGGAACGCTGAACACCGCGACCGTCCGTGGATTGCTCGTCGAGTTTGATGTGCCCTTGGCGCCGATCGTGAACCCCGCGAACGGCCACGGATACCTCCGGGTGGATGCGGATGCGGGCATCAACTGGATAGACGCCGACGCCGCGGCCCGATCGATGACCTTCGGCTTGGTGCACGGAGCTCTGGCCTCCATCACTTCCGCGGCGGAACAGACGTTCATCGTCGATCACCTGGGTGCCCGGCGAGGTCTGTGGCTGGGCGGCGTTCAAGCTCCGGGCGCTTCAGAGCCCGCCGGGGGCTGGTCTTGGTCAGACGGCGAATCGTGGTCGTGGACCAACTGGTATCCCAGCGAGCCCAATGACGATCGACCGTTCTATCAGGGGATCAACGAAGACCGCCTGGTGTTCTGGGATTCCGCGGGTCGTTGGGATGATCTTGCCGCGATCAACAACCGCCCGGCGGACGCGAACGGATACATCGTGGAGTTCGCGACGTACTGCCCCGCTGACTTCAACCTCGATGGCGGCATCGACGGTTCCGACGTGGATGTTTTCTTCGCATCTTGGGAAGCGGGCGACCCCGCCGCCGACGTCAACCAGGACGGCGGAGTGGACGGGGCCGACGTCGACGTCTTCTTCGCGGCGTGGGAAGCAGGCGGGTGTTGAGTTCGGATCCGCTCTCGTCAATTTCGCCCGCGTGTTGGAGCCTCTCGCTGTTCATGCATGGCTAATGTTCGCGCCTGTTCAGCCTGAACGTGCTGAAATAAGGAGAGAGATATGTTGTCGCCGAGCACAGTCTTGTCAGCAACCAGAACACCACGCCATGTCAAGCGGCATTCGATGTGCACGCGAACCGCCTTGTTGGCAGGCGTTGCGCTCGCGTGCGCGGCGATCAGTTCTTCCGCCGTTGCCCAGGTCGCGTTCTTCAGCCGCAACACCGACACCATCCGCCTCCCGGGCGCGACGGTCTTGGGAACGACCGCCACGTACGAAACTCGGATCCTCCTGCTCCCGGGCTCGCCGGCGGGCGCCCGCGTGTGGAACGAGCATCTCGCCGCGGGCGAGGACAAGACGCTTATCGTCGCGCCGACATCCCTGTACGGGTACGCCTGGCCGGTCGCTTCCCCGAACGCGTTGGTCATCAGCACGGCGGTCACGACCTGCGCCTGGCACCACATCGCCTACGTCAAGGACACGAACCAGGAGCGGATGTACCTGGACGGTGTGCTCGTGGGCTCCCGGAGCAGTTCCGGCTCGGTGAGCAACGCCACCGGCGGCGCGGCGGTTGCCGCGGTGGGTGCCATCCGCCGCACCGAGGGCATATTCAACGGCGGCTTCCTCGGCTTCATCGACACGCTGCGAATCTCCAACGTCGCACGGTACTCCGCCAACTTCAGCCCTCCCCCGGGCGATCTGTCCACCGACGCGAACACGCTCCTGCTCCTGAACTTCAATGAACCACGCGGCGCAACCACCGTCGCCGATCTAAGCGGCCATGGCGAGAACGGTTCGCTCACGCAGTGGTTCAGCGGCGCGACGCTGCCCGAACTCTGCCCTTCGCCGTACTTGTGCTCCCAGCCCGCCTCCACTTCTACGTGCCGCAGCAGTTCTCCCACCTTCAGCGTGAGCGCGGTGGGGGCCGGGCCGTTCAATCACCGCTGGCAGGTGGAAGACTCGGCGGCGGTAGGGGGCTGGGCCAACGTCAACGAGGGTGACAACGCCCTATCGGGCGGACGCACGTTCAATGCGGTTGGATCACAACTGGCTCAACTCCAGGTCGGGCCCGCGATGGGCGACGAGGCGATCCAGCTCGCGCACTTCACCCGCTTCCGCTGCGTCGTCACGAGTTCCTGTGGCAGTTCCACCAGCAATCCCGCCACTCTCACCATCTGCGCCTGTCTCGACTGCCCCGCCGACTTCAACGAGGACGGCGGAATCGACGGCACAGACGCACAGGCCTTCTTCGCCGCATGGTCTGGCGGCAACTGCGACGCGGATGTCAATCAGGACGGCGGCGTCGATGGAGCGGACGTGGGAGTCTTCTTCGCCGCGTGGGAAGCCGGCGGGTGTTGAGTATCTGAACGCCGCGCCGAACAAACTTGAGTGACTCGCCGTGTTGCCGCCGCACTGCAGGCTTCGATCGCCCCCTTCGTAGTCGTAACCGCACGGTGCGCAGTCGTTTCGACCCGGCAACCGTCGCCGCATCACGACGATCTCCCCACGCGAGCGGCGTGCAACCGGCCGCGCCGGCGCACCCGTGCGCCCAAGGCGTCACGATCAGCGCCGTCCGGACTCGCTCGGTGGTCCCAATTTACAAGGACACCCACGCCCACACCAGCTCGTCCCCCAGCGCCGCACGCGCCCGCAAGTCCCCGCCGGCCAAGCCGCGAAGCGCTGATCACCGCCACCGGCAGCCCCAAGTCCGAAGCAAACACTCAAGGTAGAATCAACTCAACTCCCACGACGGAAGAGGTAGCGCCGTCGCTAATCGAACGCGCTCACCTCGCGTTCCGCCGCCCGCGCATCCGCGAGCGATTCCTCCAGACGCCGCCGCCTGTCGGCATCACGCGGCGATACATCCGCCCTCTGCTCCTTGATTTCCGCGAGCGCCGCCTCGAGCCTCGAACGCGAATCCGCCGCCAGCTGCACCCGCTGCTCACGAGGGAACAGGTCCGATCTGGCCGCCCGCAGCCGCGGCCGGGAGCGCCAGATCTCCGAATCGAACCGGTCGTCACGCTTGAGCGTATCGGTCGGATCGCTCCGCGACCGCTCTTCGACAAGGCCCGCGCCAAGGTCCATGAGAGCAATCGCCTCGGCGTGTCGCCCTTCGTCGCTCAGGAGGTCCGCCAGATCGACCCGGCATCGAGCGAGGTGGCGAACGCTCGAGTAGTCTTTGGGATCCGCCGCGAGGAGCCGCTCGAAAGTCTCGGCGGCCTGTGTCAGCGCAGATCTCGCCTCGCTTGGCCGGACTTTGCACAATAGAGATCCGTAGCTCCTCAGTCCGATCGCCCTGGACTGCACGAACAGGTTCTCGCCGGGGTACTGCTCGATCAGCCTGTCGTATAGATCGAAGGAACTCTGGAACTCCTGAGCCGGTTGGTCGGACGCGGAGATGGCAACCGCCAGATGCCCAGTCAAGTACGCCACGCGCTCGGCCGCTTCCTTGCCTTCCGGAGTGTCCACGCGCGAGCCGCGAAGTTGGAACGCCTTGCGGTAGCACTCAGTCGCGGCTCGCAGGCACTTGGCGTAGTCCGCAGGCCCGGCGGCGCCGGCCTTCGCTGATTGAACAGCACCCAGCACCATCCACGACCGCGAATCGTCGGGTCGGGCCTCCGCGGCTCGCTTTCCCAACGATTCCGCCGCCTCCAGAGTCTCCGCGGCGCGATCAAACTGATCCACGTGCGAGCCGCCCGGCACACCAAGCACCCGCGCCAGGCGCGTGTACCCCTCCGCCAGTTCCATGAGCAACTCCGGGTCCGCCGTGCCCGCCGCCAGGGGCTCCAACGCGGCCATCGCGCGTTCCGCGAGCATCGCTCGCAGCGGCGCCGAACCCTGCAACTTCGACACCGCCTCGCTAAAGTCGAAGAGCAGCGTCTTCGCCAGTGAGCGAGCCTCATTCAGCCGTCTCTCTGCCTCCCGCTCCGCGTCGATCGCTCGACGGTATTGGACCGCCGCCACGCTCAGCCCCGCCGCCAGCGCAACCGCCGTCGCCGCGAGCGTGGAGCTCAGCACGCGGCGTCGCCGCACGAATCGTCGTGCTCGCTCCCACATGCCCGGACGCCGCACCAGCACACCATCACCCCGGAGGAACCGGGCAAGATCCTCCGCCAACGCCGCGACCGATTGATAGCGTGCCGCGGGTTCCTTGCGGATCGCAGCCGACACGATCGCCTCCAGATCGCCCCGGCACGCCGGGTTCACACTCCCCAGCGGGGGCGGATCGTTCTCCAGGACCGCCCGGATCGCCGCGTCGATGGGCTTGTCTGTGAACGAAAAGGCCGGTCGTCCCGCGAACACCTCGTACAGCACCAGCCCCAGCGAGTACAGATCGCTCAGCGTGGAGATACTGTCCGCACCTCCCAGCAACTGCTCCGGGCTCATGTACGCCAGCGTCCCCGGGCGAGGAGTTCCTTCCGTCTGAGACAGGTTCGACCGCTGCGCCGGGTCCAGCAGACTGCCGACGCCGAAATCCAGCACGCGCACGCTCCCGGATTCGTCCACGAGGATGTTCGCGGGCTTGAGGTCGCGGTGGATCACCCCGCGCGAATGCGCGTACTCCACCGCCTCGCACAACTGAAGGCACAACGCCGCCCGATCACTCACACCCTCCATCGCCGCCGCGGCCTGCGTGAGCGGAACGCCGTCCACGAACTCCATCGCGATGTACCCGGTCCCGCATCCCTCCCCGACGCATCCGGCCCATTCGTAGAGCCGCGCGATCCCTGGGTGCTCCAGCCGGGCCATCAGCGCCGCCTCGAACTCGAACCTCCTCGAGCGCGCGGCGGAAGTGGAGGAACCGACGACTTTGATCGCCACGCGCCGTCCCAGCCCGTTGTCGCGTGCTTCATAGACCTCACCCATCCCGCCCGCCGCGATGAACCGCTCGATGCGGTACTTCCCGACCAGTTCGCCGATCTTGAAACGCGTGCCGCGTCCCCCGTTCGGATCACTCCCCCATGGCGTGAGATGCACCGCCGAACTCTGCGGCGGCGCGAGCGGGGGCAGAATCAGACCATCCCCCAAACGCTCCGCATGTTCGCAAGCATCCAACAACCGCCGAACGCGATCTCGCAGTTCTGTAGAATCAGCGCACGCCGAATCCAGCCATGAGTCTCGGGCCGCGCGGTCGATGTCGATCGCCGCCTCCGCCAGCGCCAGCGCGGCGCGTTCGCGGTCGACCTCCGCGGCAGACTCCCACGCCGACCGGGTGAACTCAGGCTTTGAACCGGATTCGGACATCATTACGCACCAGGCACTCCCTCACATTCCCAAGTCGCGTCACCAACATGGGCACGGTACCCGTCCAGGCGGCCGTACACCCCCCGAGAGGATTGGCGTTCAGACCCCCGGCTCACCTTCCATACGCAGCAACAGCCACCCTCGCGCCACCTTCCATTTCCGTTGCAGCGTGCGCAGCGGCATCCCGCACGCGAGCGACGCCTGCTCCTCGGTCAACCCCGCGAAGAACCGCAACCGGACAATCTCCGCGAGCACCGGGTCGGCCCGCTCCAGGCTGTTGACCGCTTCCGAGAGCGCCGTCAGGTTCTCCCAGGTGAGCGAAGCCGCCCCATCCTCGGTGGCCGCCGCCAACGCCGGCGCGTGCCGCCTCCGCACGTCTTCGCGCCTGGAAAGGTCCACCAGAATCTGCTGCATCGCCCGAGCCGCGGCCCCAAAGAAGTGGGCCCGGCTCTCCCACTCCACCGGCCCCTTTCCGAACAGCTTGACGTACGCCTCTTGAACCAACTCGGTCGCCGGAACGCCCCCGGCCCGCCCGTGGCCCGCCCACCCCTGCGCAATTTGCCGAAGCACGTCGTACACACGCGGAACCAACGCTTCACGCTCGGAATCCGCGGTCTTACCCAGCGTGTTGACCAGCCGGGTGATCGTGCCGGGTTGAGGGGGCGGTTCGGGCAGGCTCATAGAAAAAAAATTGATCCGTGGCGTTCAACGACGCCCAAGAACGTATGCAGGGACGTCGTGCGCGGAAGGAGCGAGTCCCTCGGGCGGCGGTTGGGCGCCCTTCCGTGTTTGTGCTGTCCAACTCCGCCACGGAGCGCCACATCCCATGAGTTATCAGATCTTCGACGAGAGGTCCCGATTGCAGCGCAGCGCGTTGCTCCCGCAGGAACAGGACGCTTGGCAGTCGAACCCTATCGCTCCACGCCGCGGCGGTCGCATGTCGTTACTTTCCATTGTTTGTGCCATCAACGCCGCTTCCGCGAGCGCTCAGACATCCGTCATGCTCATCCCGCCGTTCGGCGGCGATCAGTACATGAATCCGTATGCCGTCAGCGACGATGGCAACACGATCGTCGGTCACGGCGGCACCGGGAACTTCTGCCACCAGCGGCCGTTTCTCTGGACCGCGGTCGGCGGCACCCGCGTCTTGCCGCTCTTTGTCGGCGACACGTGCACCACCCCTCCGTACGTGTGGGCGATCAGCGGCGACGGCTCGTACGCGGCGGGTCACACGCTGATCAACAACGCGTACCACCACGCCGTTCGCTGGTCGCTCACGGGCATTCCAGCGATCGAAGATCTCGGTGTGATTGGTGGAACGCCGAGCAGCACGCACTCCCGGGCTACCGGTCTGAATGCCTCCGGTTCGGTGGTGGTCTGCATCAGCGATGGATGCTGCAACGGGCACGCCGGCCGTTGGTCCGACGGCGTCATGACCCCATTGGAAGACTGCAATGACTGCCGCTATGGGGGCGATGCCGCCGCTTGCAACGCGGACGGCACCGTGATCGTGGGCCGAATCACCTACCCGCTCGACCAGGCCGTGCGGTGGGTGGCAGGCTCGCCCCGGCAGTTGCTCGGGTTCCTCCCGGGAATGCAGCAAAGCGCCGCCGCCGCCGTCGACGCTTCGGGAACGGTGGTGGTCGGTCGTTCGTTCACCGCATCGGGGACCAACTTCCGAGCCTTCCGATGGACTCCGCACACAGGGATGGTCGCTCTCCCGTTGCTCCCCGGTTCTACGGATTCGGAAGCGACCGCCGTCAGCGATGACGGGCTGGTCGTCGGCGGCAGGGTGTTCGGGAACGGCGTCAACCGCACCGTCCTCTGGACCGCCGACGAGCGCCTGATCGATGTCACCTGCGTGATCCAGGCCGCGGGCGTGAGTCTCGTGGGGCTGGCGAATCCGCTGACCAACGGCGTCACCGGCCTGAGCGCGGATGGCCACGTGCTCGTCGGGACCGACCGCAACGGCTTCCGCATCCAACTTGACAACTTCGACGCCGCGCCCAACGTGACCGCGCAGCCGGAATCCGCCGTGGCGTGCGTATCAGGAAGCCAGACCTTCTCAGTGTCGGCGAGCGGGCAAGCCGAGTTGTCGTACCGCTGGCGCAAAGACGGAACACCCATCGACACCGCCGCCAATCCCACCGCGTCCACGGCGAACCTCGTACTCGATAACCTGCAGCAGCAAGACATCGCTTCCTACGACTGCCTCGTCACCAACTCCTGCGGCTCGGCCCTCAGCCAGTCCGCCGTGCTTTCCCTGTGCGCCTGCCTCGCTTGCTCCGCCGACTTCAACCAGGATGGCGGCATTGACGGCGCCGACGTCTCCCTCTTCTTTGATCGCTGGGAAGTCGGCCACTGCGACGCCGATGTCAACGCCGACGGCGGCACCGACGGAGCCGACTTCGACACGTTCTTCGCGGCGTGGGAAGCGGGGGGGTGCGGGTGACCAGCGCCGCGTTATCGCCGCGTTCGTCACACTTGGTTTCAAGTGAATCAAGCCGATGCGCGGCACCGCGCACCGCAGGAGGTCGTTTGGGAAGGGTGTCAAAGTAGAGAGATCTATTGCACAAGGAACATCGAGAGATTGGGTTGGTGCACGCTGACGTGTGCGCATACATCGTCAGCGTGCGAGACCGGATTGGTTGCGCGACACCGGTTTCAAAGGACACTCAGCGAATCGAGAGGATGCTCAATGATGAATAATCTCCGGAGTCTGTTGACGCCGTATATCGGGTTGCTGCTCATTGTCGCGGGAACCGCCAACTCGCAAACTGTCCTCATCACCAGCCCGCAGACGCTCAGCCCTGGTCAGATAACCGTCACACCGACGGGTGGGGGCGCTCCCGTACCCCTCGTCACCGCCGACATCATCGTCCGCGGCACCACGCTCACGGTGAATGGCGAACACACCATCCGTTCTCTCGTGGTCGAGGGCAGCGCCGGCAACGCCCCGGGCATCGTGACGCACGCCAACGCCTTCGTGACGGGTTTCGTGGAGGGCATGCGCCTGACCGTCACGCAGGATGCACGCATTCAGGGCGCCAGCGGCTCACTGGTCGCGAGCAGCATCGATGTCTCTTCCAGAGGATACAACTGGCAGGTGAGCGGGTCCGATACCGGCCCGGGCACCGGCGATATCGCCGCGTGCTTCCCCGGCAGCGGCGGCGGTTACGGCGGCGCCGGTGGGCGGGGCTCCTGCAATCCCCGCCGCGGACCGGCCTACGGGTCCGACATCCTGCCGATGTTCAGGGGCTCCGAAGGCAACTCCCGCGGCGGCAACGGCGGGGGCGCCTGCGTCCTTCGCGTCGGCGGCGTGCTGCAACTCGATGGACGGATCAACGCCAACGGGCAGAACACCCCCGGGGGCCTCACCGATGGGGGCGGCTCCGGGGGCAGCGTTCTCATCATGGCCGGCACGCTCGCCGGGACCGGATCCGTCACCGCCAACGGCGGCAACGGCAACAACCCCGCCGGCGGCGGCGCGGGCGGGCGCATTTCAATCTACGCCTGCGATCGCTCCGCGTTCGCTCCCTCGCAGATCTCCGTCAATGGCGGCGCTGGCTTCCAGCCCGGCGACCCCGGGACGGTTTACCACCATCCGCAACCCGCAGTCTTCAATATCAAGACACAGCCCGAAGCGCTCCTGTGGGGCATCGGCGAAACCGCCACGTTCACCGTCGAGGCGTTCGGCGTCGGGACGTTCACCTACCAATGGCGCAAGGACGGTGCCCCGTTGAGTGATGGCGGGCGATTCTCGGGCACTACGGCCCCGACGCTCTCCATCTCCCTGGTCGAGCCCGGCGATGCCGGCGTGTATGACTGCGTCGTCTCGTCGTCGATGTGCGGATCGATCACCACCGACCCCGCGCCCATGACCGTCCGGGCGCAGGAGTGCATCGGCACCTGGACCCTTATGAGCACGACCGGCCCGGCGCCGCGCTACGGGTATGGGATGGCCTTTGACCCGGTCCGCGGGAACACGGTCCTCTTCGGCGGCACCACGGTCAACTCGGAATCCGGCCGCCGATCGGATACCTGGACGTGGGACGGGGTCGCGTGGACGTCTCGCCCCGTGACGGGTCCAAGTGCACGCTTGGAGAGCCCTTTGGTATTCGATGAGCAGCGAGGCGTCGCGATTCTGACCGGTGGATACCTCGGGAGCAATCAGCGCGGCCGCGACACGTGGGAATGGAACGGGTCCGCCTGGTCGCTGCGCACTTCGACCGCGCCGCGCCGATCGAATCACGTGCTGTTGTACCGCCCGGTAGAGAACCTCACGTACCTCTTCACGGGGTACGACGAATCCTCGGGCAGAGGAGGGGTGGATGACGTGTGGGTGTGGAACGGATCCACGTGGACGCAGCGGCCCTCGATGCCCTGCCAACCCCGGCTTGATGCCGCCGCTTGGATTCGCGGTGACGGCGCGATCGAACTGTTCGGTGGCTACTTCACCATCCTCGTGCCGCTGGGTGACCAATGGGAACTCAACACCGGTGGTGTCTGGACGCGGCGGAACGCGAGCGCCCCCGCGCCGCGCTGGCACGCCTTCGACACCGTGGATCGGATCACCGATACGCCGCTGCTCTACGGCGGAACGCCGCGGCACGACGGCGTGACGTACGTTGCCGATGATTCGCTCTGGGCGCGAACGCCCGAAGGTTGGCGGAAGACTTCGGCCCGCGGCCCCGGCCCGCGGGTCGCCGGCACGATGGCCCATGATCTGGGCCGCGACCGCATCGTTCTCTTCGGCGGCGCTCTCCCTAGCGGAAACCTCGGCGACACATGGGAACTGGCCATCAAGCGCCCGCCCGCGATCGGCTCCAACGCCCAGGACATCACGACGTGCGTCGGCGGCAGCGCGCAGTTCGAGGCTCTTGGCACGGGCGGCGCACCGCTCTCGTATCAATGGCGCCGCGATGGACTGGTGCTCCAGGACGGCGAGACTCCGGTCGGCTCCCAGATATCCGGCGCCACCACCCCGACCCTCGTGATCACCAACGCCGCGGAGTCGGATGAAGGCGACTACGACGTCGTCATCAGCAACTCCTGCGGTTCCGTCACCACCCAACCCGCCACACTCACCGTCTGCGCCTGCCTCGCCTGCCCCGCCGACTTCAACCAGGATGGCGGAATCGACGGCACCGATGTCTCCTACTTCTTCGATCGCTGGGAAGTCGGCAACTGCGACGCCGATGTCAACGCCGACGGCGGCACCGACGGCGCCGATGTCGACGCCTTCTTCGCGGCGTGGGAAGCGGGGGGGTGCGGGTGAGCCGGGGGCGGCTGCCGCGGGATCGGACAGTTGTGCCCACGGATTCGGGCAGCTGCTTGAGTAGAAGTGGCACAGTGGCAAAGTGAAGGCCTAAGGCGTACGACCGCCCAGAAAACCTGAATTGAAGGGCAGTTTCGGCGTTGGAAATTAGTGCCCAAGACAATGGGCACACCCCATCGGACTGAATGCCGAGCCCGCTCTGAGATCGCGCGGCGCACCAGGGCGAGAAGCACCCGCACAATGCTCTGGGCGACATGACCACGAGTCCCGCCACGCCGAGGTTCTGTTCGGGCGGCGGGACCGGCAGCGCGGTGCGAACACGCCTCACAGATCGGGGAAGCTTCCCTGTGGAGGAACGAAGCGCGACAGCCTTGAGTGAGTGCACCGGGAGGCGTACGGACGTCCCCGGCGGCACTCAACACTGGAGGCGCTCATGGGACGCACGTGCATGTTGGGGCGGGTATTGACCTCGCTGATCCTCGCGGGCGTACCGGCGGCAGGCACGCGGGCGCAGGTGATCGGATTCGACGCGGGGGCTGGGCCGCGCGTGGTTGTGCCGTGCGATGGCCGCTGGTCAACATATCCCGACCTTGCCCTCGACGGCGTGGCGCGGTGCGCGATGCCGTGGGACCGCGACGGGCCCGGGCCGGAGCCGGAGGTGCTGGTGGTGGGCGGCAACTTCACGCACGCGGGGACGCAGACTGTCAACTGCATCGCCGCGTGGGACGGAGTGCATTGGAGCGCGCTGGGGACTGGAATGTTCGGCAGCGCCGAGGACCGCGGTGTGTATGCGCTCGCCGTGCACGGCGGAGCGCTGATCGCGGGGGGGCTGTTCGAGTCCGCGGGATCGGTGTCCGGACCGAATGTCGCGGCGTGGGATGGCAGCGCGTGGCGATCGATGGGAGGCGGCCTCGGCGGAAAGGTCCTCTCGCTCGCGGTGTACGGCGGCTCGCTGTACGCCGCGGGATGGGAGCTGGCGCACGATGGTCCGTTCGCGCGGTGGGATGGGAACCGATGGCATGTCCACGCGGGGCACATGCTGGGCTGGCCGATCCTGGCGATGACACCGTTCAACGGCGAACTCGCGGCGGGCGGCCTGTTCCAGTGGCTGGAATCGTACGAAGAAGTGGGCAAGGTCGCGGCGTGGAATGGATCGGCCTGGCACGGACTGGGCCCGGGCATCGTCGGCCAAGATGGAGAATGGCGGTACTCGTTCGTCGCGGCGATGTGTGCCTACGAGGGATCGCTGTACGCGGGCGGAGTGTTCCTCTCTGACCTGGGAGCGGTTGCGGACAACCTCGCGCGCTGGGACGGGGCCTCATGGTCCGCCGTCGGCGACGGGATGCCCGAGCCCTCGAACATCTGGGCGCTGACCGAATATGCCGGCACGCTGATCGTCGGCGGGGGCGGCGCGTGGCGATGGGATGGCACCGCCTGGTCCCGGCTGGGGGATGGGTTCATCGGAGGAAACGTACAGACACTGGTTCCGTACAAGGGCGGGCTGTTCGTGGGTGGAGAATTCGACGAAGCGGGGGGGCTTGCGGCCGGGAACTGGGCGTTGTGGACCGTCGGTCCTTCGCTCCTGACCGAGCCCGCGGATTCGGGGGCGTGCGTGGGCGGATCGATCACGCTCGGCGTTGAAGCGTTGAGCGACCTGCCGATGGACTTCGTGTGGCGTCGGAACACGATACCGCTGTCCGACGGCGGAACGGGCAACGGCGGATGGATCACCGGAGCATCGAGCCCGGTGCTGACGATCACGGGTGTCGAGAAGGCCGACATGGGCGGATACGACTGCGTGGTCTCGGATGCGTGCGGCAGCATCACCAGCACGACCGCGGCGGTCACGGTGTGCATGTGCCTGGAATGCGCGGCGGACTTCAACCAGGATGGCGGGATCGACGGGGCCGACGTGGACGCCTTCTTCGGCGCCTGGGAGATCGGCAACTGCGACGCCGACGTCAACGCCGACGGCGGCACCGACGGGGCTGATGTCGACGCCTTCTTCGCGGCGTGGGAGGCGGGGGGGTGCGGGTGAACGCACTGCGCGGCCTCAAGGTCGGCTGGGCGCGCGAAGCATCGGCTCTATTCCGAACACATTGACGTAGGTTTCGCTCACCAGTTCGATAGCGGGCGTGCCGCCCGAGCGCCTGTGGGCCGCCCACCCCTGCGCGATGGTCCTGAGCACTTCACAGACGCGGGGAATCAACCCCTCCCGCTCGTTGTCAGCCGTGCGGCCGCGGGCGTTGACCAGGCTCGCGGTGCTGCCGGGGGTCGGGCTGGGGTTGGTGGCGAACATCGGGAACGAAAAGTCGCGGGTATGTGGCGGGGCGAGGGCGGCATCAACGTATGCAGGTTGTCTGTGCACGGGAGGCACCTGGGATTGCCTGCTTCCGGGCATCTGGATCACCGCGCATCTCGCATGTATGGGAACCATCAGCAAGAGGGACGGAGCATGAAATTGAACTCGGAGCGCCGCACGATGCTCAGCGGACGGCGAAGCTTCTCATCGTGGGCGATCGTCAGCACCATGGTCGCGTCGTGGAACTCGTTGGCTCAAACCGCTTCCTTCGTTCCTCTCGGCGATCTCGCGGGAGGTGCATTTTACAGCGAAGCGAACAATCTCAGCGCTGACGGTCGAACGGTGGTCGGCCTTGGGTCCGACAGCGCGGGGTCGCAGCCCGTCGTGTGGCGGGACGGCGCACCGAGCGTTCTCGACAAGCCGTCTGGATACTCGCAGGGCTTCGCGGCGGCAGTGAGCGGCGATGGAGCCGTCGTCGTAGGAACCGTCGGTGTGTATCCGAACGTACGCGGAGTGATCTGGCGAACCGGGGGCCTGCAGGTCATCAATCCATCGACGTCCTACAGCGCTGGATCCTCGCTCGCCGATGTGAGCCTCGACGGAAACGTGCGTGTCGGCTGGTTCACCAATGGAGTTCAGCTCCGCGCCCTGCGACACGCCGGCGCGGGGAGCACCCCGCTCGATCCCGTGGGCAACACGGCCGTCTTGGGCGTATCGTCGGACGGACGGGTCGCTGTGGGCTGGAAGGAATCGCCCGCATTCTCCCTGTACGAAGCGTGTCGCTGGTTCGAGGCTGGGCCGGCGATCGGGATGGGAGATCTGCCCGGCGGGCTCGCTCTCAGCCAGGGGTTCGACGCGAACGCGGACGGGTCCGTCATCGTGGGAGTTGTGAACACTGCGGCCTCGCAAGCGAGCAACGAGGGCGAAGCGGGACGCTGGGAGAACGGCGTCTGGATGTCGCTGGGCGATCTTCCCGGCGGACTGTTCAACAGCCTTGCCACCGGCGTCACCGATGACGGCACCATCGTCGTGGGCCGCGGCACAACCGCGGCGGGTCAAGAGGCGTTTGTCTGGGATTCGACCAACGGCATGCGGTCACTCGGTGCGGTTCTCTCGGGCCAGTTCGGGGTGAACCTCTCGGGCTGGCGCCTCACCCTGGCCAGGAAGATCAGCGGCGACGGCACCCACGTGGTAGGCCGCGCCATCAACCCGGCGGGGAACACGGAAGCGTTCGTTGCGCACGTGCCCTGCCTTGTTTCGCCGCGGATTCTGGGCGAGCCATCGTCAACTTCCGTGTGCGTCGGGGGGGAAGTCAGCCTCACGGTCCAGGCCGGCGGTAGCGGTATGGGTCATCTTTTGTACACTTGGCGCTTCAACGGGGCCTCGATCAGCGACGGCGAGACCTCGCAAGGGTCCATGATCGGCGGCGCGACGACGACCACCCTCACCATCGCGAACGCATCCCCACAGGATGCGGGCGTTTACGACTGCATCGTCTCCAACCCGTGCGGCGAGGTGGCGAGCACCGCGGCGACATTGGACGTCTGCGCCTGCCTCGCCTGCCCCGCCGACTTCAACCAAGATGGCGGTATCGACGGCGCCGACGTCTCCCTCTTCTTTGATCGCTGGGAAGTCGGCAACTGCGACGCCGACGTCAACGCCGACGGCGGCACCGACGGCGCTGATGTCGACGCCTTCTTCGCGGCGTGGGAGGCGGGAGGGTGCGGGTGAGGCGATGGCACCATGCAGACTCCGTTCGCGGCATGAACAAAGCACCCGCAACGACACGACAGAAGCCCCACGTCAGAGTACGACCGTGCTGAATCAAGGACATCACCAATGATGTATTGTACAAAGACAACGTGCGACACAACACCGCCATCAGATCTTGCCGCGAGCGTCAGAGACCGTCGTGTCGCCCTCTTCGCGAGGACATCGATGGCGCTCGTCATGGCGGGCGCTGCCAACGCCATCACAGCGCGTCCTGCGATCGGGCAATCATGCGATTCGCCGGCGTGGACGCGGCTCAGTTTGACGCTCCCGAGTGCACGGGGCGGGAGCGGGATGGTCCTGGACGCCGTCCGCCAGCGAGTGGTGCTCTTCGGCGGCTTTACGACGACCAATGTCGCGGACACCTTTGAGGTGGATGGCACTCTATCGGGTTGGGGGTTCGTCACCAACACCGGTCCCGCTCCCCGCCGCAACGCCATGCTGGCGTATGACCGCGTAGCCGCTCGATCGATCTTGTTCGGCGGCTACACGAACGCCTACCCCGCTGACACATGGTCATATGACGGGGCTTCGTGGGTTGAAGTTTCGACGGGGCTGAGCCCGGCGGGGCGTGACGTCCATGCGCTTGTCTACAACGAGTCTGTTGATCGGACCGTTCTGTTTGGCGGCGAAAACCAATCCGGCTTCCGCGGCGATACCTGGGAGTTCAACTCGGCGGCCAGCGCATGGGTGGAGCGGCTTCCGCGGTCATCGCCAAGCCCGCGGGGTTATATGGCGGCGGCCTATGACGCGCACCGGCATCGCGTGGTGATTTTCGGGGGAGCAACGGGCCCCAGCGGCACATTGACCAATGAAACCTGGGAATGGGACGGGGCTGACTGGTCCCAGGCGCCGATCCCACCGGCGCTACGCCCGCCGGCACGCCGGCTGGCCGCCATGGCGTACTCACCCGAGCGCGGCTCCCTGTTCATGTTCGGAGGTGCCAACACCAGCGATGTCCCATTCAACGACACATGGGAGTTTGATGGCACGAGATGGACACGGATCACCGGGGTTGGTCCGGAGGGTCGATCGGGAGCCATGATGTCCACCGACGCGAGCGACAGGGTGCTCGCTCGTCGGTGGAGGTGTGCCGCCACGGCGATCAATGATGCGTGGGTTCTGTCGGGACCGCCGGTTCTTCTGACGCAACCCGCGAGCGGACTCACGTGCAGCGGCGGCACTTCTACACGTTGGCGGTTGTCGTTCGAGGCACGGCGCGATTCACTCTACCAATGGCGGAGGATGGTGTACCGCTCGATGCCGTCTCGAACCCTTCCGCGGCCACCAGCCAACACTGTTGGGACGACCCTGACCATGCCGTCTATGACGTCGTTGTCCATTCCTCCTGCGGGAGTGTGACCAGCGAGCCGGCCACCCTCACCGTCTGCGCCCTGCCTCGAATGCCCCGCCGACTTCAACCAGGACGGCGGCATCGACGCGCCGACATCTCCCTCTTCTTTGATCGCTGGGAAGTCGGCAACTGTGACGCCGACGTCAACGCCGACGGCGGCACCGACGGCCGACGTCGACGCCTTTTTCGCGGCGTGGGAAGCGGGGGGGTGCGGGTGAGGAGATGGCGGCCAGCGAGTCGGACGACTCGCGCCGTCTTGTCCGCTTTCGGGGAAGCACACTCTCCGCCATTCACTCGCACCGTGGATCGCCCCACGCCCATGGGCCCTTCGACTACGGCAGTTACCTGCCTTGAACGCCGCACGAAGGCGAGGACGAGCGCAAGCAACAAACATCTCGGCGGGCGTGCCGCGAGATGAGAGAGGAATAAACGCATGCTCTTCGACGGGATTACTGCTCCGGGCGAAACGCACAGGACTTGCTGGGTACGCTACGGAGTGGGGCGCTCGCACCGAGTTCAGACACCGACTCGGATCGTGATAGCGTCCCGAACAGCCCACTCCCTCATCGGGTCCATTACAGGAGAATCGGCCATGGACATTCGGGTACTCGTACTTCTTGGGGCGGCATCCTTCAGCCTCTGGGCTGGTACTGCGCGGGCGCAATCCAGCACGAGCACCGTGACCTATCAGGGCGTTCTGGCGGAACGGCTTGCCCGTGCCGAACGGGACGCACACGCTGGTCTTCACGATCTATGACGCGGCGGCGGGCGGGACGGTGATCGAATCCATCAGCGTTCCGGGCGTCGAGACGGTCGAAGGGCGGTTCTCCGCGCCCGTGCCCGTGACGCCCGGTTCGTTCAATGCGTCCGATCGGTGGTGGACGGTCACGTACGCGGGGACCGAGATGTTGCCGAGGCAGAAGGTGACGGCGACCCCGTACGCCATGGTCGCCACGCAACTGCGGTACGGGGACACCTCCGGTTCGCAGATCATCCCCGTGACGGGCAACCTCGTCTCAAGCGGCGGTTTGGCCATGAACCGCGAACGGTCGCCTCTTGCGCTGCTCGACGCGTTTCAGAGCAGTTCGAGCACGGGCGCCGCGGTGGCGAGATTCCTGCATGGAAACAGCGGCGCGGACCCGACCGTATGGATCAACTACCGGCACTCGTCCACCCCCTCGACGTTCGACATGCTTCGTTGTGACAGCGGAGCCAGCACCGAGTTTGTCGTGCAGCACGTGAACGGCGAGGCGCCGATCCGGGTGGCCATCGGGCTCCCAACGCCTCAACTCTCACGGTTACACGTGCACCAGCCTTTCAACTCCAACTTCTCGAGCGCGCGGTTTGGTGCGACCACGGTGGGCAATGACCTGGCGACCGTGTGGCTCAACTTCATGAACAGCGACGGAACGTTGGACCTCATCCGCGCCAACGTCGCAGGACCTGATGAGGCGCTGCGCGTCCGCGCCGATGGCCGCACCGAAGTCCTGGACCTGTCCTGCCGCATGCTCACGATTCGCGGCGCCGACCTTGCGGAGAAGTTCGACGTCGCCGCCCCGGTGGCCGCGTCGGCCTCGATGGCAACCCGGCCGGCGCCCGGGATGGTTGTGTCGATCGATCCCACAAACCCCGGTAAACCCATGGTCGCGACAACGGCCTACGACCGAAAGGTCGCCGGAGTGATCAGCGGGGCCAACGGGCTTGATGCGGGCGTCATTCTCGGCCAGGGCAACCCCAGCCCATCCATCGACGGCGAGCATCCCGTTGCGATGACCGGGCGAGTGTGGGTCTTCGCCGATCCGTCGGCGGGCGTGATCGAGCCGGGTGACCGGCTGACAACGTCGGGCGCCCGGCCCGGCCACGCGATGAAGGTCACAAACGAAGCGAGGGCCCCCGGCGCGGTCATCGGAAAAGCCATGACGGGCACGGACCCGGAGTCGGGGATGGTACTCGTTCTCGTCAATCTGCAGTAGAAGGCGACGAACCCCCGAGCGACGCCGCGGCCGCGAATGCCAACAAGCCCGCGCCGGCACAATTGGTCGCCCGAACCAGGAGGAACATCACTGTGAAATTCACTCGCCTTGTCCCCATTTGCTCGATATCCATACTCGCCCCTTGAGCGATCACCGCGACCGCCGAGCAACTGACCCAAAGCGGCGTCGTAGCGGCCGAGGAACCTGCACCGCCCCCGCCCCAGACCGAGCCCTGGATTTGCGAGATCGATCCCGGCTCATACCAAACACGTGGAGCGTGGGCGACGAACCTGTGGCCGGGCGGCGTGGTCCCTTCGGAGTTTCACTCGAACGTCCGCGTCCAACCTGGGCGAGGCGGCAATCACCAAGGAACGAATGGGCCGGCGCGGCGACTGTCCATTTTCGGCCGGCAGTTTCGGCCGATGTGGCCCGACTGCGATTCGAGTCCGGGACCGACTGCCCTCCCGGCACCGTTTGCGGCAGCAGTCCGATCGGCTTCGCTAATGGAATCCGCACAATCCGAATTGGCCGATGTCCATCGTCGGGTGCGTGCG